>SCUU01000106.1 GCA_004297065.1 Gallionellaceae bacterium
AATCTCATCTTCCGTATCTCCTGTAGCACTTGTGTCGGCTTCATATCGCCCTCCTCGGGCAATATGACAACCGGACAGATTGCGCGCTACAAAACCGGACAGATCAAAAGCTCGCGACAAGCATTACACCTTCTCATTGACAAGTCCTACTTGCTTAGTCAAACTTTGTCCATGAATCGCCTCGCCAGAAAATTCATTGCCATCCTGATCGTGTCTGTCATCGCCTTGACAGTGATGGCTCCGGATTTCATTTGGGAAGCAAATGCATCCCATGAATACTCCGTATCGGATGCAAGTACGCTATCCCTTGCGGATGCCCACGATGGCCAGCAGTCGGCAACTGACCATCATGACGACCATCCCTGCGGTTGCCACATGTTCGGCCACTTGCCCATCCAGGCTTCTGCCTCCAGCACGCCGCTCTTTCCCAAGTGGCCCGAAACATTCGGGTTCCACGTCAAAACCATCCATTCCTCGCCCGCCCCCGATTTGATCGATCAACCCCCGAAATCCAGTCTCGCCTGATCCGGCGGGACGCTCCTTGCTTTTCAAAATCTAGCACGCTCTGACGCCTCGCCGAATTCCTTCCTCGTTTCAGGAGAATTCGATGTTCAGATTCATATTGCCGCTGGGGTTGGCGGCGCTGTTTTCCACCCCTGTTTTTTCACAGACACCCTCTAAACCAGATGGTGGTTTTCTCGTGCAGGTACGCGATGTCAAAGTCTGGTCGCTTGCAGACAGCATCAGGCGCGCGCTCGACATCGCGCCCGAACTGCGTGTCGCCGAAGCGGAGATTGCGGCGCGCGAAGCCGAACTCGAACAAGCCGGGGCCTGGCCGAACCCGACCATTGATGTCCGCGCCGATAACCGGCCCGGTATCGAAGACGGGAGCGGCGGGAGCAATTTTACCCAGCTCGCATTGAGCCAACCGCTACCGCTGCGCCGGCTTGCCCGGCAGCGTGTGGTAGCCGAGGCCAATCTCGACAGCGCGCGCGAAAGACTCCGTTACCGGCAACTGTTGCTGGAGCGCGAGGCCGCGCGCGTATTTCAGGCGCTGCAACTGGCTACAGCCAAACACAAGCTAACCCGGGAGCACATGCGCCTTGTCGCGGAATCGCCCGGTGCATCGCGCAAGACGAGGGCAGACAGGCTGGTGCGCTACCTTACGCCCCTCGAACGCCAACGTCTGGCGATACTGAGCGAGGAGGCAAGCCAAGCAATGGCTATAGCCGAGCGCGAACAGAAAAAAGCGCTCATTGATTTCCGCGCTTTGCTTGCCCTGCCAGCCGATGAACCGGTCGAATTGGCAGCGCCCTCTCTTCCGGCAGCGCCCGCCGGACTCGATGTGTATGTGCGCACGCTGGAGGCTCACCCATCGCTGTCGGTTGCACGCAAGGAATATGAGGCCGCGCAGGCCGGAATTGCGGTCGCCGAGTCCCAGCGTTACGCCGTTCCGTCGTTGAATCTGTTCCGCGAACGCGACTTTCTGGCGGGCCAGCGGCGCGATGTGACCGGCATCGGCGTGAGCGTGCAACTCCCGCTGTGGAACACCAACAACGGCCCGGTCGCCAAGGCCGGTGCGGAAGCCGGGCGCGCGCAGGCACAGCTCGCCATAGAACAGCGCGATGCGCGCAGCCGTCTCGAACAGGCGCACTCACAATTGCTGCGTCTGCTCGAACAGACTGAACGGCTGCGCACGAATCTGCTTGAACCCGCACGCAAGATGTACACGCTCACCCGCCGGGGTTTCGCCGCCGGCGAACTCAATGTCCTCGCACTGGTGGATGCCAGCAACACTTATTTCAATGCCCATGCCCGTCACCTGGCACTGCAACAGGAAAGCGCGCTTGCGGCCGCCGACCTGCGCCTTGCCGTCGGCATGACCGTACTTGATTCACAGAAGGAGGTAGCACCATGATTGCCGCCCTGATTCGCTTTGCGCTGATCCAGCGCCTGATGCTGTTGCTGGTTGCCGCCGCCGTAGTCATCGGCGGTCTGTGGGCATTTCGCACCCTGCCCATCGACGCATTCCCCGATATCTACACGCCGCAGGTGCAAGTGATCGTGAAGGCGCCGGGCATGACCCCGGCTGAGGTCGAGAGTCGCATCACCTTCCCGATCGAGATCGAGATGCAGGGGCTACCGAGCCAAACGGCATTGCGCTCGCTCAACAAATACGCGCTCGGTCTCGTGACCGTCTGGTTCGAGGACGGCACCGACATTTATCTGGCACGCCAGCAGGTGGCTGAGCGCCTGAATCAAGTACGCGCCGGCCTGCCGCCGGGCATTGAACCGGTGCTGGCGCCGATCACCACGCCGCTGGGTGAGATATACATGTATCGCATCGAAGGCGGCGGATTGAGCAATGCCGAATTGCGCACGCTCCAGGACTGGACGATCCGCCCGCGCCTGCGCACGGTTGCCGGGGTCGCCGATGTGAACTCGCTCGGCGGCGAGGCGCGTGCTTTTGAGGTTGCCGTTCAACCCGAGCGGCTCGCACACTATGGCCTCGTACTTAACGATGTCGAACTGGCGCTTGCAGCGAGCAACCGCAATGCCGGCGGTGATCGCATCAACCGGCAGGCGCAAACGCTGCTGGTGCGCACGGTAGGGGTGTTGCGCGGCCTGGACGACATCGGCAAGGTGGTTATCACCACGCGCAGTGGCGTGCCAGTGCTGGTCAGAGATGTGGCCGAGGTGCGGCTCGGTGCGCTCACCCGCTACGGCGGCGTGACCGCCGATGCCAAGGGGGAAGTGGTCACTGGATTGGTGCTGCTGCGCAAGGGCGCGAACGGTCGCACTACGGTCGAGGGGGTGAAGCGCGAACTCGCGGCGCTCGCGCCGGCTCTGCCAGAGGGTGTCAAAATCGTGCCGTTTTATGATCGTACCGTGCTGATCGACGAGGCCGTATGGACGGTGGAAAAGGCGCTGGGCGAGGCGGTGGTGCTGGTGCTGATCGTGCTGATTGTGCTGCTCGGCAACCTGCGCGCGGCGCTCACGGTGGCGCTGATCCTGCCGCTGTCGGTGCTGTTCACCTTCCTGGCGATGCGTCTGTTCGGTGTTTCTGCCAATCTGATGTCGCTTGGCGGACTTGCCATCGCGATCGGCATTCTGGTGGACGCGGCCATTGTGGTCGTGGAGAACGTCCACACGCAACTCGGGTACGCGCCCAAAGGGGTGAGCCGCTTGCATCTGGTTTACCGCGCATCCGCCGAGGTCGGCGTGCCGGTGCTGTCTGGGGTGCTCATCATCGTCATCGTGTTCCTGCCGCTGTTCACGCTTTCCGGCCTCGAAGGCAAGATGTTCGCGCCGCTCGCACTCACCATCTGCTTTGCGCTCGCCGGTTCGCTGCTGCTCTCCCTCACCGTCATCCCGGTGCTTGCCAGCCTGCTCATGCGCGGCGGCACACACGGCGACGACCGCGTGCTCGCAGCTATCAAGCGCGTGTACCTTCCGGTGATGCGCTGGGCCATCACCCATCGCAAGACTGCGGTAGGCGGTGCGCTCGCTGCGCTGTTCGTGGCGGCATCGCTGTTCCCGTTCATCGGGCGCGAGTTCATGCCGACAATGGAAGAAGGTTCGACTGTAGTGATTATCGAGAAGAAGCCCGACATCACGCTGGAAGCCTCGCTGGCGGCAGACGCGCAATACCATCGCTCGATGATGGAATTGCCGGAAGTGCGCGGCGTCGTGTCGCGTACTGGAGCCGACGAGCTGCGGCTCGATCCGATGGGGCTCTACCAGACCGACAACTTCGTGCTCACCAGACCGCGCAGCGAGTGGACGCGCAGCCTGGCCGAGTTCCAGGAGGCGCTGCGCCAGAAACTCGAACAGTTCGAGGGTATCGAGATCGCCTTCACCCAGCCGATCGACATGCGCGTTTCGGAGATGCTTTCCGGCGTGCGCGCCGCGCTGGCGATCAAAATCTACGGCGACGACCTCGCGCTGTTGGAGGAAAAATCACAACAGATCGAGGTACTGACAGCAAAGATACCGGGCGCAGTGGATATTGTGCGTCAGCCTGTTCTCGGACAACAGTACCTGCAAATCGAGATACGCCCGGAGCGGATCGCGCGCTACGGGATCAAGATAGAGGACATCAACCGGCTGATCGAAACCGCAGTCGGCGGCAAGGTAGCGACCGAGGTGATCGAGGCGAGCAGGCGCACCGGCGTACTGGTGCGCTTCCCGCAAGCTGCGCGCGCCACACCGCAGGCGCTCGCGCATCTGCTGGTCGAGACGCCAAGCGGCACCAAGGTTCCGCTTGCCATGCTGGCCGATATACGCGAGGTGGACGGGCCGGTGCAGATCACCCGTGAAGCCGGCAAACGTCTGGCCGTGGTGCAGGTGAACGTCGAGGGACGCGACGTGGTCAGCCTGGTCGAGGAAGTGCGCGCCGCGATCGAGCGCGAGGTCAAACTGCCGCAGGGCTATTACATCGACTACGGCGGCCAGTTCGAGAACCAGCAGCGCGCGGCACAGCGGTTGGGCATTGTCGTGCCGGTGTCGATCGCGCTTATCTTCTTCATGCTGTTCTCGACCTTCCGCTCGGTGCGCCAGGCGGGGCTCATTATCCTGAATATTCCGTTCGCCATGATAGGCGGGGTGGTGAGCCTGTATCTTTCGGGGCTATATCTTTCGGTGCCTGCCTCGGTCGGTTTCATCACGCTGTTCGGCGTGGCGGTGCTGAACGGCGTGGTGTTGGTTACCTATATCAACCAGTTGCGCGCAGCCGGACGCACGGTGCTGCAAGCGGTGCAGGAAGGCGCGGAGCGCCGGCTGCGGCCTGTGCTGATGACAGCGCTCATTGCCAGCCTCGGCCTCGTGCCCATGCTGCTTGCCAGCGGCCCCGGTTCCGAGTTGCAGCGGCCGCTGGCCGTGGTGGTCATCGGCGGGCTGTTCACCTCGACGCTGCTCACACTGGTGTTACTGCCGACTCTCTATGCCTGGCTCGAAACGCGCTCGGAACGGAAAAACAATTCTCAAGGAGTAACAATATGAAAAACCTGATGCTGATCGTGCATGCCGATCTTGAGCAGGCGCTGGCAGATACCTTGCGCAGCTTCGTGCAGGTAACGGGATTCACCTTCACCCGCGTCGAAGGCCACGGCTCCCAGGACGAACACGACGCCGCACTCACCGCGCGCGACCGCGTGATCGGCTACACCCCGCATGTGCGCGTGGACATTCTGCTCGAGGACGAGGATGTGGACGAAGTCTTGCAGGCGCTGCGCGCCGCCAATTGCGGCTTGGGAGGGCGCGGCATTTATCAGGTCACAACGGTGGAAAAAATGGGGGCATTATGATCATGTGCTCCGTCGGCAACAGACCTGCTGTTTTTGTTAATCGACACGCTCAAACGCATGGAAATGAGTGTCTATGAAACATTCGACGTTTATCATCCGAAACATGGATTGTCCGACCGAGGAGGCACTGATCCGCAAGCGTCTCGGATCAGTGCCAGGCATCGGCGGACTTGCGTTCAATCTCATGGATCGCCGCCTTGTCGTTACGCATACGCTGGACGGCGAGCAGCCCATCCTCGATGCTTTGCGCGAAATCGGCATGGAGGCGATTGCCGCTCCGCAGGTGGCCGGTTCTCCCGATCGCGAGTCAAGCGCGCCCGCAGTGTCGCGCAGGGAATGGGCGCTCATCGCGGTGTCGGGCGTTGCCGCCATCGCAGCGGAAATTCTCGCAGGGACAGGAACGGCGGAAAACTCGCCAGCCGTCGTCGCACTCGCGCTGTTTTCCATCGCCACCGGCGGTTCCGACACGCTCAGGAAAGGCTGGATCGCGCTCAAGACCTTCACGCTCAACATAAACTTCCTGATGGGCATTGCCGTGATTGGCGCAATCGCCATCGGGGAGTGGCCGGAAGCGGCGGTGGTGATCTTCCTGTTCGCACTGGCCGAGGTGATCGAAACACTCTCGCTGGAGCGGGCCAAGAATGCGATTCGCGGCCTCATGGCCATGACCCCGGAGACCGCGACCGTGCGCCTCGATAGCGGCGAGTGGTGCGAGGTGGCGGCGACCGACGTCCAAGTGGGACAAACCGCGCGCGTCCGGCCGGGAGAACGCATCCCGCTGGACGGCGTGGTCACGGCGGGCGGCAGTTCGGTGAATCAGGTGCCGATCACCGGGGAAAGCATGCCCGTGATGAAAGCTGCGGGCGATCCGGTTTTCGCCGGTACGCTGAACGAGCGCGGCATGCTGGAGTTCCGCATCACCGCGAACAAGGGGCACACCACGCTGGACCGCATCATCCATTCGGTGCAGGAGGCGCAAGGCCAGCGCGCGCCGACGCAACGCTTCGTCGATCAATTCGCGCGCTACTACACGCCCGCCGTCGTGGCGTTCGCGGTTCTGGTGGCTGCCGTACCGCCGCTGCTGTTCGGCGCAGCATTCGAGCCCTGGTTCTACAAGGCGCTGGTCATGCTGGTGATCGCCTGTCCCTGCGCGCTGGTAATTTCCATGCCGGTCACCGTGGTGAGCGGTCTCGCCACGGCGGCAAGGCTGGGCCTGCTGGTGAAGGGCGGCGTGCATCTGGAAAATGGCCGCTTGATCAAGGTCGTGGCCCTGGACAAGACCGGCACGCTCACTCACGGCAAGCCTGTCGTGACCGATGTAGTTCCGCTCGTTGGTTTGCCGGCAGACACGCTGCTGCAACTTGCCGCCAGTGTGGATGCGCATTCCGAACACCCCATTGCGGCTACCATCACTGCGGCATGGCAAACACCATCAGACGTGAACGCTGTCCATCGCCCGCTGCTGCCTGTTACTTCATTCGAGTCCATCACGGGGCGCGGCGCGAAAGCGGTAATTGACGGACTGCTCTACCATGTCGGCAACCACAGGTTATGTGAGGAACTGGGAATCTGCGGGCTGCATGTCGAGGAAGTGCTGGAACGGCTGGAAAGAGAAGGCAAGACCGCTGTGATATTGTCCAATGACACGGCATCCCTGTGCATTATCGGTGTTGCCGACACGGTGCGTGGCCACAGCGCGGAGGCAATCCGCCAGCTTCACGCCCTCGGCGTGGCATCGGTGATGCTGACCGGAGATAACCAGACGACGGCTAGCGCCATCGCTACTCAGGTTGGAATTGACGATGCACGTGGCAACCTCCTGCCGGAGGACAAACTGGCGATCATCGACGAGCTGGTCAGCCGCTTTGGCCAGGTAGGGATGGTGGGCGATGGCATCAACGATGCGCCTGCACTGGCCAAGGCATCCATCGGTTTCGCCATGGGTGCCGCCGGAACCGATACGGCCATCGAGACCGCCGACGTGGCCCTGATGGATGACGACCTGCGCAAACTGCCGCACTTCATCCGGCTAAGCCGCGACACGTTCCGCGTATTACGGCAGAACATTGCGCTGGCTATCGGCATCAAGGCGATATTCTTCATCTTGGCGCTCGCAGGAAAGGCCACGCTCTGGATGGCGGTTTTCGCCGACATGGGAGCCAGCCTGATTGTGGTGTTCAACGGTATGCGGTTGCTGCGCAAATGAACCTGCTACGACAACAAACACTTTTTGCTCAACACAACCGGTCTAGGTGCGCATGTTGTCGGACTAGGTGATCAATTTCACTGGAATACGCAATGCCGAATGCGAATTCGTATTGCCGGAATGACGCATGTAATGTGCCATGCATATCCTGGTGGTACACTAAAAACCGTAACTCGAACCGCATTTTTGTTTCGCGCGCGCTGACAACACCAGCTTAAACATTAATTTTGATCCGGGAGACCAGCATGACCACTCATCAGGAACATGAAGTAAAAGCTCCAACGTCCGACAAACGCAACGCCGATGACAGCGCCGCGCCACCCAAGGCGGAGTTGATGCGCGCGAGGCTGAAGCTGATCGGAAACTATGCAATGCTCGCCTTCGCGCCCGTTGTGGCGGTTGTCGCGCTGGTAATCGCGGTGCTTGCCGTGAATGGAAGTCAATCCGGTCGGGAGCAACTCGATAAAGCCAACGCCAGGATAGACAGCCTGAATTCGGGCTTGTCTGCATCCAGGGGCGAACTGGAAAAATTCAAGGCCGCGGTGTCCAAGGAAAATTCCTTGCGCAATGAAGATATCGCCAAGCGCGACGAGCGCATGGCAAAAATTGTCCAGAACATCACTCCGCTGCAAACAAAATTGAAAATTTCTCCCACACTGGAAGAGCAATTGCGCCAGGCGGCCAGCGCTGTTGCCGCCGCGTCCGCGGTGCCGACCAGTGCAGTTGCCGCACCGGTTGCCGCCAGCACTGGTGCCGACAAAAAACCGAGTCCCCAAGTGCGGGCCATGAAGGAAGCGATTGAGAAATACAATAAAAAATAATCCGGCGGACGCATGTTGCTACATGCGTCTGTCCCGGACACCTTGCCCGCGTAATTGATGACCCCGCTGGAACAACTGCGCGCCGGGAAACTGGCGGGGAGCCGGCGTCTGAATTTATCGTGCGGCCTGACAGAATTCCCGCCGGAAATTTTCGGACTCGCCGATACCCTGGAAATCCTCGATCTTTCATGTAATGCGCTGACTTCCCTGCCGGACGATCTGCCGCGCCTGCATAAATTGCGCATCCTGTTTTGCTCCGACAACCGGTTTACCCGTCTGCCGGAAGTGCTGGGGCAGTGCCCGCAGCTCGGCATGTTAGGCTTCAAGGCCAATCAGATTCGCGGCGTACCTGCCGCCGCATTACCGTCCTCTTTGCGTTGGCTCATCCTCACCGATAACCGGATCGAGGCATTGCCGCCGGAGCTGGGCGCTTGTGCGCAATTGCAAAAACTCATGCTGGCGGGCAATCGCTTGCAGTCATTGCCGCAAGAAATGGCCGCATGCGGGCGACTGGAACTGCTGCGCATCGCGGCCAACCGCTTTGAATAACTTCCCGAGTGGCTATTTGAATTGCCGCGCCTGTCCTGGCTGGCTTATGCCGGAAACCCTTGCTGTGCAGGGCACGAGGCCGTAGCGCTGGAGCGCAACCGTATTGCCAGCATCGCTTGGGATGCGCTGAAGGTGCTGCACAAGTTGGGCGAAGGCGCATCGGGGATCATTCATCAGGCACTGTGGCGCGGTGAAACGGCACAGCCGGTGGCGCTAAAGCTGTTCAAAGGCGCGCTTACCAGCGACGGCCTGCCGCATAGCGAAATGGCCGCGTGCATCGGCGCGGGCGCGCACCCCAACCTGATCGCGGTACACGGCAAAATCCACGGCCATCCCGCCGCCGCAAGCGGGCTGGTGATGGCGCTGGCAGACCCGGAGTTCACCAATCTGGCCGGCCCGCCCAGCCTGGAGTCATGCACGCGCGACATTTACGCTGCCGCTACCGCCTTTACCGCCGATGCCGTCCTGCGCATGGCGCTTGGTATCGCTTCTGCCGCGCAGCATCTGCACGCGCGCGGCATCATGCATGGCGATCTGTACGCGCACAATATTTTGCACGGCACCGGCGGCCATGCCTGGCTGGGCGATTTCGGTGCCGCCTCTTTCTTTGCGCCGCAAGATACACGGCGTGCGCATGCACTACAGCGCATCGAAGTGCGCGCGTTTGCCTGCCTGCTGGAAGAATTGCTGCAACGTTGCGATGCGGACGGTGCAATTTTGCAAGCGCTGGCCGGGTTGCAAACCCGTTGCGCCCAGGATAACCCGGCTGCGCGACCGCTGTTCGCCGATATCCGACAGCAACTGCAAGCGCTGCAAACAGCTTGGGCGCAGTCCGCCTGAAGCCGCAGCAATAGCGCCTGTGTTATCCTTCCGCACAGTTCGTCTGGAAGCGTCCCCAATGAAGTTCGCATGGCTGTTATTACTGTTTATCCCCGTAGCGTCGCTGGCAAGTCAGGATGAGGATTTCCTCGCTGCGCGCGATGCTTTTCGCAAGGGCGATGCGGCCAAACTGGAACGCATGGCGGCGCGTCTGAAAGATTCTCCGCTGGAGCCTTACCTCGCCTATTACCAACTGCGCCTGCACTGGGATGAAAAGGACGGCTCGGCGATCAAGCAATTCCTGTCGCGCCCGGAAGATACGCCGGTGATAGACCTGTTCCGCGGCGAGTGGCTGAAAAATCTGGGCAGGCACCAGCGCTGGGAGGAGTTCGCGGCGGAGTATCCGCGCGCGCTCAACATCGATGCCGAGTTGGGGTGTTATGCCCTGCAACTGCGGCGACTGTCCGATGAGGGGGGCGCTTTGCGCGAAGCCCGCAACCGCTGGTTCAGCGGCACCGGCCAGCCGGAAAGTTGCGCTACTTTGTTCGAAGCCGCCATCGGCAAAGGCGTTATCAACGAACAGGACATCTGGACGCGTATGCGTCTGGCGCTGGAGTCCGGCAATGTCTCGCTAGCCAAACAGGTGGCCGGGAAATTGCCAAAAAAACTCATCTTCCCTGCTGCGGTACTGGATAAAGCCGCAGCCGACCCCGAGCGCTATCTGGCGAAGAACATGCTGGATAAAAACAGCGCGGCGCAACGCTTGATTGCGCTCTTTGCCTTGCAGCGTTTGGCGAAACAGCATCCCCAACTGGCTTTTGCGCAATGGGAAAAACTCGCGACCGGTTTCCCCGAAGCAGAGCAACATTATTTCTTCGGCTGGCTGGCTTATGAAGCGGCACGCGCGCTGGATGCGCGCGCGCTGGGCTGGTACAAGGCCGCTGGCGACACACCTTTGACGGAAGCCCAATTGGCCTGGCGTGCCCGCGCCGCCTTGCGCGCGGAGGATTGGCACGAAGTGTGGGCCGGCATTACCGCCATGGCACCGCAACAGCAACAGGAAGGTGCGTGGCGTTACTGGAAGGGGCGCGCGCTCAAAGAGTTGGGCAGAATCGCGGACGCCGAGATTTTGTTTGCCGAACTGAGCCGCGAATACAGTTTCTACGGGCAGCTCGCGGCAGAGGAATTGGGCGCGGCACCTGCCGCAGGGATGATTACGGCAAGCTTGCAGACGAGCAAGGAAGAGTTGAACTGGATGCAAACGCTGCCCGGCATACAGCGCACTTTTGCTTTGTACCGCATGGATTTGCGCCCCGAAGCCTCTAAAGAGTGGGCATGGGCGATACGCAAATTCGACGACAGAAAATTGTTGGTGGCAGCCGAGCTGGCGCGCCGCAATGCGATGTACGACCGCTCCATCAACGCTGCCGACCGTACTGCGGTCATGCACGATTTCAATTTGCGTTATCCGGCACCTTATCGGGAAAGCCTGCAAGGGCGCTTGCGCGAGCACGGCCTGGAAGAAGCCTGGGTCTACGGTTTGATGCGCCAGGAAAGCCGTTTTGCGACCCATGCCAAATCCGATGTGGGCGCGGCGGGATTAATGCAGATCATGCCCGCCACCGCAAAATGGGTCGCGCGCAAAATGGGCATGCGCGACTACCGCAAGGCGCTCATCCACGAGACCGAAGTCAATTTGAAACTGGGCACCTATTACATGAAAAACGTGCTGTCTTCGTTCGAGAACAACGCAGTGATGGCCTCCGCCGCCTATAACGCCGGACCAAGCCGGGCGCGCCAGTGGCGCGGCGATAAACCGCTGGAGGGTGCCATTTACGCCGAGACCATCCCCTTCGACGAGACGCGCGATTACGTCAAAAAAGTCATGAGCAACACGGTGTATTACGCCAAGCTGTTCGGCCAGCCGGGTGTTTCGCTCAAGCGGCGCTTGGGCGTGATCGACGCCAAGAACGCCGAAAATACCAAGCCGATCCCCGATGAGCGCTGAGTCAAAAATGTTTTTCTCGTTTGCCCCCTCTCCCTCCGGGGGAGGGTTGCACCCGCAAAGGGTGGGCCGTGGTTGTACGGGGCTGAAGCCCCAACAACACACGCTCGGGTGGGGGACTGACCGTTGAGTACCACCACTCCAAAAATCTACTGTGTCGGCGGCGCGGTGCGCGACCGCCTACTCGGCCTGCCGGTGCAGGATCGCGATTGGGTCGTGG
The DNA here is from genome assembly GCA_004297065.1 of Gallionellaceae bacterium. Taxonomy (GTDB): domain Bacteria; phylum Pseudomonadota; class Gammaproteobacteria; order Burkholderiales; family Gallionellaceae; genus PALSA-1006. Next base: position 11,927 of record SCUU01000106.1, read on the forward strand.
TCGGCAGCACGCCGGAGCAGATGGAGGCACAAGGCTTCAAACCGGTGGGCAGCGACTTTCCCGTGTTCCTGCATCCCAAGACGCACGAGGAATATGCGCTCGCGCGCACCGAGCGCAAAGTGGCGCAGGGCTATAAAGGTTTCACCGTCTACACCTCGCCGGACGTCACGCTGGAGCAAGACCTGTTACGCCGCGACTTCACCGTGAACGCCATCGCGCAGGACGCAGACGGCAACCTCGTCGACCCCTACGGCGGACAAGCCGACCTCAAGGCGGGCGTGTTGCGCCATGTGAGCGATGCGTTCGCCGAAGACCCGGTGCGCATCCTGCGCGGTGCAAGGTTCGCGGCGCGCTTCGGCTTCACCTTTGCGCCGGAGACGCTGGCGCTGATGCGCAAGATGGTGGACAACGGCGAAATCGATGCGCTGGTGGCCGAGCGCGTGTGGCAGGAACTCGCGCGCGGCCTCATGGAAAAACAGCCCTCGCGTTTCTTCACTACCCTGCGCGAATGCGGCGCGCTGAAAAAAATATTGCCGGAAGTCGAAGCGCTGTACGGCATCCCGCAACCCGCGCATTACCATCCCGAGATCGACTGCGGCATCCACGTGATGATGGTGATAGACGATGCCGCGAAACACGAGTGCACACTGGAAGTGCGCTTCGCCGCGCTCACGCACGATCTCGGCAAAGCCACCACACCCGAAGACACCCTGCCGCGCCACATCGGCCACGAGCAACGCAGCGTCGACCTGCTCAAAAAGATGAGCGAGCGCCTGCGCGTACCGGGAGACTGCCGCGACCTCGGCCTGCTCGTGGCGCAGTATCACAGCCATATACACAAAGCGCGCGACCTGCGCCCCGACACCATCGTGAAGCTGTTCGACAGTTGCGACCTGTGGCGCAAGCCGGAGCGCTTCGCGCAGATACTGCTGGCCTGCGAATCCGATGCGCGCGGACGCACCGGCCACGAGAACGATGCCTACCCCCAATCGGAATACATGCTGCGCTGCGCCCGTGCGGCGCAAGCCGTGAACGCCGGAGACATCGCGCGCGCCTGTGCCGACAAGAACCTCATCGCCGGCAAGGTGCGCGAGGCGCGCATCGTGGCGGTGGGGAGGGTCTGCAAAAGCGTATAGCTTCCGTCATCCGCAAAGATGTGCCACCGTGCAGCCATTGACTGCGCCGATGCGGCAACGCAATATCCAAGTTGTTTCGAACTGGTCCGCTGTTTTCACATAATCAAGCGAGCGATATGAGCCATTCTGTCGAGCACATCAAATCGGAGATCGCCAATGCGCAAAGGGCGGGCGACCACCTCAAGGAATACGATCTCGCGCAGGCTGCGTTGAAGTCCTGGCCGAACGAGGAGTTCTTTCAATACAGCTCCGTGCTGGCACTGTCCAAGTGCAATGCCCAGCAACGCGCGCTGGATTATTTCTATATCTATAAGCTGCATCTGAGCGCCAACGAATATGTGCGCGCGTTGGAGGCGCGCATCCTGAAAAGTATGGCTTTCCAGAGCCTGGATAAAGTAGCGCCGTTTCAGAACCTGGATACCCAGAAGTTCCATGCTGCGGCCGTCACCTACCAGCAGGCCTTCGCCACCAGCGGCGGCCACTATGCCGCGATCAACGCGGCCACGCTGTACTTGTTTTCCGGGGATGCCGCCAAGGCGCGCGAGCTGGCCGGGTGCGCGCTCGAGCTTGCGCGCGAAGATCGTGGCCCGCAGTATTTTGCGCTGGCCTCGCAGGCGGAGGCCTGCCTGTTGCTGGACAGGGCGGAGGAAGCGCGGCAGGTGATCGCGGCGGCGGCCAAACACAACCAGAACAACTTGCACACACGCGCCAAAACGCATTTTCAGCTCAAGCTGATCTGTAGTTATCTGAACATTCCGACGGCGATACTCGATCCGCTGTTGCCCGAGTCGGTCATTCACTATTGCGGTCATGCTTTTTACAACCATCGGCCATTAAGCGAACAGGACGAGCGCGAACTTGTGCAGAAGATCGGGGCCGCGATTTCAGCCAACCATTGCTCGATCGCTTACGGCTCGTTGATGGCCGGATCGGATATCCTGATCGCCGAGGCTATCCTGAAACACAGCGGAGAATTGAACATCTGGTTGCCTTTCAATGTGGAAAATTTCTGCGAGGTGTCGGTGCGCCCCGCCGGTGAGCAGTGGGTCAAACGCTATTACGACTGCATCAAGGGGGCGCAGACCGTCACCAGCGCCACCGATTCGGAATTCCTCGGCGACGGCTCGTTATTCAGTTACTGTTCAGATGTGACCATGGGCATGGCCATCATGCGCGCCAGCTCGCTGGGCACCAAACTGCTGCAGCTGGCGGTGTGGGACCGGAACACCTCGTCAACCAGTCGCGGTACTTTCTCGAGCGTTTCAAAATGGGAAAAGATGGGATTCCATTCCGAAATCATTCCTAGTCCGCCGATTATTCCCAGACAGTATTTGCACAAGTCTGGCGGGAACTACCCCACCAGCATACGCGAGCCGCATGCGATCCTGTTCTCCGATGTACGCGGCTTCAGCAAGCTCTGCGACCGCGACATCCTCTGGTACTTTGAAGAGCTGCAACCCGTGCTGGCGGCGGCTATCAAAGAATTCAAAGCCGAGATACAGCATCTGGACACTTGGGGGGATGCGATATTCCTGGTTACCGAAAAGGCCTCGACTGCCGCGAAGATCGCGATCGCGCTGAATCATGCGATTGCCGGGCTCGATCAGAGCAAGCTTGCACTGAAAGAGCCGCTGCTGATGCGGATAGGGCTGCACTTCGGCCCGGTTTTCAAAGTGTACGACCACCTGATGCGCTGCTACACCTATGCCAGCAACGACGTCACCAAGACCGCGCGGATCGAACCGGTGACCCCGCCCGGCGAAATATTCGGCACCGAACCTTTTGTGGCCATGCTGGAACTGGAAGGCGAAGGCTGGGCCAGTTTCGAATATGCGGGCACCATCTCCAGCGCCAAGAATTTCGGGGCGTTCAGGATGTTCCACATCCGCACCAAATACGAGCCACCAACGCTGGTCTGCTCATTGAATTGAGTGTGGGCTAACCGCTTGCGCTCAAACGGCGAAATCAATGGGGCCGCAATTGTTTTGCTATGCATCAAATGCGTGGACCAATAGCTTGCCTCCACACCTTTAGCTTCTCCTCATGACGCATTCCCGCATGCGCGGGGCTGGTCGAGGGCAGGCGCTGAAATTTTAGCGGCGGCAAAGCCTGTCTATCCAAAACAAACTTCCTGAAACTCTGTTCGGCCTTGCTGCCGTTGAAACACACCTTGGTGATGTGCGGATGCCGCGCGAAAAAGGCGGCGAAGTCATTGGCGGTTTCTGCCCTGATGTCCGCGTCGAGGCTGCCTTCACGCTCGCAGGAGGCCAGCACATCCCATAGCGCGATACCGGATGACTTCAGGATTGCCAACCTTTGCGCGTAGGGTAGGCCGGGATGCGCGCCAACCAGTTCGCCCATGATTTTCCAGAAGGCGTTGTGCGGGTGGCCGTAATACAGGTTTTGCCGCAGCGACTCCTTACCGGGCATGCTACCGAGGATCAGTACGGTTGCGCAGGTGTCGGCAACAGGAGGAAAGCTATGGAGACGGGACATTGTTTTTCCTTGATCGCGCCCACAAAAAAGATCGGTCGGTAGAAGCGGGCCCTGATGAAACAACTAGCCGTTCCACTAAGCCAGCAAGCTGACAAGTAGCTGGTTATGCCCGCGACAGCAAGCCGCAATCGCGGGAGGGTTAAAGCAGCCTCGACAAATCGCCGCGCAAAAATCCCGCCAGCGGTTGCTCCATGCCTTTGCCCAGCGCGATCACTTTGAACAGCTCGCCCATTTCCGCCGGGCTGGTGAGTTTTTGCAGTTGCGCGGACAGCGGCAGATAGGCTTCGAGATCGTCCGGCGACACCTCTTTGAGAAAATCCATCACGCCGTTGTTGAACAGGAAATGCGCTTGCGAGGTGTAGCCGAGGAAGTGCGCGCCGCGGTCGATGGCGGCTTCGGCGACGGCGGTGAAATCGACGTGGGCGGTGATGTCTTGCAAGCCCAATAGATAGAACGGGTCGTCGTGCGCGTGGTGGCGGTAGTGGCACATCAGCGTACCGCGATTGCGTTGCGGGTGGTAATACTCGCGTGCGCCGAAGCCGTAGTCGATGAACAGCAGCGCGCCTTGGCTCATGCGTTCGCAGATGCTGGAGATGAGGCCGCGCGCGGCGGGCGAGACTTCGGAGAGGTAATCGTCCGGCACTTTGATGTTCTGCGCAATGGCGAGCGGCGCATCGCTCACTTGTGAACGGTCTCGCCAGATGAAACGTTCACCATCGAGTGATACACCTCGTTCAACTATTTCTTGTCCCCTCTCCCGTTGGGAGAGGGTTAGGGTGAGGGGGTTTTTCGGGAGAGCACCCTCACCCCCAGCCCCTCTCCCAGCAGGAGAGGGGAGCCAGTGCAGCAGATGCACCGGCAGTGCGTCGAGCACCTCGTTGCCGATGACCGCGCCGGAGAGTGTTTCCGGCAAGGCATCCAGCCAATGGATGCGCCCGTCGAGATGCGGCAGTCTCTCTTGCAGTAGCGCTTGCTGGCGTTGGCGCAGATCGGCACTCACTTCGAGTATCGAGTAACTCTCCGGCAACGCATCGCGCTTTTCCAGTTCGCCGAGGATGTCCAGCGCCAACTTGCCGCTGCCCGCGCCGAGTTCCAGGATGTGCGGTGTGCTGGCCTGCATCACCTCGATGAGTTGCCGTGCGAGGGTGCGACCGAACAGGGGAGATAGCTCCGGTGCGGTGATGAAGTCGCCTGCCGCGCCGAATTTGCGCGCTCCTGCCGTGTAGTAGCCCAAGCCGGGCGCGTACAGCGCCAGCTCCATGAAGCGCGAGAAGGGTATCCAGCCGCCTTGGGTAACGATGTCGCGGCGGATGACTTCGCAGAGTCTCGCGCTGTGGGCGAGCGCTGCGGGGGAAGGGGCGGGCAGGTTGGCGGGCATGGTCAGGTATAATTCGGCAATGCATGAAGTGTAGAGGAGAGGGCGATGCAAGGCAAAGCGGTATTGGTGACCGGGGGAGCGAAACGCGTGGGCGCGGCGATCTGTCGCCGCCTGCATGCGGCCGGTGCGAACATCGTCATCCACTACCGCAGCTCGCTGTATGAGGCGCTGGCCTTGCGCGCCGAACTGGAAACCTTGCGCGAAAATTCCGCGCACTGCGTGCAGGCCGATCTGCTCGATATTGCCGCGTTGAAGGCGATGGTGGAAGAGGCGGTGAAACGCTTCGGCCAACTCGATGCGCTTATCAACAATGCGTCCAGTTTTTATGCCACGCCGCTGCCGCAAGTGAACGAACGGCAATGGAGCGACCTGCTGGGCACCAATCTGAAGGCACCGCTGTTTCTGGCGCAAGCTGCTGCGGACGAATTGCGCCGCCGCCACGGCGCTATCGTGAATATCGCCGACATCCATGCCGAACGCCCCATGCACGGGCATCTGCTGTACAGCGCCGCCAAGGCCGGGCTGGTCGCGCTGACCAAGGGGCTGGCGCAGGAAATGGCGCCGCAGGTGCGCGTGAACGCAGTGGCGCCGGGCGTGATCAGTTGGCCGGAAGATGCGGAGTGGGCAGACGAAGAGCGGCGGCGCAAGATCGTGGCGCACACCTTGCTCAAACGCGAAGGCGAGCCGGACGACATCGCGCGCGCCGTGCAGTTTCTGCTGGCCGATGCTCCTTACATAACCGGGCAAGTTATCTCCGTGGATGGCGGGCGCAGCATTAACCTTTGAAGACGAACAACGAAACCCTCCCCAGCCCTCTTAACCCCCCATGCCTCCTGATCAGGGGGGAGTAACTCAGGGAGGGAGCCGCTCGGTTCCTCCCCTGACAAGGGGAGGTTAGGAGGGGTTTGAGTTTACAAGATTAACCATGAACGCCCCTTCGACAAGCTCAGGGCGAACGGAATTTAGAGAAATGAACGACATCGTACAACCCATCCATTTCGAATCGCGCTCCACCAACTTCAACCGTCTCAAAGGCCGGTTGGAAAGCTCGGTCGGCAAAGCCATCGGCGACTTCAATATGATCGAGGACGGCGACACCGTGATGGTGTGCCTCTCCGGCGGCAAGGATTCCTACACGCTGCTCGATATTTTGCTGACGCTGCGCAAGCGCGCGCCCATAGCCTTCAAGATCGTGGCGATGAATCTCGACCAGAAGCAGCCGGGCTTTCCTGAACAGGTGTTGCCGAATTATCTGAAGAGCATCGGCGTCGATTTCCATATCGAGACGCAGGACACCTACTCCATCGTCAAAGAGAAAATCCCCGAGGGCAAGACCACCTGTTCGCTGTGCTCGCGCCTGAGGCGCGGGATCATCTACAAGGTGGCGGGCGAGCTGGGCGCGAACAAGATCGCGCTGGGACACCACCGCGACGATATGGTGGAAACGCTGTTCCTCAATATGTTCTTCGGCGGCAAGCTGAAAGCCATGCCGCCCAAACTGGTCACCGACAAGGGCGACCATATCGTCATCCGCCCGCTGGCCTACTGCGCCGAGAAAGACATCGCCCGCTACGCGCGCGGCATGGAGTTCCCCATCATCCCGTGCAACCTGTGCGGCTCGCAGGAAAACCTGCAACGCCAGAACATCAAGGAAATGCTCGCCAACTGGGAGCGCCAGTATCCGGGGCGCAGCCAGACCATCTTCACCGCGATGCAGAATGTCAAACCTTCACACCTGCTCGATGGCGAATTGTTCGACTTCAAGAACATGCAATTGGGTGCTGTGGTGGATGAAGGGGATGTGGCGTTCGACTAGCCCTCATCCCAACCTTCTGGTGGAACTACCGGCCAATCGACTAAGCCCGCCTGCGGGCAAGTCGCCGGTTATCCCAGAGGGAGAAGGGGCAACTGCTTCCTCTCCCTCTGGGAGAGGATTGAGGCGAGGGTGTGGATCAGGGTTAAAGCATTGAAGGACTCACCGCCACCTTGAAAATCACCTTGCGTATCTGCCTGCTACCCACCAGCGGCGCATGCGCGTCCTCCGGGAAGAAGATGCAGAAGTGATCGGGCGGCACGGACACCCACGATGCGGGCGCATCGCGGAAGAAGCGGATGTCCTTCTCCGCGCTGTGCCCGCTCACCGGGTTCAAGCAATCCGCCAATGGTTTCCAGCCCATCGTCTCATCGCCCTCCAACACCAACTGGATGTCAATGTAACGCCGATGCGCCTCCAGCTTCGCCATCTCCTTCGTCTTGGCGGGCACCTGCTCGATGATGGCGATGAGGTCGTCACCGACGATGTGGTAGCGCCCCGGCGCAAGCGCGAACAAGTCGGTGTCGCGGATGTAGTCGAATGCACACTGGAACAGTGGGTGCAGGGCGGCGTAGCGGGAGGATTGGGAGAGGGCGGAAAAAATCATAGAATTTTGTACCGTGGCTATGGTTTTTGAGAATCGCTTTGTACGGAGGTGGTTGCAAGACAGCATGGGCACAACGATTCTGCTTCGAACCAGCCATCGGGTTCATTAAAGCATACTCCTCAGGCATCAATCCATACGGCACCAGCCTGATAGAATGGCGGCGATGAATACTTCCACCCCCGCCGCTCCGCAAGCGATTACCCCCACCCAACGCAAGGTCGTCCTCGCCGCCTGTTTCGGCACTTTCCTCGAGTGGTACGACTTTCTCACCTTCGCCTCGCTGGCGACGTATTTCGGCGTGCTGTTCTTCCCGCCGGACAACCCGACCGCGGCGCTGCTGGCCAGCCTCGCCACCTTCGGCGTGGGCATGCTGGTGCGCCCGCTGGGTGCGGCGGTGTTCGGTTCGCTCGGCGACAAATACGGGCGCCGCCCCATCTTCATCACCACCATCGCGCTGATGGGCGTCACCACCTTCGCCGTCGGCCTGCTGCCCACCTATGCGCAGGTCGGCATGTTGGCTCCGGCATTGCTGCTGGTGTTGCGCTTGCTGCAAGGTTTCGCCGTGGGCGGCGAGATCGGCGGCGCGGCGGTGTATCTCACCGAGCATGCACCCAACAACCGGCGCGGCTTCTACACCAGCGTGCTGCAACTCATGGGGCCGCTGGGCATCATGGCTTCCATGCTGCAAGTGGTCGCGCTGCAATACTGGCTTACCCCTGCCGAGTTCGGCGAGTGGGGCTGGCGCGTGCCGTTCCTGCTCTCCATCGTGCTGCTCGCCATCTCGATGAAGTCGCGCATGAGTATGATCGAATCGCCCGTCTATCTGGAGATGCAAGAGAGCAATACGCTGTCCAAAGCGCCGCTGCGCGAGTGCCTCAAAGACAGGCGTACCTTGGGGCGCATGGCCTTGCTGTTCTTTTGCATCTCGGCGGGCGGCTCGCTGCTGTTCTTCTCCTCGCAGGTCTACACCAACGTGTTCCTCAAGAGCGTGGTGAAACTCGAACCGCAGTTCGCCGGGATGCTGGTGATGCTCGGCACCCTCGCGCTGTTCCCGCTCACCATCTTCTGCGGCTGGCTGTCGGATAGGGTCGGGCGCAGGCCGGTGTTGCTCGCGGGCTTGTTACTCGGGGCACTCGCCATCCTGCCCGTGTTCCACGGCCTGCTGCATTACGGCAACCCCGCGCTGGCTGCATTCAACCGCAACGTCGCGGTGAAGCTCACGGGCGCGGATTGCCATTACAACCCCTTCGTCAAAGCGCGCAACGACTGCGAGAGCAATCAGGAATGGCTCACCAAGCAAGGCGTGGTGTACGTGCTGCAAGAGCAGAGCGGAGCCGCCGCGCAAGTGGCGGTGCAAGGGCAGACGTCCGTCGAAGGCTTCAAGGTCGATGCGTTGAAGCAGACGCTGCAAGCCGCAGGCTGGCCGGAGAAAGCCGATGCGTCACGCACCAACGTGCCCGCCATCATCGCGCTGCTGTTGATCCTAGTGGTGGCGCTCGCGCTCATCACTGGCCCGCAGACCGCCGTGCTGGCGGAGTTGTTCCCCGCGCGCACGCGCTACACCGCCGCCGCATTGCCGCATAATCTGAGCGCGGGCTGGATAGGCGGCATGTCGCCCTTCATGGTCACGCTCATCGGCACGCGCATGGGCGACGTATCGCTCGGCATCTGGTATCCGGCGGGGCTGTTGTGTATGGCTTTCGTCGTCGGCCTGTTATTCTTGCCGGAGACGAGGAATATGCCGCTGGAGCATTAAAATCTTTTGTCCGCAGATTACACAGATTTGCGCCGATTAAAAACCGAGCTTTAGATTCGGCTCGGTTTAACCGTGAATTTACGGCTGACCACTCCAAGGGGAGGAGCTTGGTTGTGTTGCCATCACGGATAATGGATGCCGGTACAATAATCTGTGTCAATCTGCGAAATCTGCGGATAAAAATAGCTTTTGGGATGTTAAAAATGGAAATCAAACTCACCCGCCCCGACGATTGGCACCTGCACCTGCGCGACGGCGCGCTGATGGCCTCGGTGCTGCCCGACACCGCCAGACAGTTCGCCCGCGCCATCATCATGCCCAACCTGCGCCCGCCGGTGACCACCACCGCGCAAGCCGTGGCTTACCGCGAGCGCATCCTCAAGGCGTTGCCGCAAGGCATGAAGTTCGAGCCGCTGATGACGCTCTACCTCACCGACATCACCTCTGCCTCCGAGATACGCAAAGCCAAAGCCAGCGGCATCGTGCATGCGGTGAAGCTGTATCCGGCGGGTGCCACCACCAACTCCGACGCGGGCGTCACCGACCTGCGCAAAACCTATGCCGCGCTGGAAGAGATGCAGCGCTGCGGCATGCCGCTGCTGGTACACGGCGAAGTGACGAATGCCGACATCGACATCTTCGACCGCGAAGCCGTGTTCATCGAGCGTGTCATGCAGCCGCTGTTGAAGGACTTGCCCGATCTGCGCGTGGTGTTCGAGCACATCACCACCAAAGACGCCGCAGAGTTTGTGACCAGTGCGCCGGACACCATCGCCGCCACCCTCACCCCGCAACACCTGCTCTACAACCGCAACGCTATGCTGGTCGGCGGCATCCGCCCGCACTTCTACTGTCTGCCCGTGCTCAAACGCGAGACGCACCGCGAGGCGCTGGTGCAGGCCGCCACCAGCGGCAACAAAAAATTCTTCCTCGGCACCGACAGTGCCCCGCACGCACAGCACTCCAAGGAGAACGCCTGCGGCTGCGCCGGTTGCTACAGCGCACACAGCGCCATCGAGCTGTATGCCGAAGCGTTCGAGGCCGCAGGCGTACTGGACAAGCTCGAAGCCTTCGCCAGCTTCTACGGTGCGGATTTCTATAGACTACCGCGCAATACCGAGACCATCACCTTGCGCAAGGAAGAGTGGGAAATTCCGCACACCGTCGAGTTCGGCGATTCCAAGCTCGTGCCGCTGCGGGCGGGGGAGGTGGTAAAGTGGAAACTGGTTTAGAAATTGGATGCGGGGCCATCCGCGAAATTTTAGGTTGCCCTAAAATGAAAGTCCGGCACTAAAGCCCAACTAACCACATGAATAAAATGGCAGCCTTGACAGCCGCCCCGAGCTTAGGCGACATTCCTGTTCCATGAAAATGTTTTCTAAATTACGTTGGGCTGCACGAATGACAATGCGTCGATTGGCAGTGATCGCATTCGCAGTACTAATCTTGGACTGTTAGTCTCTCGCACCAAAGGAGGAGCAAATGCAGATGCATGGAAATGTGCAACATCTGAATCCGGCGGGCTTGCACAAGAATCCCGCATATACTCAAGCCGTTGTCGTTAGCGGCAACGCAACGACAATCTATGTCGGTGGTCAGAACGCTGTGGATGCTTCTGGCAACATCGTCGGCAAGGGCGACATCAGAGCACAGACGGAAAAGGCGTTACAAAATCTGGAAACAGCGCTGTCGGCAGGCGGGGCCGGACTTCAACACGTCGTAAAGTGGAACGTCTATATCGTGCATGGCCAATCGGCCAAGGCGGGATTCGAGGCGTTTCAAAAAGTGTGGGGCCAACGTCCGAATCCACCCGTCATTAGCGGTATCTTTGTGCCTGCATTGGCACACCCCGATTTTCTTGTGGAGATTGATGCCATTGCCGTGGTCCCGCAGAAGTAAGCAGCCCAACCCGTCGTTCAAAAAATCAAAATCAAAAATCAACGGGGTCAGACTCGATTGATCCGGCAATATTCCCGCCCACTGCCACACTTCCCATCAAGGGCGGGCAATGTTTGCCCACCGAATATCAAACCGCCCGACTGATGGAACTACTAGCCATCTGACTAAGCTGCCGCTCAAGAAGCGGCAGCAAGTCGTTGGTTATCGTTCGGGCGGTTTTATTTTCCGCATTGCAGGTTTTGTTGGTAATGCTGCTTGAGCCTCGCATTTTGTTGATGTATAAACACACTAACGCAGACCAAAGGAGTATTCATGAATCAAATACGTTGGAATGTGGCCGTATCGCCCGACACCGATCAAGCATTGCGCATGTTTTTAGCCAGCCAAGGTGGCGGTCGCAAAGGCGACTTGTCGCGCTTTATCGAGGACGCTGTTCGGGCGCATATCTTGGAACTGACGGCTGAGCAGGTTAAAGTGTCCAACGCGGCTGTGAGCGAAAGCGGTTTAACTTCCATGGTTGAAGAGGCGGTGTTGTGGGCGCGTAATCATTGATGCGGGTCGTGCTCGACACCAATGTGTTGCTGTCGGCGCTTATCTCGCCGCACGGCGCACCCGATGTTATCTACCGCGCTTGGCGCTCCGCCAGATTTGAAGTGATCACCTCGACGGCGCAACTCGACGAACTGCGGCGCTCCAGCCGCTATCCCAAGTTTTAGGCAGCACTTCAACCACACAAAGTGGGCGCGATGGTCAACAACCTGCAACGCGCCACCGTTCTGGATTCCCTGCCAGATAATATTGAAGCAGCCGACCCGAACGATGCATCTTTGCTGGCAATGGCCGTGGTCGGGAACGTGGACTTTCTGGTAACCGGAGATAAGCGAGCGGGGCTTTTGCAGCAGGGACATATCGGGAAAACGCGGATCATCACTCCCTCCACATTTTGTCACGACGTGCTTTAAGTTTTGTTCGCCAACATCCACTGCGTGGGAAGACCCTCCAATAGGCGATCTACCCATCCTGCAAATTTAATTAACCAGCAACACCGCCCGACTTGTTCGGGCAGTGTTGTTTCTGGGATAACGGCTTTACGAATTTTTTATCCTTGCAATTAATGGAGTGGCTCTCCATAATTGCAAACATGATTGGCCGCCGTTTATCATCCCAACTTGCCGATGCTCTGGCAAATTCTCCCGCCGTCGTGTTGCTTGGGCCACGTCAAGTAGGCAAAACAACGCTAGCTTTGGCGGTTGGTGAAGCACGCAGAGCACTCTATCTCGATCTTGAGTCCGAACAGGATCGTGCCAAACTTGCCCAGCCGGAGTTGTATCTCGCCGACCATCAAGACAAGCTCGTCATTCTGGATGAGGTGCATCGCGCGCCGGGGTTATTTCCGGTGTTGCGCGGGTTAATTGATAAGGGGCGTCGTGCCGGGCGAAACAGCGGACAATATTTGTTGCTGGGTTCGGCTTCGCCCGATCTGCTCAAACAGTCTGGTGAAACCTTGGCGGGGCGCGTTGCGTATTTGGAACTCGCGCCGTTGAGCGTGCTGGAGACGCAGTCCATGCCGATGGACACTTTATGGTTGCGCGGCGGTTTTCCAGAAAGTTTGCTAGCCACGAGCACGGCGCGCAGCCTGCGCTGGCGGCAAGATTTCATCCGCACGTATTTGGAACGCGACATTCCGCAATTCGGCCCGCGCATCGCGGCTGAAACGTTGCGGCGGTTCTGGGGAATGCTGGCCCATCATCAGGGCGGTATTCTTAACACGGCGCAGTTTGCGCGTAACCTCGGCGTGGATGCAAAAACCGCCGCAAGCTATCTGGATTTGCTGGTTGATTTGTTGCTGGTGCGCAGGCTGATGCCTTGGCATGCGAATCTCGGCAAGCGTTTGGTGAAAACGCCCAAGGTCTATGTGCGCGATAGCGGTTTGGTTCATGCGCTGCTGAATATTCCCGACAAAGAAACGCTGCTCTCCCATCCCGTGGTCGGGCAGAGCTGGGAATGTTTTGTGATCGAAAATTTGCTGGCCTGTGCGCCCGGACAAGTGCAGGGCTATTACTACCGCACCGGTGGCGGCGCAGAAATTGATCTGCTGCTTTCGTGGCCGGATGGTCGTCTGTGGGCGATTGAAATCAAGCGCAGCCTCAACCCCAAGGTCGAGCGCGGATTTCATTCGGCTTGTGCCGATCTCAATCCCGCAAGGAAGTTTGTGGTGTATCCGGGCACGGAACGTTACCGGATCGCTGCCGACATCGAGGCAATCCCTTTGGCGATGTTGGCCGCGGAATGGAGTGCGGTCGCCCTCTAAAAGACGCTTTTTCATGGGAATTGCTGTGGACAAAATGAGACATATTTGCCTCCGTTCATACCTGCCTACCCCCCCGTTCAGGGGGGATGACAAAACAACCGGGGAGGGATAACCTGCCGCACGCTTTAGACATCTCCCAATGGTTTTTACTTTGAACACCCAACTTCACAAGGAGTGCCGCCCCATGCAACTCAAACCCGCCATACGCAAAGCCACCGAACTGGGCATCGCCCTCACCGCAGTCGCCACGTTGGTTCTGGCCGGTTGCGGCGGCAAGAGCAGTTCCGGCAGCGCTGCCGCCGA
>SCUU01000309.1 GCA_004297065.1 Gallionellaceae bacterium
CCACCGCCTCCAATTCGATGTCGGTGAAGCCCCTGGCTCTCAGGGCCGCGTGGTCGACGCCGGGGGCGTCCATCAGCGTGCGTCGGCCGAACAGATGCCGTTCGGCCGAATCGATCTCACCGCCAGCCCTGCGGATCGCCGCGGCCAGCGCCGGATGCAGGCGCCGGACGACGTCGCCGTCTCCCGTCTGCCAGATATCGATGGCCGCCAGCGGGCCCAGGCCGAGGCGCAGCGACGCCTCGAGGTCATCGACGAACAGGGATGGTGCCACATCGCACGCCGCCGTGACGGTTCCCGCCAGTTGGGCCGCGCGCGACCCGGCGTCGTCCGATCCCTCCCTCAGGATCAGATCGGCGAGTCCGCCGAGGCCGATCGCGACGGATAAGGCGCCGCGCGCGGTCAGGGCGCGGGACCACAGCCGGACCAGATCGCCGAGGGCGGCCTCGACGGCGGGGCCGCTGATCGCCCGCAAGGCCGTCAGGGACAGCAGAACGGCCGGCGCGCGCGCCGAGCCGGCGGCGCTTTCGGCGTCGTCGGGCTCGAAGGTCAGCAGCAGATCGCCCTCCAGCGCCGCCTCGGCCGCCAGCAGGGCGTCCGGCGCGCCCGAGGCGATCATCGCGCGGTCCGCCAGGGCGACGATCACGGGCGGGGGGGAAAGGGGCAGGGGGACGGAATCGAACCGCTCGCCGGCGATGGCCCGCAGGATGTCGGCGTCCGACGCTCCGCTGCGCCGTGCGGCGAGCGCCGCCCTCGCCAGCGCCGGGTTGGAGGCGGGGTCGGCGCAATCGGCCCGCGGGCCCTCGCACCGGCTGACGGCGGTCGAGACCCCGGCGAGGGCCCTCGCGAGCGCCTCGACCGCCCCTGTTGCACGGCGGCCGGCCCGGCGTCGCGCGCCTTCGGCCGCCAGCCTCTCGCCGGCGCCGGGATCGGACAGGGTCAGGACCTCCGGCGTGACCCGGGCGGATCGCGCCGGCGACGCCAGCCCCAGCAACAGCGTCGCCGTGAGCTCCAGGGCGTCGTTATCCGCCAGATTCGCAGCCCAGCCCGCCATGGCCTCGGCCAGAGGGTCGCCGTCGCCGACCTCGAACCCCTCGGCTTCGGCCCAGTCCAGCCATGCTTCGATCTGCGCGTCGGTCCAGCCTTCGGGAGCGCGCACGGAGACGACCCGTCCGCACCGCTCGATCTGGCGCGAGGGACGCGGCAGGGCGGCGGCGTGTGAAGCGAAGGGAAAGCGCATGCGGCGGTCTCGGCGTGGCCTTTGGGTCAGCCTAGCGGCCTTATCGGCCGGTCTGCAATAAATCTG
>SCUU01000107.1 GCA_004297065.1 Gallionellaceae bacterium
ATTGCAAAAACGAAGGCATATAAGCACCTGCTTCCAGTTGCACCGAGGGGTTTGGCTTGAAAATACTATTGTGCATCACCGCTGGCCCTCGAAATTGAGGTGAATTTCAACAAACTGATAGTCCTTAAACAGGTGATTGCGCTGGTCGTCGAGGCTTCTGACTGGAGCATTAACTGAAAATCCTTGGCAGGGAGGGCCACCTGCGATCAAATCCAACTCTCCCGGTTTTAGTCCTGTCAGATCGAGAATGTCCCGCTCATTCAGGGCGCGGATGTCTTGGGTAATGACTTTTGTGCCAACGTGATTTTGGGCAAACGTTTCCGCATACACAGGGTGAATATCCGACCCGAGAATAGATTCAAACCCCGCCATTTTCAGGCCGCACGACAACCCGCCTGCGCCTGAAAAAAAATCTACGGATTTCATCAATTTTATTTTTTCGATTTTCATTTGAGCAACAACCCATATCCCATCATTGAGGTGACAAGGGGGACGAGTTGGCATGGGCGTGATGCTTGTGTCAGCTCTTGCGTCATACCAATCGGCCTCCTCGAACTCGAAACCCATTGGTCGCTAATGCACCCAAACCCATGCCGCCGTGCGCGTGGCAGATGGCGCAGGCCAGTGCGTCTGCCGCGTCCGGGCTGGGGGGGGCGGATAATTTCAACAAGCGCTGTACCATGGCCTGAACCTGTTCCTTGTTGGCATGGCCGTTGCCGACCACGGCCTGTTTTACTTGCAGGGCGGTGTATTCCGCCACCGGCAAATCCGCCAGCACCGCCGCGCAGATGGCCGCGCCGCGCGCCTGCCCCAGCAGCAGGGTGGATTGCGGGTTGACGTTGACGAACACTTTTTCCACGGCGACCTGTTGCGGTTGATGTTGTGCGATGACTTCGCCCAGCGAATTCAGGATGACTTTCAAGCGCTCCGGCAATTCCCCATCGGGTGTCTTGATGCAGCCGCTGGCGATGTAGTGCAGGTGTTGACCTTCTATATCGAGCACACCGAACCCGGTGATGCGCAGGCCGGGGTCGATGCCTAAAATCCTTATGGGGGAGGGGAGAAGAGGGAAGGGAGAAGGGGGGCTCATCGGTGTCCCAAGGTTTTTACCCTTCTCTTGTCTTTCATTCTTCGATCACCGCCGTGGTATAGACTTCCTGCACATCGTCGCAGTCTTCCAGTGCGTCCAGCAGCTTCTGCATCTTCACCGCATCGTCGCCGGTGAATATCACCTCGCTGTCGGGTTTCATGGTGACTTCGCCCATCTCCGGTTTAAAACCCGCAGCTTCCAGCCGTTGTTTGACTTCGACAAAATCATACGGGCCGGTGATGACTTCGATACTGCCGTCGTCGTTGTTGATGATGTCCTCCGCGCCGGTGTTCAGCGCCACTTCCATGAGGGCATCTTCATTCGTGCCGGGGGCGAAAATCATTTGCCCGCAGTGCTTGAACATGAAGGCCACGCAGCCGTCGGTGCCGAGATTGCCGCCGTATTTGGTGAAGGCGTGGCGCACATCGGCCACGGTGCGCGTCTTGTTGTCGGTCATGCAGTCCACCATGACTGCGGCGCCGTTGATGCCGTAGCCCTCGTAGCGCAATTCCTGATATTCCACACCTTCCAATTCGCCCGAGCCGCGTTTAATGGCGCGTTCGACGTTGTCTTTAGGCATGTTCTGTTCGTAGGCTTTTTCCATCGCCAGTCGCAGGCGCGGATTACCCGTTGGGTCGCCGCCACCCAGGCGGGCAGCAACGGTGATTTCCTTGATTAAACGGGTAAATATCTTGCCGCGCTTGGCATCCTGTTTGCCTTTGCGATGCTGGATGTTTGCCCACTTACTATGACCCGCCATGATGCTCTCCGTTATCGTTCGTGCTTGAATTCGCGATGCTTTTCACGATTGTTGAAACAGGCGCGATGGTATCATTTCGGGGCAGGCAACCCAAGATGCGCTGCGCTATAATCATGCCAAGCTTTTTTAACCGAAGAAGGAAGTCACTATGAAAATTCATCATCTAGTTGTTTTGTCCGCAGCACTGCTGTTTGCTGGTAATGCGCTTGCCGAAGACGGTGCCGCGCTGTTAAAGAAGGGTAACTGCACAACCTGCCACAACATGGACAAAAAGACAGTGGGACCTTCCCTGAAGGCTATTGCTGCCAAATACAGCGGAGATGCCGCGGCCCAAGCCAAGTTGGAAGCCAAAGTGCGCAATGGCGGCAGCGGTTCGTTCGGCTCTATGGCGATGCCCAAGACAGGCCCTAACGTAAGCGATGCGGACATCACGGCGTTGGTAAGCTGGATCCTTGCAGTCAAGTAATTTGGCTACAGCGAAAAAAACGGGCCTGCATGATGCAGGCCCGTTTTTTTGCGCTGAACTTGCCGCAATCAATTAAAACGTATTACTTTTTCTCCGGCATTTTGTCGGTGTTGCCCGGGCCGCCTGCCGCACGATGTTCTTCCATCATCGCTTTAAGTTCTTCCTGGGTTACCTTGCCGTCCTTGTTTGTGTCGACCTCGTCGAAATGCTGGGAAAGCATGGGCATCTCTTTGGCCTCTTCCTTGGTCAGCGAACCATCGTGGTCGGCGTCGGCAGCCTCGAAGCGCTTGCTGATAAGTGCGTCAACGCGTCCGTGCATTTTGGGATGCGCGGCTTGCATTTCTTCTTGCGTCAGCTTGCCGTCATGATTGGCGTCCAGTTCTTTGAAATGCTTGTTATGGAAAACATCGAATTCTTTTTTGGAAATCGCGCCGTCGTGGTTGTTATCCATCTCTTCAAAGAATTTTCCGCAGGGCTGACCATTGTGCATGGGGTCGCATGCCCATGCCGACGATGCGGCGATAGCGGTACAGGAAGCGACAACAAAGCCGCTGATGAATTTATTCATGGTTTTCTCTCCTTAGGGTTCAAATACGTCCGCCTGATCGGTGGCCGACGTAAGGACAGCTTAGCACGAACAAAGTTCTGCGCATTCGCGCCGGGTTATAATCGCGCCTCGATTTTGGCGTGATTCCCGATGAATATTTTTTACGAAGAAGACGGCGGCTTTAAGGTCGGCAGCATCCTTGCGGACAATACGACCTCGCTGCAGGTGGAGAACGCCCACGGCAAACGCAGCAAGATCAAATCCGCCAATGTGATGTTGCGTTTTGAGCAGCCGGGTTTGGCGGCATTCCTGGAGCAGGCGGGGGCGGTTGCCGCCGACATGGATGTGGAATTTTTGTGGGAATCCAGCCCCCCCGAAGAATTCGATTTTGACGTGTTGGCGCAGGAGTATTTCGGCCATGCGCCCACGCCCACCGAGGCCGCCGGCACGCTGATCCGCCTGCATTCGTCGCCGATGCACTTCTACAAGAAAGGCAAAGGCCGCTACAAGTCCGCACCACCGGAGGCGTTGAAGTCCGCGCTGGCCAGCGCGGAGAAGAAACGCCAGCAAGCCGCGTTGCAAGCCCGTTATGTCGAAGAGCTGGGCGCGTTCACACTGCCCGCCGAGTTTGCCGACAAGCTGGCAATGATCCTGTACAAACCCGACCGCAACACGCTGGAAGTGAAGGCGCTGGAAGCCGCATGCGCGGCAACGCATCTTTCGCCGGCGCATTTGCTGCACCGCTGCGGCGCGCTGCCGTCCACCCGCGATTATCATTTGCACCGCTTCCTGTTCGACAACTTCCCCAAAGGGGTCGAGTTCCCGGAAGTCGGCGTGGAGCCGCACCCCGAGTTGCCGCTGGCCGAGGTTGCGGCTTTCAGTATCGACGATGCCACCACGACCGAGATCGACGATGCGTTTTCGCTGGAGCAGTTGGCGAACGGCAATTGGCGCGTGGGCATCCACATCGCCGCACCGGCCTTGGGGATTTTACCGGACACTCCGGTCGATGCGGTTGCGGCGCAGCGTCTCTCCACCGTGTATATGCCGGGCGACAAAATCACCATGCTGCCGGAAAACGTGGTGCAGGCGTTTACCTTGCGCGCCGATAAAGTGTGCCCGGCGCTGTCGCTCTACGTTGAAGTGGATGGCGCTACGCTGGAAATGTTGAACAGCACAAGCCGACTGGAGCGTTTGCATATTGCCGCCAACTTGCGCCACGACACGCTTGAGCCCTTATTCAACGAGGCGACCATCGCCGCGGGCAAGCTGGATTATGCCTATGCCGCCGAACTCAAATTACTGTGGGATATTGCCCGGAAGTTGGAAGCCTCGCGCGGCAAATCTGCCGATAACGGCACGCAGCAGGTCGACTACAACTTCCATGTGGAAGATGACCGCATCACCATCAGCAACCGCCTGCGCGGTTCGCCCATCGACAAGGTGGTGTCCGAACTGATGATCCTGGTCAACAGTACCTGGGGCAAGCTGCTGTCCGACCATGATGTGGCGGGCATCTACCGTACACAGAACAACGGCAAGGTGAAAATGAGCACCGTGGCCGCGCCGCATCAGGGCTTGGGCGTGGCGCAATACATGTGGTCGAGCTCGCCCTTGCGGCGCTATGTCGATCTGGTGAACCAGCGCCAGATCATCAACCTGTTGCAGAACGAAGCACCGGTTTATGCCAAGAACGATACCGCGCTGTTCACCATCCTGCGCGATTTCGATGCGGCATATACCCTCTACAATGACTTCCAGCGCCAGATGGAGCGCTACTGGTGCTTGCGCTGGCTGTTGCAGGAAAACGTGCAGCAGACGGAGGTGCTGGTGCTGCGCGAGAATCTGGTCAAGCTGGTGGATATTCCGCTGGTGAGCCGTATCCCGTCGTTGCCCGAGTTGCCGCCGAATACGCGCGCACTGCTGGAAATAGGGGAGGTGGATTTGCTGGATTTGAATTTCAATGCCCGTTTTGTTTCAGTGATCGGGGCGACGCCCGCATGATCGGTATTTTGCTCAAACAGCGCATCGTCGTTGCCGTGCTTTTTTCGCTCGGTGCGCACGCACTGGTGTTGTTCGGGATTGGCTTCGCCTATCCCGGCCTGTTTAAAGCGGTCAGCATGCCGCTGCAACCGTTGGAGGTGGTGCTGGTCAACAGCAAATCGCGCATGCGCCCGAGCAAGGCCGACAAGATGGCGCAGAACAATCTCGACGGCGGCGGCAATACGGCGGACGAGCATCATGCCAAGACGCCGCTACCGACGCTGGGCGACGGCGAACAATTTTCGCCGGAACAATCCGTGCATCGGGTGCAGCAACTGGAGCAAGAAGCCAAACGCCTGCTCACGCAGTTGCAGAGCAATTACAGCGTGGCGCAGGAAAAGACCGACAAGCAGCCGGTCAGCAACGAGGCGAGCGGCGAAGATCTGGTGCAGCGCTCGCTGGAAATCGCCCGGCTGGAAGCGCAGATCAGCAAGAGCATGGATTATTACGAGAAGCTGCCCACGCGTAAATTCATCGGCGCGCGTACCCAGGAATACCGTTATGCCCAGTATGTCGAAGACTGGCGCGGCAAAGTGGAACGTGTCGGCAACCTGAATTATCCGCAGCAGGCGCGCGACCAGAAAATCTACGGAAAATTAACGCTCACGGTGTCGATCCGCGCCGACGGCAGTGTGGAAAGCGTCGAGATCAACCGCTCCTCCGGGCAGCGTATTCTCGATGCTGCGGCCATGCGCATCGTCAAACTCGCTGCCCCGTATGCCGTTTTCCCGCCCGACATCCGCAGGGAAACCGACATCCTCAGCATCACCCGCACCTGGACATTCACTAGTAACGATCATCTGGAAAGCGAGTAAAGGCTACTATTGCTGTTTTCATAATTCATGACACGGGCACTCCCTCATCCCGGCCCCAACCTTCCCCTTGAAGGGGAGGGAGCGGTTAGCCGTAAACTCACGGTAAATCGTGCCGAACCTATAGTAAATATTCAAAGCCGCCCCAAGTCCACGCGGCTGTTTTTCAGAACGGGAGACGGGCGGGACAGAAAAAGATATGGGCGGTTTGTTTGGCGAGGCGGAATGCTGCTCGGAATGGCGAAGGATTCGACATTCCGCAGGAGTCCGGAAAATTACTCCTGCTTTGACGGAGATGGCATCTGGCTTATCCGGGTTGACGCAAGCATTCAAGCATTGTGCCAAGAGCCGCTTTGATGAATATCAGGGGGGCACAGCGTACATTTAAAAAAGCGTTTAGGGCAACTTCCCCGCAATCGGGGAGCGCTGCGCCAAAAAACGAAAGCCCGGTGAAATGGGCTTTCCTGAAGCTCCCGCGTTTACGCGCTCACGTGTATCAACTGCCCTTTGCCTTCCTGCGACTGGCTCAGCGCTTCTGCCATTGCAACGATAGCCTTTGACGGGAACTGGCTAATTACTTCGCGGGTATTTTTGTCCAGCACTTTCACCACGTCGATGCCGGTGGCTCTGTCTCTTTCGATGGAGGCGTACAGATTCTGCCCCTTTTGCGTAAAGGCATAATTTACCTCCTTCACCGCTTGGGCGACATGCTCCGGCGACGGCGGTTGTACAGCCGCCTCCGCCGGCACCGTCTTCTGGCTCTGAACGACGGAACTGGCAGGAGGCGGTTCTTGTACGTTCACGCGCGTGCCGTCGCTCTGCGCGCTGGCAACAGGTCTTAAGGTAACTGAAGAAATAGACATGTTTAACCTCTCTTGCAAACTGCTGGCGTTATGCCAAATACAAATCAGGCTTGAGTGTTAACAATGCTACCGACAACTTGGCCGCTGGTATTGATAGTTGGGCGAGGGGCTGCTTGCACTGCTGCGCCGGAAGCACCATCGTCTTTGTCTTTGTCGTTTTCCACTTCTTTGGCACGGACAGGCGGATTCTGCGGCTGCACGGCGGCGGCATTTTTCACACTTGAAGAAACTGAACTGATTTCCATGGATGTAGCCTTTCCTTGAATGATGGATAGAACCCAACTTACAGTGGTTGGTGACTTTGCTATCGGCAAGTTTTAGGGGGGCTTTAGGGTTATTTGAAAAAATATTTTCAGCCAGTCAAAAAATGCCGCACGGGCAATCATAGGAGGGTGCGATTCAAACTGATGCAGGGGAATAAGAAGCTTGTGCCGACCGACTCTCGCGGATAGTGCCGATGTCTTTGTACGTCCCGGCACCGGTGGGAGCGACCTCCCGGTCGCGACAGCTTGGGGGGCACTCACCGGATCGCGGCCGGGAGACCGCTCCCACATAACCAGCAACTTGCCAGCGTTTTTTGCTGGCTTAATCGAATGGCTATAACCAATCACTTGCCGCGTTTTGTGCGGCTTAGCCAGATGGCTAGTAGTTCCATCAGTTGCTCCATCAGCAGTTCCATCAAGGGCAATGCCGCTATTGGCCGACCGGCGATTTCTCTAATGAATGA
The DNA here is from genome assembly GCA_004297065.1 of Gallionellaceae bacterium. Classification (GTDB taxonomy): domain Bacteria; phylum Pseudomonadota; class Gammaproteobacteria; order Burkholderiales; family Gallionellaceae; genus PALSA-1006. Next base: position 7,309 of record SCUU01000107.1, read on the forward strand.
GCCATCAGGGATGATTCCACATCAGTTTGAATCGCACCCATCATAGGAAGGCCATTTCCTCTTTGTTTTGCAACATGTTAAAGTCGCGCCCGCCATGAAGCTGAGCCGAGTCCTTTATCCCTTATTGCTGGTCTTCGCCTTGCTGTTTTCGCAGCAAGGGGCGTTTTCGCACGGCATTGCGCATACGCTGGCGGAACAGGCGCAAGACCAATCGCTGCCGCACGACAAGCATTGCGATTTATGCGCGGTCTATGCGCAGATCGGCAGCGCCGTCGGTATCGGCTGCATCCATTTCGATTTCGCTCCATCCTTCCAGACAGCCCTCTCCCGCGATTCCGCCGCTTTCCGCTCTGTCGCTTTCCGCGCATTCGCGGCGCGCGCTCCGCCTTACTCCGCATAAGTTCGATCATTGCCCCGCCCGTTACGGGCGGGGTTGCCTGATTTCATTTAAGGAGTAATACATGTTTACGCACATCACTATGCGCGCGGCTATCACCGTGCTGTTGTGCCATGCCGCACTGGCTTACGCGGTCGGCGGCAATAGCGAGGCGGCGTTTAATCCCGCTTTTTCGCTCATCCTGTCCGGCACCTACGGCAACCTGCAACACGATCCGGCGCTTCCCGCCACCGGTTTCGCGATGAATCCCAATCCGGGGCACGGGCAGGGTTTCAATCTGGGCGAATCCGAGATGGGGATTTTCGCCAGCATCGACCCGGAGTTTCGCGGCGTGGCCACGCTGGCGCTCAGTCCCGTCGGCGGTATCAGCGTGGAGAATGCTTTCGTGCAAACCACCTCGCTGGGCGACGGGCTCAACCTGAAATTCGGGCGCTTCTTTTCCGGCTTGGGCTATCTCAACGAGCAGCATGCCCATGCCTGGGATTTTGTCGATCAGCCGCTGGTGTATGCCTCACTCTGGAACAACCAGTTGGGTGAGGACGGCGTGCAACTCAAGTGGCTGGCGCCGACCGACATGTTTGTCGAAATCGGCGCAGAACTGGGCAAGGGGCGCGGCTTTCCCGGTACCGATACCGCCAAGAACGGTTCCGGGGCGGATGTGCTGTTTGCGCACATCGGCGACGACATCGGCGTCGAGCAGAGCTGGCGCGCAGGGGTGTCCTTGCACCAGACCCGGCGCGAGAAAGCGCTGAGCGCTAACGTTCCCGATTTGCCCGCCACGCCGGGCGGCGTGAGCAACAGTTTCAGCGGCGACAGCCGCACTGTTGGCGCGGATTTCGTGTGGAAATATGCGCCCAACGGCAATGCGCTGGCGAACACCTGGAAAGTGCAGGGCGAATATTTCAGGCGTCGGGAAAACGGTGTGCTCACTTATAACCTGCTTACGCCGGGCGACTACGCGGTCACGCAATCCGGTTGGTATGTGCAATCCGTATACCAGTTCATGCCGCGCTGGCGCATCGGCGCGCGCTATGACCGGCTCGACCCCGGCGTGGCTCAGGTGGGCGCGGCCAATGCCGCCAATGTGATCGGCGATTACGGCTACACACCGAGACGAACCAGCCTGATGCTGGATTACAGCCCGAGCGAATTCTCGCGCCTGCGCGTACAGGCGGCGCACGATGCGTCGCGGCAGGCATTGCCCGACAACCAACTCTTCGTGCAATACATCATGAGCCTCGGCGCGCATGGCGCACACCAGTTTTGATTTAAGGAACGACAACATCATGAAGAAATTATTTTTGGTTTCCCTGTTCTGCTTACTCGGCAGCAATGCTCACGCCGCCCTCAACGTGTTCGCCTGCGAGCCCGAATGGGCGGCGTTGACGCAAGAACTGGCGGGCGACAAGGCCAGCATTTACTCCGCCACCAATGCCTTGCAAGACCCGCACCGCGTCGAGGCGCGACCGAGCCTGATCGCCAAGGCACGCCGCGCGCAGCTGGTGGTGTGTACCGGCGCGGAACTGGAAGTGGCGTGGCTGCCCGTGGTGTTGCGCGAGTCCGGCAATAATGCGGTGCAACCCGGCAGTGCAGCTTATTTCGAGGCGGCATCCGTGGTGCACATGCTGGAAGTGCCGACCCGCCTTGATCGCGGCGACGGCGATGTGCATGCGCAGGGCAACCCGCACATCCAGACCGACCCGCGCAATTTTCTGCCCATCGCCAACGCGCTCAGCCAGCGTCTGATGCAACTCGACGCGGCCAATGCGGATGAGTACAGGCAACGCCTCGCCGCCTTCACGCAACAATGGCGCAGCGCGATTGCCAAATGGGAGCGGCAGGCGGCACCGTTAAAAGGGATCCCAGTCGTGGTGCAGCACAAAGGCTTTCCCTATCTGGGCGACTGGCTGGGGCTAAAAGAGGTGGCGACGCTGGAACCCAAACCCGGCATGGAGCCGGGTGCCGCGCACTTGTCGCAAGTGCTGGCCGCCTTGCAGCAGCATCCGGCCAGAATGGTGCTGCGCGCCGCCTATCAGGACGGGCGTCCGTCGGAATGGATCGTGCAGCGCGCGCATATCGCTGCTGTCGAGTTACCTTATACGGTGGGGGGTAGTGATGGGGCAAAGGACTTGTACAGTCTGTTTGACGACACTATTGCGCGCCTGCTTGTTGGCATAAGGTAAGTTTGCAACTACTAAAACCTTTATCCACAGATTTCGCAGATTACATGGATTAAACACAGATAGTTCATTAGAGCCGAGCCAAGTCGCTGGTTATGCAAGGGGAGTGGATGCCGCAGATCCTAATCTTACTGTGTCACAAAACAGAGTGCGCTCCCTCGGCCTTTGTATGCAATAGGGAGGGGATACCGCATCTGTGTTATCAGTCCGCGGGATTGTTGTGGGAGCGACCTCCCGGTCGCGACAGGTTTGGAGGTTTTCACCGGATCGCGACCGGGAGGTCGCTCCCACATAACCGGCGACTAGGCCAGCGTCTTTTGCTGGCCTAGTCGAATGGCTATGCAAAGCTAACCGGCGATTTGGCCAGCGCTTTTTGCTGGCTTAGTCGAATGGCTAGTAGTTCCATCAAGGGCAATGTGGCAATAGGATAATTGGTGATTTGAACTATTTTGGTTTATGACACAGTAAGACTAATGGATTACCCGGGTTTAATCTGTGTGAATCTGCGGATAACCAAGGAGGTGTTAACTTTATGAATACGATCGAACTCGACATCCTGTTGCCCGCCTTTGTTGCGGGCCTGCTGGTGCTTGCCACGCATATTCCGTTCGGCATGCGCGTGTTGCAGCGCGGGGTGATCTTCGCCGACCTCGCGGTGGCGCAGATCGCCGGGTTGGGCGTCGTTATCGCGGGCTTGCTCGGTCTCACCGCGCAGCCGCTGCTGGTGCAACTCATCGCCGCCACTAGCGCGCTGTGCGGCGCGGCGCTGCTGACGTGGATAGAGCGCAGCGCGCCGGAGGTGAAAGAGGCGGGCATCGGCCTCACCTTCGTACTTGCCGCGACCCTCGGCATTCTGCTCATGAGCCGCGATGTGCATGCGGGCGAGCATCTGAAAGACCTGCTGGTGGGGCAGATACTCTGGGTCGGACAGACGCAGCTTGTCGCTACCGCGCTGCTGTCTGCGATGCTGCTTGCGCTGTGGCGTATCGCGCAACAGCGGCACGGCCATTTCGCTTTCTATGCGCTGTTCGCGCTCGCCGTCACCGCTTCGGTGCAACTGGTCGGCATCTACCTCGTATTCGCCAGCCTCATCGTACCGGCGCTGGCCACGCACAAACTCAAGCAGCGGCGTATGGCAATCGCATACGCGGTGGGTGTGGCGGGGTATGCTGCGGGATTGCTGCTGTCGGTGTGGTTCGACCTGCCCGCAGGCGCCGCTATCGTGTGGATGATGGTATTGGCCGGCGTGCCGATGCTGCTCAAGCGCAAGGCTAATTAAGGGCACCTCTAAAAATCCATATTTCATCCCAACTGATGGAACTACTAGCCATTCCACTAAGGTTGCCAAAAGCGGCAACCAAGTGGCTGGTTATGCTGCGTTGCGGAAAAAATTTCTTGCTTACATATCATCACATATGCGGCGCGGCGAAATTTTTTCCGCGCCTTGCATTTGGGCGAAATCTGAATTTTTAGAGGTGCCCTTAAGTTGGGTAAACCCCCGGCTCTAATGCCGGGGGATCGTTGCTTGGAGATTGACTGATCTCTTTGGGTTCATTGCCCGAATTGTTTTGAAGCGCTTATTCCGCATCTGCTCCGCCTGCAAGCCACACCGGGTGCGATTCAAACTGATGTGGAAGTATCCCTGATGGCTCATCAGAGAAATCGCCGGTCGGCCAATAGCGGCATTGCCCTTGATGGAACAACTGATGGAACAACTAGCCATCTGGCTAAGCCGCACAAACGCGGCAAGTGATTGCTTATAGCCATCCCACCAAGCAACCAAAAGACGGTTGCCTAGTGGTTGCTTATAAGCCGGCAAA
>SCUU01000310.1 GCA_004297065.1 Gallionellaceae bacterium
TCAAGCGCCTCATCGGGCACCCAGGAGTAGTGTTTGCGGAAGATCTCGATGTCCCGTAACATTCCCTGAGCGGTATCCTCACCCTCGGAGACGGCAATCCCCAAGAGCCATGATTTGGTGGCCATCAGGGCAAAGGTATCCACGGCAAATTTAACTCCGGGCAGAGGCTCTGCATTGAGGACATACTCGCGGGCGAGACCCACGCCCTCGCAGAGCTTCAGCCAGTATTCCGGATGGGCCTTGTGCTCTCGCCCGATGATGTCTTCCCCCTCCTCCTCGATCGCTTTAGTGAGCCAGACTCTCCGCACTTCGGGATAAGGGCAGTTGAACAATATGCCGTATTCCTTAACCGGCACCTGCTTCACGAAGTAATACCTCTCCTTCGCCCAGCCCTGAAGCTGTTCCCTGGTGCATTTTCCCTCCCGAAAGAGGAGGTCCCAGGGATGGGGCGAGCGCTTGTGATCTTCTTTGTTTACTCTCTTAAAGGTTTCCTTGAACTCCTCAGAGCTAAGCGTCCGTTCGAGCTTGAACATCTCTATCTCCTTATTGAGGCAGGGCCTCTTGACGATAAAATCCCAGCGCCTCCATCAGTGGCTTGTCCGTCATCACAAAAAGGATCGCCTGCTGGTCCGCGGCGCTTTCGTGGCGATGGTAGCGCCAGAGCGGAACGACAAACGAGTCACCCTCTTCCCATTCGAAGCGTTCATCGCCGATCACCGTCGCGCCTTTCCCTCTGAACACGTGATAGATGGTGGAGTCGGTGTGACGGTGGGAGGATGTCTTTTCCGACGGCCGGAGCATCTGAATCGCGCAGGAGAAGGTCGGCAGCGTCGGTCCCCCGTTTAGAGGGTTGGCATACTGAAGCAAGATTCCGTCGTAAGGATCGCCCGGCCTCTCTCCCACCGCCTTGAGTACCTTTTCAGTATCTTCCCAGCGGTAGACATAGGGAGGCGGCTGGATCGAATCGGAGCGCACCCAACTCGGGCGGATTGGACTCAATTCGCAGTACGAACTGCCTTCGGCCCTGGTGATCGGCTGTTTTGGTTCCTTGTAGGGTTCGTGGAAATCCACCTGCAGGAGCCTGACCAGGGGAGAGTCGAGAACATCCAGCCACATGAGGGTCTCATTCGATTCATTGACGTGATCGTGCCAGGTCCAGTTCGGAGTGGTGGCGAAATCCCCCGCCCCGATTTCGAATGATTCCCCCTCGACCACAAGGCGCGCGCCTCTTCCCTTCGTGATGAAGCGAATCGCTCCCGCTATATGGCGATGGGCCCCGGCATGTTCGCCGGGCTTCAGCATCTGAAGGTTGAGAGTGAGCGTGTGAGTGGTCCCGCCTGGCAGCGAGGGATGCTTCATCTGGATCACCCTGCGAAAAGAGGTT
>SCUU01000108.1 GCA_004297065.1 Gallionellaceae bacterium
TTGCTTACATATCATCCATATGCGGCACCGCGAAGTGGGGTAAGCAGGCAATCTGCGCAGCAGATGCTCGCAAATTTTTTCCGCGCCTTGCATTTGGGCGAAATCTGAATTTTTAGAGGTACCCATATGAATTTTTTCCATACTATGGTCGGTTATTCTTGGGGAGAAGAGTCGTTCCCCGTGCTGATCATGATGCTCGGCATCACGGTGCTGCTCTATCATTTTCGCCACGAAGAGCGCGCAAGCCTTATCAATACACTCGGTTTTTTCCTGGCCTGCCAGGCCGGTTTGTTTGTCGGCGGGGTCGTTTTCGCGCTCGAATTCGCGCGCGCGGCGGCGGTGCTGCACGAGGCGTTCATCATCGGCGCCGGCATTGCGGTGATCCGCCTGTGGGGGCAGATGGTGTTCCGCATCGTGTTGCCGGCATTCAAGCTCAATCCGCCGCGCATTACCGAAGACATCTTGGTTATCGTTGCCTACATCGCATGGTTCATGGTGCGCCTGCGCTACGCGGGGCTGGAGCTGGGCAGTATTCTGGCGACCTCGGCGATGATTACTGCGGTGGTGGCGTTTGCCATGCAAGACACCTTGGGAAATATTCTCGGCGGATTGGCGCTGCAATTGGATAACTCGGTGAGTATCGGCGACTGGATCAAGGTCGATGATGTGGTGGGCAAGGTGGTCGATATTCGCTGGCGCTCGACGCTGGTAGAGACGCGCAACTGGGAAACGGTCGTTATCCCGAACAGCCAGTTGATGAAAAATAAATTTCTGGTGTTGGGGCGCCGCACCGATCAGCCTGTGCAGTGGCGCCGCTGGGTCTGGTTCAATGTCGGGCTGGTTACGCCGCCCAGCCGCGTGGTCAGCGTGGTGGAAGAGGCCATTCAGCAGACCGAAATTGCCAATGTCGCAAAAACCCCGTCCCCCAACTGCCTGTTGATGGACATGGATAGCAAGGGTTATGCGCGCTACGCGGTGCGCTACTGGCTGACCGATCTGGTGTCCGACGATCCGACCGATGCCGCGCTGCGCTGGCATATCATGACCGCACTACAACGCGCCGGCATCAAGCTGGCGGTGGAAGAGCGCAGTGTTTTGAACACCAAAGAGAACGAGAAGCACGATGAGGCCGTGCATCAGCGCGAAGTGTTGTTGCGCGTGAAAACCTTGCGCCGGGTTGAATTGTTCTCACAAATGAACGATACCGAGCTGAACGCATTGGCGGAGCGTTTGAGATTCGCCCCCTTCGCCAAGGGGGATGTCATTGCCAGGCAGGGCGATGAGCGCTCGCATTGGATGTATATCATCATCAACGGCGAAGCCGAGGTCTATGTGGAAACGCACGCCGGTGGGCGACGCACGATCAGCACCCTGGGTAAAGGCAGTTTCTTCGGGGAAATGGGCCTGATGACGGGGGCGTCGCGTTCGGCCTCGGTCATCGCCAAGACGGATGTGGAATGCTACCGTCTGGATAAAGAAGCGCTTGAAGCAGTGTTGCGCGCGCGCCCCTCCATCGCCGAGGAAATTTCGCACATCCTAGTTACCCGCCGCGCGGAACTGGATACCGTGATGCGGGATATGGATGCACAATCCGCCCAGGCAGCGCTGTCGCAGCAGCACAGCGAAATTCTGTCCACTATCAAGCGTTTTTTCTCGTTAAACATATAAGGGGAGTCTCTATAAATTCAAAATCCTAAGCGAGACAAGGCGCGAAAGAAATTTTAGCGCGCCGCATATACCTGATATGTAAGCGTTAAAATTTCTTGAGCAACGCAGTATCGCGACGGAGTTTGGATTTATAGAGGTTCCCCAAGGGCGCTTGCTGTATCATTGCGCCCGGATTATTACCACCCATAGAACGTTGCCCATGAAAGTTACCTTCCTGGATTTTGAGCAGTCCGTTTCCGAACTGGAAAACAAGATCGAACAATTGCGTTTCGTTCAGGACGATTCCGCGCTGGATATTTCCGACGAGATCGGTCGGCTGCAAAAGAAGAGTCAGGCGCTCACCAAAGATATCTATGCCAAGCTCACGCCCTGGCAAATATCCCAAGTGTCCCGCCACCCGCAGCGGCCTTACACGCTGGACTATATCGAACATCTGTTTACCGATTTCGAGGAATTGCACGGCGACCGCAGTTATGCCGACGATGCGGCCATCGTGGGTGGTCTGGCGCGTTTCAACGGGCAGAGCGTGATGGTCATCGGCCACCAGAAAGGTCGCGACACCAAAGAACGCCAATACCGCAACTTCGGCATGCCGCGTCCCGAGGGCTACCGCAAGGCGATGCGCCTGATGCGTCTGGCCGAGAAGTTCGGCATCCCCATCATGACCTTCATCGATACGCCCGGAGCCTATCCCGGCGTGGGCGCGGAAGAGCGCGGCCAATCCGAGGCTATCGGCAAAAATCTGTATGTGATGGCCGAACTGGAGGTTCCGATGATTTGTACCATCATCGGCGAAGGCGGTTCCGGCGGGGCGCTGGCCATCGCTGTGGGCGACGCCATGCTGATGTTGCAATACGCCACTTATTCCGTCATTTCGCCGGAAGGTTGCGCATCCATTTTGTGGAAGAGCGCGGATAAAGCGTCCGATGCCGCCGAGACCTTGGGTATCACCGCCACGCGTTTGAAAGCGCTGGGTCTGGTGGACAAGATCATCGGCGAGCCATTGGGCGGCGCGCACCGCGACTATCCTGCGATGATGCAGACGATGCGCAAGGCTTTGCAGGAATCTCTCAAGCAGGTGAGCGCGATGACGCCGGAAGAGATGCTGCAAGCGCGTTTCAATCGCCTGATGAGTTATGGAAAATTCAAGGAAGTCGAAGTCTGATCTCGTGGAGCGCACGGCCTGTGCGCTCCGTCCCGTAGTACCTCAGGATCGCTCCATACTGTTGGGGCTGAGCGGCGGCATGGATTCTGTCGTGCTGTTGCATCTGCTGCACGCGCTTGCGCCGCGTTTCTCATGGTGCCTCTCGGCTTTGCATGTGCATCACGGCATCAGTCCGAATGCCGATGGATGGGCGGATTTCTGTTCTGCCCTGTGTGCCCGACACGGCATCCCGCTGCATATTGAACGCGTCAGCATCGCCGCGCTGCGGGGCGAGCATGGCATCGAGGCGGCTGCGCGCAAACTGCGTCACGCCGCGTTCCTGAAGCGGGGGTGCGACTTTGTTGCGCTCGCGCATCATGCCGACGATCAGGCGGAGACCTTGCTGCTGCAACTGTTGCGTGGTGCGGGCGTCAAGGGTGCGGCGGCCATGCCTGTGTTCAAGCCCGCCGCCGCGCACATGCATGCCACCTTGCGCCCATTGCTCGGTGTTCCGCGCAGTGTCTTGCTGGAATATGCCCGGCAGCATGCGCTGCAATGGGTGGAGGATGAGAGCAACAGTGACGGGCACTACGCGCGCAACTTCTTGCGTCATCGGGTGTTCCCGCAATTGGAACAGCGATTCCCCGCGTACCGCGACACGTTATCGCGCAGCGCCGCACATTTCGCCGAGGCGGGCGAGTTGCTCGATGATCTGGCGCGGCAGGACGCGCCAGATATTTTCCCCTTCCCCGTAGGCGGGGGAGGGGCTAGGGGAGAGGGGCTGCAATTGCCCGTGCAAACTTTGCGTTCACTCTCCCATGCCCGTGCCAAAAACCTGTTGCGTTATTTTTTGCACGCACATGGCGCAACCCTGCCGCACGATGCACAGCTTGCCGACATGCTGCGCCAAGTGCTGGAGGCGCGAGCCAATGCGGCGGTATGCGCCACCTTCGGCGCATGGCAAGTGCATCGTTATCGGGGCAAGGTCTATGTGTCGCCCGTGCTGGGGGCGTTCGCGCGGGACTTGGTCTTGCCTTGGCACGGCGAATCCGAGCTGGAATGGCCCGCATCGGCAACCCGTTTGATTTTCAGTCAAACGCAGGGGCAGGGCATCAGTCTCGCCAAGTTGCGGCAGGCCCCCATCACTCTGCGCCTGCGCAACGGCGGAGAGACCTTGCGCCCACACCCCAAGGCGACGACGCGCAGCCTGAAGAACCTGCTGCAAGAGCATCACATCCCACCGTGGCGACGCGAACGCCTGCCGTTGCTCTATTGCGGAGAGGAGCTGGCTTGTGTTGTCGGCGTGGCTGTCGCGGCGGACTTTCAGGTGTCTGATTCGGAATCCGGAATCGTCGTTGCATAGGCTTCCTGGCTGCGACAGCGTAGCCAAACCCTGCTAGAATCGCGCCCTCAGAATTTTCTGATTCACAATAACCATTTGGAGAGAAGCATGGCTGTTGAACGTACCCTTTCAATCATCAAACCCGATGCGGTAGCCAAAAATATCATCGGTCAGATATATACCCGTTTCGAGCATGCCGGACTGAAGATCGTGGCTGCACGTATGGTGCAATTGTCGCGTGCTGAAGCGGAAGGTTTTTACGCCGTGCATAAGGCACGTCCATTCTTCAACGACCTGGTGAACTTCATGATCTCCGGCCCGGTGATGATCCAAGCGCTGGAAGGCGAAGGCGCGATCCTGAAGAACCGCGACCTGATGGGCGCAACCGATCCCAAGAAGGCCGACAAGGGCACCATCCGCGCCGATTTCGCCGACAGCATCGACGCCAATGCGGTACACGGTTCCGATGCGGCTGAAACGGCTGCTGTCGAGATCGCTTACTTCTTCCCCGCGTTGAACGTTTACTCGCGCTAAGAAACTGCGATGAAGCAAAACCTCCTCGATTTTGAACCTACCGCGATGACCGCTTGGTTCGCGGAAAATGGCGAAAAGCCATTCCGCGCCAAGCAGGTGCTGCGCTGGATATACAAAAGCGGGGAGCACGATTTCGATGCGATGAGCGATCTGGCGGTCTCTCTTCGCGAAAAACTCAAGCAGATCGCCTCTATCCACACGCCAAAAATGGTGCGAGAAGAGACCGCTTCCGACGGTACGCGCAAATGGTTGCTGGACGTGGGCACGGGCAATGCGGTGGAAACCGTGTTTATTCCCGAAGAAGGCCGGGGTACGCTGTGCGTCTCGACCCAAGCCGGATGCGCGCTGGACTGCGCGTTCTGTTCCACCGGCAAGCAGGGGTTCAACCGCAACCTTTCTACCGCCGAGATCATCGGGCAGGTGTGGTGGGCGAACCATGAGCTCGGCAAGAATGCCGACGGCAACTGGCCCGTGACCAATGTGGTGCTGATGGGCATGGGCGAACCGCTGCTGAATTTCGACAACACGGTGAACGCCCTGCGCCTGATGCTGGACGATAACGCCTACGGCTTGTCGCGCCGCCGCGTGACGGTGTCCACTTCCGGCGTGGTTCCCGCGATGGACAGGCTGCGCGACGAGTGCCCGGTGGCGCTGGCGGTCTCGCTGCATGCGCCGAACGATGCGTTGCGCAACGTGCTGGTGCCGATCAACCAGAAGTATCCTTTGCAGGAACTGATGGCGGCTTGTCGGCGCTATCTGGAAAAAGCGCCGCGCGATTTTGTGACCTTCGAGTACATTATGCTGGCGGGCGTGAACGACACCGTGCAGCATGCGCGCGAGCTCATCGAGCTGGTGCGCGACGTGCCGTGCAAATTCAACCTGATTCCGTTTAACCCGATCCCGCAAGCGCCGTATCAGCGCTCGGATATGCGGACAGTATTGCGTTTCCGCGATGTGCTGATGCAGGCCGACATCGTGACCACGATCCGCAAGGTGCGCGGCGACGACATTGCGGCCGCCTGCGGGCAACTGGCGGGGCAGGTACAGGACAAGACGAAAAGAACTCATCGCTTAGTTTTAAGTTCGCGTAGCGGTCGTTTGTCTCCTCGCCCACTTGCGGGAGAGGATTGAGGAGAGGGGAACGGGTATGTCAAATGTTAAAATTCATATAGTGATTTTGTCGTACCCGTTGGTGGAGGTGGCGCAGTGAAGTTGCCAGTGTCGCAAACCAGAAATAACGGGACCAATGAAACGGGTGGATTTTTTTGTCAGGCAAGGCGCAGACCCGCGGTCGTATGGGGTATACGGCAAGGGGATGCAACGCGGCATGGCGAAAAAAGACGCCGTTTCATGTTTCGTTATTTCTGGTTTGCGACACTGGGCCATACGCTGGTCGTCGCATTGCTGGCCGGGTGTGCGTCCCAGGGGGGCGGTTCCGCCGGGACGCCAACCGAGACAACGACGCATGCTCAGGCGGTCGCCAAGATTCATACGGAATTGGCGGCTTCCTATTTCGAGCGCGCCCAATACGGGATCGCGCTGCAAGAGGTCGAGGTGGCGATGCAGGCGGAGTCGGATTACGCGCCGGCATTCAATGTGCGCGGTTTGATACGCATGGCATTGCGCGAAGACACGCAGGCGGACGAAGATTTCCGCCGCAGCCTGCAACTGGACAGCGGCGACTCCAATGCGCATAACAACTACGGCTGGTTCTTGTGCCAGCGCGGGCGCGAAAACGAGGCTATTGCGCAGTTTATGGAGGCTTTGAAGAATCCGCTTTATGCCACGCCGGAAACGGCCTACGTCAATGCGGGCGTGTGTTCCAAGAAAATTGGTAAGCTGAAAGAAGCCGAGGACTATTTTCAGCGCGCCTTGGCCAGGCACGCGAATTTGCCGGATGCTTTATTCGGCTTGGCTGACGTGAGTTTCGCCGCGCGCGATTTTGCGGGAGCCAAGTCGTATTTCTTGCGCTTCTTGCGCAACTCGCCCGAATTGGCGGCCGGGCATCTGTGGTTGGCTGTGCGCATCGAACGCAGGGTCGGCGACCGGAATTCGGAAGAGAGCTACGCTTTGCAATTGCGTAAACGTTATCCCGATGCGCGCGAAACTCAGTTATTGCTACAGGGTGAATGATGGACACAAATTCAGACAACGTTAAGGCTGAAACTGTGGCGGAAACATCGCCGCCACCGAGCGTGGGCAAGATATTGAGCGAGGCGCGTATCCGCCAGGGCCTGAGCATCGCCGATGTGGCCGGGCGCATCAAATTTGCTCCCCGGCAAGTGGAAGCGCTGGAAGCGGACGACTTCACGCATTTGCCGGAGATCGCTTTTGTGCGCGGGTTCGTGCGCAGCTATGCCAGATTGTTGCATGTGGACGAAACGGCCTTGCTCAACGCGCTGCCCCTCGCGCACCAGCAAATGGCCGGGCTGCAAAAGGATTTGGCGGAGGTTCCATTCCCGGCATCGCAATCGATCCGTCGCATCAACGTGGTTTGGCTTGCCGCCTCGTTGGGGCTGGCCGTGATTCTGGGGATCGGCATCTGGTTGTTTCAGAATAAGCCGGTTGAAGAACATGTAGCTGCCGTTCCGGTTGTTCTGGCTCCGGTGTTGCCTGCGGTTTCATCTGTGGTCGCAGTGAGCCCGGTTGAGGCCGTTGCCCCCGCTGTTTCCGCAACTCTCCCGGCTGCGGTGAAAACGAAGGGAGTCGTTGCGGGCAAAGATGTCGCGCAAGGACCTATCCATCTCGTATTCGAAGGCGAATCCTGGGTCGATGTGGAAGATAAATTCGGCAAAACCTTGCTCGAGCAAATTAATGCGCCGAGCAGCGAACAATGGATAGCCGGGCGTCCGCCGTTTTCTTTGGTGATCGGCAATGCAAGCGGTGTGCGCTTGTATTACGAAGGCGAAGAAGTCGGTCTGGACGAATTCACCGATCTCGAAGTCGCCCGTTTGATTTTGGAATAAAACATGAGCCATTCGCCTATTTTTCGCCGCGAGACGCGGCGCGTAGATGTGAGCGGCATCGCCATCGGCGGCGGTGCTCCCGTCGTGGTGCAATCCATGACCAATACCGATACGGCCGATGCCGAAGGCACCGCGCGTCAGGTATACGAACTGGCGCAAGCCGGCTCCGAATTGGTGCGCATCACGGTCAATACTTCCGAAGCCGCGCAGCAGGTGCCGCGCATCCGCAAGATGCTGGACGACATGGGCTGCGACGTGCCGCTGATCGGCGACTTCCACTACAACGGCCACCGTTTGCTCACCGAGTTTCCTGAGTGCGCACAGGCGCTGGCAAAATACCGCATCAATCCCGGCAACGTGGGCAAGAACCGCAAGGGCGAAGACCAGTTCGCCATGATGATCGCGGTCGCCAAGCAATACGACAAACCCGTGCGTATCGGCGTGAACTGGGGCAGCCTGGATCAGGACCTCGTGGTGCGGCTGATGGATGAGAACGCCAAGCTGGCGCAGCCCAAAGAGGCGGCCGAGGTGACGCGCGAGGCGCTCATCGTGTCCGCGCTAGATTCCGCACAACGCGCCGAAAAACTGGGCTTGGCGCATGACCGCATCGTGCTGTCGTGCAAGGTGAGCGCGGTGCAGGATCTGATCGCGGTCTATACCGAACTGTCCAAGCGCTGCGACTACCCGCTGCATCTCGGCTTGACCGAGGCGGGCATGGGCTCGAAAGGCATCGTTTCTTCCACCGCGGCATTGGCGGTGCTGTTGCAGCAGGGCATCGGCGACACCATCCGCGTGTCGCTGACACCCGCACCCGGCGGTGCGCGCACCGAAGAAGTGGTGGTGGCGCAAGAGATATTGCAGACCATGGGGCTGCGTTCGTTCACGCCGCTCGTTACGGCCTGCCCCGGTTGCGGGCGCACTACCAGCACGGTGTTCCAGGAGTTGGCGCAGAGTATTCAGGGCTATTTGCGTACACAGATGCCGGTATGGCGCGAGCAATACACGGGTGTGGAAGAAATGACCGTCGCGGTGATGGGCTGCATCGTCAACGGCCCCGGCGAAAGCAAGATGGCCAATATCGGTATCAGTCTGCCGGGTACCGGCGAGAGCCCTTCCGCGCCGGTGTATGTCGATGGCGAAAAGACCGTGACCCTGCGCGGCGACAACATCGCCGAGGAATTCACGCAAATCGTGGACGACTACGTGGCGCGCAAATACGCCAGGCGCGAAGCGGGAGATAAACCGTCCAAGCGTATCGAGATCAAAGCTGTCTGAGTGAATATATGGGCAATACGACTCTGCAAGCCGTGCGCGGCATGAACGATATTTTGCCGGACGAGGCACAACTGTGGCTGTGGTTCGAGGACGCCGTGCGCGACTGGCTGGAAGCTTACGGTTACCGCAACATCCGTATGCCGCTGGTGGAGCCGACGGCGCTGTTCAAGCGCGCCATCGGCGAGGTGACCGACATCGTCGAGAAAGAGATGTACAGCTTCGAGGACAGTCTCAACGGTGACCAGCTTACCTTGCGCCCGGAAGGGACGGCGTCCTGCGCGCGCGCCGTGCTACAGCATAGCCTGCTGTACAATGCGCCGCAGCGCTTGTATTACAGCGGTGCAATGTTCCGCCACGAGCGCCCGCAGAAGGGGCGCTATCGCCAGTTTCACCAGATCGGTGTCGAGGCGCTGGGTTTTGCCGGACCCGATATCGATGCCGAGCAGATTCTGATGTGCTCGCGCCTGTGGAAAAAACTGGGCATCCGCGACGCGGAGTTGCAGATCAATACGCTGGGCGACGCCGCCTCGCGTCACCGTCATCGCGAAAAGCTCATCGCCTATTTCGAGCATCACAAGAACGTGCTGGATGCCGATGCACAGCGTCGTTTGTACAGCAACCCCTTGCGTATTCTCGATACCAAAAACCCGGCCATGCAGGAGCTGGTGAGTGCCGCACCGAAGCTGATGGATGAGCTGGAAGAAGATGCGCTCAAGCACTTCGAAGAGGTGCAGGCGATTTTGCACCAGCACGGGATTGTCTTCGAGATCAACACGCATCTGGTGCGCGGACTGGATTACTACAACCGCACCGTGTTCGAGTGGGTGACTACGCGTCTGGGCGCGCAGGGCACCATCTGCGCCGGAGGCCGCTACGACGGCCTGATCGAGCAGATCGGCGGCAAGCCGGCTCCGGCGTGCGGCTTCGCCATGGGCATCGAGCGCCTGCTGGCCTTGTTGCAGGAAGACGGTATGCAGAATCTGCGTGCGCCGCTGGATGTATATCTGGTGCATCAGGGCGAGCAGGCTAACCGGCTGGCGGGTGGCGTGGCGGAACAGTTGCGCGATGCGGGTTTGAAAGTGGTGCTGCATTGCGGCGGCGGCAGTTTCAAATCGCAGATGAAAAAAGCGGACGCCAGCGGGGCGGCTTGTGCGGTCATTATCGGCGATGACGAAGCGCGGGCCGGACAGGCAACGTTGAAGGCGTTGCGCGACGGCGGCGGACAACAGCGTGTGGCGCTGGCAGAATTGCAGCAGAAGATTCGTGAATTTAACTTGGTTAGAGGATAAAAAATGTCAACGCTCGATTTGCAGGAACAGGAACAGGTAGACGCGCTCAAGGCGTGGTGGCGCGATAACGGCAAATGGGTGATTGGTGCCGTGGTAGTCGCTTTACTCGGTTTTGCCGGAATGCAGTTCTGGAAGAGCCATCAGGCCCAGCAGTCCGGCGAAGCCGCCAAGCTGTATGCGGAAGTGGAAAAGCAGACATTGAGCAACGATCCCAAGCGCGTGAACGATGCGGTTGCCGCTTTGGTCGATAAGTTCGGCAGCAGCGCTTATGCGCCGCGCGCGCAATTGCTGGCGGTGCAGGTCAATATCCAGATGAAGGATGTGACGCGCGCCAAGATGCAATTGCAATGGGTGATCGAGCATGCCGGCGAAACGGGTTTGCAGGATACCGCACGCCTGAAGCTGTCCAGCATTTTGCTGGATGAAAAGAATTTCGACGCGGCGCTCAAGCAGCTCGACGCCACGCATCCCGAAGCGTTCACCGGCTTGTATGCCGACCTGAAAGGCGATGTGCTGAGCGCGCAGGGCAAGACGGAAGAGGCGAAAGCCGCCTATAAACAGGCGCTCGACAAGATCGACGCCAAGAGCATGTACCGCAATCTGGTGCAGTTGAAACTGGACGGTCTCGGGGATGCCAAATGAAATTGAATCATGGCATTGCCGCGCTATTGCCCGTGTTGCTGGTGGGATGTGCCGGCGACAAGGAGCAAGCTACGCCGGCAAGCTTGGTGAATTTTAATTCGACCGCCAAATTCGAAGTGCGCTGGAAGCAGAGCGTGGGCAAGATGGGGCTCAATGCCTTGTTGCCCGTGGTCGCGGGCGAATCTGTTTTCGCCGCGAACGGCACAGGTGCGCTACAGCGTTTCGCGCGGGACAGCGGCAAGCAGTTGTGGCGCATCAATACGAGTTTTGCCATTTCCGGCGGCGTCGGCGCCGGCGACGGGCTGGTGCTGGTGGGTGGAGATAAAGGCGATGTGGCGGCCTACGAGGAAGCGGGTGGCCAGCTGCGCTGGAAGAGCAAGGTTTCCAGCGAAGTGTTGAGTGCGCCCAAACTGGCCGAGGGCGTGGTCGTGGTGCGCACCGGGGATGGCCGTATTGCCGGGCTGGATAGCCAGAATGGCAAACGCCTGTGGCTATACGAGCGGGCGACACCGGCACTGGTTGCGCGCAGCAATGCCGGAGTGACCATACGTCATGGCATCGTGTATGCGGGCTTCGCCGCCGGCAAGCTGGCCGCGATCGGGTTGCACAACGGCGTTCTCGTGTGGGAAGCGTCGGTTTCGCAGCCGCGCGGCAATACCGAACTGGAACGCGTGAGCGACATTACCAGCCTGCCTATCGTGGATGACAGCCAGGTATGCGCGGTAGCCTTTCAGGGTCGCCTCGCCTGTTTCGACGCCGAACAGGGCGGTTCGTTGTGGACGCGCGAACTGTCCAGCGACAAAGGGCTGACCATGTCGCGCAAATATCTGTTTCTGACCGACACGGTGGGCACGGTATTGGCGCTCGATAAGCTCAGCGGCAGTTCGTATTGGAAGAACGACCAAATGCACTGGCGCAATACGACCGCGCCGCTGGCGTTGGATAATTATTTGCTGGTGGGCGATTTCGACGGCTATCTGCATGCCATGAATCGTGAAGACGGCAGTTTTGTCGCCCGCTTCAGGACGGACGGCAGCGCGATACGCTTTGCCCCGGTGGTATCCGGTGACGGCTTCGTGGTGCAAACCAGCGACGGCGGCCTGTATTCTCTGGCCATTCATTAAAACGGACTTGTTATGTTACCCACGCTGGTTTTAGTCGGACGTCCCAATGTGGGTAAATCCACGCTGTTCAATCGACTCACGCGCAGCCGCGATGCCCTCGTGGCCGACCTGCCGGGGCTGACGCGCGACCGCCATTACGGTCGTGGCCGCGTCGGCGATCGTCCCTATCTGGTGGTCGATACCGGCGGTCTGGAGCCGGTCGCCAAAGACGGCATCCTGCACGAGATGGCCAAGCAGACGCGCCAGGCGATTGACGAAGCCGATCTCGTGTTGTTCCTCGTGGATGGACGCGATGGCCTCACGCCGCAAGACCGCATCATCGCCACGCAGTTACGCAAAACCGGTCGCCCCTTGCTGCTCTTGGTGAACAAGGCGGAAGGCATGCAGCGCGCGCGCATCACCAACGAGTTTTACGAGCTGGGCTCGGGCGAGCCCATCCCTATCTCCTCCGCGCATGGCGACAACGTCACCGAGATGATCGAACTGGCGCTGGATGAGTTGCCCGTGCGCGAAGAAGAACCGGAAGAAAAATCCGACCACCCGAAACTCGCCATCGTCGGACGCCCCAACGTGGGCAAATCGACGCTGGTGAACGCCATTCTCGGCGAAGAACGCGTGATCGCCTTCGACCAGCCGGGAACCACGCGCGACAGTATCTATATCGACTTCGAGCGCGGCGGCAAGCCGTATACCATCATCGACACCGCCGGTGTGCGCCGTCGCGGCAAGATCGACGAAGCCATTGAAAAATTCTCCGTGGTGAAGACACTGCAAGCCATCGAGGATGCCAATGTGGTGGTGCTCGTGGTGGATGCGCGCGACCAGATCACCGAGCAGGATGCGCATTTGGCCGACTTCGTGCTGCAAGCCGGGCGCGCCCTGGTGCTGGCCGTGAACAAATGGGACGGTCTCGACGAATACAAGCGCGATACCGCCAAGCGCGACATCGACCGCAAGCTGCATTTCCTGAGTTTCGCCAAGCATCACTTCATCTCTGCCTTGAACGGCACCGGGGTGGACGGATTGTTGAAATCGGTGAACGAAGCCTATGCCGCCGCGATGGCGAAACTGGCGACACCGCAACTCACGCGCGTACTGCTGGCCGCAGTGGAAAAGCAACAGCCGCCGCGCGGCAGTATCTTCCGACCCAAGATGCGCTATGCCCACCAGGGCGGCAGCAATCCACCACTCATCATCATCCACGGCAGTGCGCTGGACAAGGTGCCGGACAGCTACCGCCGCTATCTGGAAAAGTGCTTCTGCGACGCCTTCAAGCTGCAAGGCACGCCGTTGCGCATCGAATTCAAGGCGGGTAAGAATCCTTTCGAAGGCAAGAAGACAGTGCTTACCGAGAGCGAGAAGCGTGCAGCCCACCGTGCGCGGATTCGCGGACGCAGGTTGTACGGCTAATGCCGCCGGGTATTCGTTTTTTGTCGTCAGTTCAGTTAGAATGCCGCCCACTTTAAAAAACGGCGCAGGCATATCGTGGCATTGATAGTTCAAAAATACGGCGGCACTTCCGTAGGCAGTCCGGAGCGCATCAAGAACGTCGCGCAGCGCGTAGCAAAATACAAGGCACAGGGGCATCAGGTGGTGGTCGTGGTTTCCGCCATGAGCGGTGAGACTAACCGTTTGATCGGCCTCGCCCACGAAATCCAAAAGCACCCCGATCCGCGCGAACTCGATGTCGTGATTTCAACCGGCGAACAAGTGACTATCGGTCTGGTTGCGATGGCGCTGATGGCGCGGGGGCTGAAGGCCAAGAGTTATACCGGCGCGCAGGTGAAAATACTGACTGATAGCGCTTTTACCAAGGCACGCATCGTCAGTATCGATGAACAAAGCATTCGCGCCGATCTCGCCAACGACAATGTGGTCGTGGTGGCAGGCTTCCAGGGTATGGATGAAGCCGGCAATATCACTACGTTGGGGCGCGGAGGTTCGGACACCACCGGCGTCGCTATCGCGGCGGCACTGCGCGCCGATGAGTGCCATATCTACACCGACGTGGACGGCGTCTATACCACCGACCCGCGCATGGTGCCCGAAGCACGCCGCCTGAAGAGCATTACCTTTGAGGAAATGCTGGAAATGGCGAGTTTGGGCTCCAAGGTGTTGCAGATACGCTCGGTTGAATTTGCCGGGAAATACAAAGTCAAATTGCGTGTGCTCTCCAGCTTTGCAGAAGAAGGCGAAGGTACGCTGATCACTTTTGAGGAAGAGAATAAAATGGAACAGGCCATCATTTCGGGTATCGCGTTTAATCGCGACGAGGCGAAAATCACGGTACGCGGCGTGCCGGACAAGCCCGGTATCGCCTATCAAATTCTCGGCCCGGTGAGCGAATCCAACATCGATGTGGATATGATTATCCAGAACGTTGGCGTGGATGGTTCCACCGATTTTTCCTTTACCGTGCATCGCAACGAATTCAACAAGGCGATGGACATCCTGAAAAACAAGGTGCAGCCGCACATCGGCGCACGCGATGTTATCGGCGACAACAAGACCGCCAAAGTTTCCGTGGTCGGCGTCGGCATGCGTTCGCATGTGGGTATCGCCAGCAAAATGTTCCGCACCTTGGCCGAAGAAGGCATCAACATCCAGATGATCTCAACCTCCGAGATCAAGATTTCTGTCGTCATCGACGAGAAATATTTGGAGCTGGCCGTGCGCGTATTGCACAAAGCATTCGATTTAGATCAAGAAGACGCATAAACAGTTTGACCGACTAGCCTCTAATCAGTATCATTCGCGGCCTTCGGAGAGGTGGCCGAGTGGTCGAAGGCACGCCCCTGCTAAGGGCGCATACGAGCTTAAACTTGTATCGAGGGTTCGAATCCCTCCTTCTCCGCCACACAGAAGTAAAATTTTAAAAAAATGCGCCCGTAGCTCAGCTGGATAGAGTACTTGGCTACGAACCAAGGGGTCAGGAGTTCGAATCTCTTCGGGCGCACCAATCGTGTATGACTGTGGGTACTAGATTATTGGTACCCATTTTCATTTGATGTAACGCTTGCCCGCGCTCACTTTTCCCCCAGGATGGTATTTTTAGCTTCGAGTTCGTCCCATTGCCCTCATCTGCGATAAGTCCCAAGGTTTTGGGAAATTGATGCGCTCGCTGATCGGAGATTTGCTGCCATGCGTTTGAGGGGAGGGGGTTTTACGGTATCATTGCGCCCCATGACTAAATACATCTTCATTACTGGCGGCGTGGTTTCCTCATTGGGCAAAGGCATAGCCGCCGCTTCCCTCGCGGCGATCCTCGAATCGCGCGGCCTCAAAGTCACCATGCTCAAGCTGGACCCCTACATCAACGTGGATCCGGGCACTATGAGCCCGTTCCAGCACGGCGAAGTGTTCGTCACCGAAGACGGTGCAGAGACCGATCTGGACTTGGGGCATTACGAGCGTTTTATTTCGGCCAAGATGCGCAAGGCCAATAATTTCACCACCGGACAAATCTACGAGAGCGTGATCCGCAAGGAGCGTCGCGGCGAATATCTGGGCAAGACGGTGCAGGTGATCCCGCATATCACCAACGAGATTCAGGCCTTCGTCGAACGCGGCGCAGCGGCATCGCTGGACGGCAAAGCCGATGTGGCCATCGTCGAAATCGGTGGCACGGTCGGCGACATCGAATCGTTGCCGTTCCTTGAAGCGGCTCGTCAAATGGGCTTGCGCATGGGGCGTCATCAAGTGGCCTATGTACACCTCACGCTGGTTCCCTACATTGCCACTGCGGGCGAGTTGAAGACCAAGCCGACACAGCACAGCGTACAAAAGCTGCGCGAGATCGGTATTTTTCCGACAGCGCTGGTATGCCGCGCGGATCGCCGCATTCCCGACGATGAGCGCGCCAAGATTTCCCTGTTCGCCAACGTGCGCGAAGAGGCTGTGATTTCGATGTGGGATGTGGACAGCATCTACAAAGTGCCGCAAGTGCTGCACGAGCAGGGACTGGATCGCATCATCTGCGAAGAGTTGGCGCTGGATGCAAAGCCTGCCGACCTGTCGGTATGGAAGAAACTGATCACCGCGCAGGAGAACCCGACGCACCAGATCACCATCGGCATGGTCGGCAAATATGTTGACCTCACCGAGTCGTACAAGTCGCTGATCGAAGCGCTGCGCCATGCGGGCATCCACACTTCGACGCGCGTGAATATCGAGTATCTGGATTCCGAAGTGATCGAGACGGAAGGTGTCGGATGTTTGAACAAACTTGACGCCATTCTGGTTCCCGGCGGGTTCGGCGTGCGCGGCACGGAAGGCAAGATCGCCGCGATCCGTTACGCGCGCGAAAACAAGATTCCTTATCTCGGCATCTGCCTCGGCATGCAGCTCGCGGTCATCGAATATGCGCGCGACATGGCGTGCATGGTTGATGCGAACAGCACCGAGTTCAATCTGGAAACGGAGCATCCGGTGGTGGCGCTCATCACCGAGTGGCTGGATCGCGACGGCAAGGTCGCCAAGCGCAGCGCCGATTCCGACTTGGGCGGCACCATGCGCCTCGGTTCGCAGCGCTGTCCGATCAAGGCCGACACCATGGCGCAACGCATTTACGGCGACGAAGTGAACGAGCGTCACCGCCACCGTTACGAAGTGAACAACCATTACGTGCCCGCGTTGGAAAAAGCCGGACTGATTATTTCCGCGCGCACCCCTGCGGAAGCCTTGCCGGAGATGATGGAATTGCCGCAGTCCGCGCACCCGTGGTTCGTCGGCGTACAGTTCCACCCGGAATTCACCTCCACGCCGCGCGACGGACATCCGCTGTTCAAGGCGTATGTCGAAGCCGCCGTGGCGCATAAGGAGGCAGCATGAAGCTGTGCGGTTTTGAAGCGGGGCTGAATCAGCCATTTTTCCTGATTGCCGGGCCTTGCGTGATCGAGTCCGAGCAGATGGCATTGGACACCGCCGGACAGTTGAAGGAAATCTGTAACGGGTTGCAGATCAACTTCATCTACAAATCCTCCTACGACAAAGCCAACCGCAGTTCGGGCAAATCGTTCCGCGGCTTCGGCATGGAAGCGGGTTTAAAAATTCTGGAAAAAGTGAAAGCGCAGATCGGCGTGCCGGTGCTGACCGATGTGCATAGCGAAGACGAGATCGACCCAGTAGCAGCTATTGTCGATGTGTTGCAAACGCCCGCGTTCCTGTGCCGCCAGACCGACTTTATCCATGCTGCCGCATCGTCCGGTAAACCGGTGAACATCAAGAAGGGGCAGTTCCTGTCTCCTTGGGATATGAAGAACGTGGTGGACAAGGCGCGCGAGGTGAGCGGCGCGAACAATATTATGGTGTGTGAGCGCGGTGCTTCGTTCGGTTATAACAATCTGGTGTCGGACATGCGTTCGCTGGCAGTGATGCGCAACACCGGATGTCCGGTGGTGTTCGATGCCACGCACTCGGTGCAGTTGCCGGGCGGGCAGGGCACCAGTTCCGGCGGCCAGCGCGAGTTCGTGCCGGTGCTGGCGCGTGCCGCGATTGCGGCGGGTATCTCCGGCGTGTTCATGGAGACGCATCCGAATCCGTCGCAAGCGTTATCGGACGGCCCGAATGCTTTCCCGTTGGGACATTTGAAGGCGCTGTTGCGGACGATGCAAGTTCTGGACGCGGCGGTAAAGCAACAAGGTTTGATTGAAGAGCAGATTGATTTACGTAATATCTAGTTGTAATTAAAAACTGAGGAAGAAAAAATGAGTGCAATCGTTGATGTTGTAGCGCGTGAAATTCTGGACTCCCGTGGCAACCCCACGGTGGAAGCGGATGTGTTGCTGGAATCGGGCGTGATGGGCCGTGCGGCCGTGCCTTCCGGCGCATCCACCGGAACCAAGGAAGCTGTGGAACTGCGTGACGGCGACAAGAAACGTTACCTCGGCAAGGGCGTGTTGAAAGCGGTGGAATTCGTGAACACCGAAATCGCCGAAGCCATCGTCGGTCTCGACGCTGCCGAGCAGGCTTTCATCGACCAGACCATGATCGAACTGGACGGTACCGACAACAAATCGCGCCTCGGCGCAAATGCCATCCTCGCGGTTTCCATCGCGGTCGCCAAAGCCGCGGCCGAAGAATCCGGTCTGCCGCTGTACCGCTATTTCGGCGGTGCCGCGCGCATGGAAATGCCCGTGCCGATGATGAACGTCATCAACGGCGGCGCACACGCGACCGGCGGCGCAGACATGCAGGAATTCATGATCGTTCCGGTAGGCGCGACCAGTTTCCGCGAGGCATTGCGCTACGGTGCCGAAGTGTTCCATGCGCTGAAATCCGTGCTGCATCATCGCGGTTTGCCGACTACCGTTGGTGATGAAGGCGGATTCGCACCTGCACTGGGTTCCAACGAAGGCGCGTTGAAAGTCATCGTCGAAGCTATCGAAGCAGCCGGTTATGTGCCCGGTGCAGATGTGGCGATCGCGATGGATCCGGCCGCTTCGGAATTCTACAAGGACGGCAAATATCATCTCAAAGCGGATGGGCTGGTGTTGAACTCTGCGCAGATGGTCGATCTGTATGCGACCTGGGTGGACAAGTACCCCATCGTCAGTATTGAGGACGGTATGAGCGAACTCGATTGGGATGGCTGGAAAGCGTTGACCGACCGCCTCGGCAAGAGCATCCAGTTGGTGGGCGACGATATTTTTGTGACCAATACCAAGATACTGGGCGAAGGCATCAAGCGCGGCATCGCCAATTCCATCCTGATTAAAGTGAACCAGATCGGCACCCTGACCGAAACTTTTGCGGCGGTCGAAATGGCCAAGCGCGCCGGCTACACCGCCGTGATCTCGCACCGTTCCGGCGAAACCGAAGACTCCACCATCGCCGACCTGGCGGTAGCGACCAATGCGCTGCAAATCAAGACCGGTTCGTTGTCGCGTTCCGATCGCATGGCGAAATACAACCAGTTGTTGCGCATCGAAGAAGACTTGGGCGAAAGCGCTTCTTATCCGGGTCGCGGTGCGTACTATCAGTTGGGTTAACGGGCATGGCATAGTGTCCCCGATAGTGAAACTGGTCATGCCCGTTCCCCCTCCCCGGCTCTCCCCCTCAATCCGAGTACACGGGGGAGGGGGCGAACGAATCGTTGCGCGAGTTTCATGTTGATGCTGCGTCCCGTCACACTGGTACTGGCTGCCATTATCCTGCTCTTGCAGTACCCGCTATGGCTGGGTAAGGGTGGCTGGCTCAAAGTGTGGGACACCGACCGCCAGGTCGAGGCGCAAAAGCAGGCCAATCAACAAACACGTATGCGCAATGCGGTGCTGGATGCCGAAGTGCGCGACCTCAAGAACGGCACCGAGGCCATCGAAGAGCGCGCCCGCAGCGAACTGGGCATGGTCAAACGCGACGAAGTGTTCTTCCAGATCGTGGGGCAGCATCCGCCCCTGCCTGTCTCTTCTGTGGCGGGCGCAAGACCGGTCACTCACTGAGTTTTCTTGGAAGCACCCTTAGGGAATGATGGCGACGAAGCTGCCTTCGAATTCGCCAACTTTTTGTTCGCCGCAATACAAGATCGACCGGATGCCGATGCGGGCGCGTTTATGTTTTCCCAGCGTGGCGAGGAAGCGTTGCCATTTTTCCGGCGCGGGCGCGGCGGCCTTGGCGGAGAAGGTGCCGGGCATCGGCAAGTCGTAACTCATGCTGTTTTGCTGGATAACGAGGCGCGCCTTGATGCCCGCATCCAGCAGGCTGACGTGGAGTAAAGCCCACGCCGAGAGGATGGCGACGGCAGAGGCGCTGCCGCCGAACACGGTGTCTCTATGGTTGATGTTGGGGCCTAGCGGGGCAGCGAGGCATACGCCCTGGGGGCTGGCAGTCTCGACCTCCACGGCCATCGCCTTGGACAGCGGGATGTGGGCGTGGAGGTAGTCCTGTAACGCTTGCGGCGTCATGCGGGTGTTTTGCCTGCCGTGCGTTCCGCCGCCTGCACGGTGTTGGCCACCAGCATGGTGATGGTCATCGGGCCGACGCCGCCGGGAACGGGGGTGATCCAGCCCGCGACTTCCTTCGCGGAATCGAAATCCACATCACCGCACAGCTTGCCGTTGTCCATGCGGTTGATGCCCACGTCGATCACCGCAGCGCCGGGCTTGATCATGTCGCCGGTAATCATCTTCGGCTTGCCGGTGGCGACCACGAGGATGTCGGCGTCGCTCGTGTGTTTGGCGAGGTTCTTGGTCTTGGAAGTGCAGATGGTGACGGTGGCATGGTGCTGCAACAGCAGTTGCGCCATCGGCTTGCCGACGATGTTGCTGCGCCCGATCACCACCGCGTGTTTGCCCTCGATGCTCACGCCGCTCTTTTGCAGCAGGATCAGCGAGCCGTAAGGCGTGCAGGGCGCGAAGCGCATATTGCCGGTGGCCAGCGCGCCGACGTTCGCCGGATGGAAGCCGTCCACGTCCTTGTCCGCGCTGATCGCGTTCAACACCTTGTCGCTGTCGATGTGCTTGGGCACCGGCAGTTGCACCAGCAGGCCGTGGATTTTCGGATCGGCATTCAGTTCGGCGATTTTCGCTAGCAAGGTGGCTTCGCTGGTGTCGGCGGGCAGCGCGATGTGCTCGGAATGCAAACCGAGCTCCGCACAAGCCTTCACTTTATTGGCCACATAGACCTTGGAGGCGGGGTCTTCGCCGACGATGATGACCGCCAGTCCCGGTGTGATGCCGCGCGCTTTAAGCGCATCCGCGCGCACTTTCCATTCGGCGCGCACTTCTTGCGCGATGGTTTTGCCGTCAATTATTTTTGCAGTCATGAGATTCAGAATTCGGGTTTAACATCGGCTTGGGCATAGTTGCTCACGCCCGCCATGATTTCCTTGCGCGCTTCTTCGATGCCTTCCCAGCCGCCGATCTTGACCCACTTGTTGGGCTCCAGATCCTTGTAATGCTGAAAGAAATGCGAGATTTGCTTGAGCACGATCTCCGGCAGTTCGGTATGGCTTTTCAGGCCGCGATACAACGTGGAAAGTTTATCCACCGGCACGGCCAGCACCTTGGCGTCGAAACCGGACTCGTCTTCCATCTTCAGCACTGCCAGCGGGCGGCAGCGCACCACCACACCGGTCAGCAAAGGCACGGGGGTGATCACCAGCACATCCACCGGGTCGCCGTCGTCGGACAGGGTGTGCGGGATATAG
This sequence comes from Gallionellaceae bacterium, assembly GCA_004297065.1. Taxonomy (GTDB): domain Bacteria; phylum Pseudomonadota; class Gammaproteobacteria; order Burkholderiales; family Gallionellaceae; genus PALSA-1006. Next base: position 21,130 of record SCUU01000108.1, read on the forward strand.
CCATAATTGCAGGGATAGTGCATTGCGGTATTCATGAAACGGTCCACGAAAATTGCGCCGGATTCTTTATCCACCTCGTATTTGACGGGATCGCCATGCATGGGAATCTCGATAACCACATTGAAATCGTCGGGAAGATTATTGCCGGATGGAACGTTATTCAAACCCATGTTAAGCAGCCTTTAGAAAGAAATTTCGGGGGGCGGATTGTAGCATCGCGCGGGGGTAATCTGAACGGTCGCGCAGCGATCGCCGTTTATCCCGAATAATCCATTAGAACCTAACCCCTGATGGAACTACTAGCCATTCGACTAAGCCCGCAAGCGGACAAGTCGCTGGTTATCCCAACCTCCCCTTGCACCCGCAAGGGGTACGCCGGTGGGTACCCCGCTGCTTCGCAGCGACCCTTCCGCAGTCAGGGGAGGAGCCGAACCTGCTCTCCCCCTGATTTGTTCCCCCCTG
>SCUU01000109.1 GCA_004297065.1 Gallionellaceae bacterium
TTTGGACAAGTGGGGATTGCCGCTGACAGGACAGGTGCGTCCTGCGTAACGAAGAACAGGGGGAAAACCCCCTGAATGGAGCGCAGAAATGCGTGATCGCAGATGAAAGACGATTTTTTTTAACAAACCGGATTCGTCAATTGAGCTTCTGCTTTGCGCGGGTACTTATTCGGCGCTTCCTTAATGCCTTATCGTGCCTTGCCTTGCGGCTTCGAGGTATGGCTTGAAGTTAGGTTGCTTGCTTGTGCCGTAAATTGGAGCATGGCTCGCAAGGCGGCATTCACCGCAGATGCGTTGGGGAAGCTGGCGGCTACATCGCTATCCAGCACCACGACGTTACTGCTCTCCATGTATTGCTTATAGTGTTTTCCCCGCACGCCTTTTGAAAAATCGAAATTGTACTCGGGGCGCATATCGTCTGAGTTGTTAGCGTTGCTCATATTTGTTCCTTTCATGGATAGTCGCCACTCGGGCGCTGATGATTCGAAATATCACGTCGTGCTCGGTGTGGGCAACAACAAGCAATCTTTATTCTGCCGATGTGCCTACGGTCAGCCATCTTTCTTCCCCGTGAGAATGGTCCGGGTCGGGAAAGGTTCCGGCAAGCGGGTCTCCGAAGACAGTCGATGCTTCTCGAAAAGAAACGCCATGCTTGTGCTCGTTGGTTGCGGCTTTTTCGTTGTCCCATTCAAATTTCATTTGATCATTCCTTGGCGATGCCTAGCGAACGTATTTTTACTTTCCATCGCTGTGGTTAGCATAACAAAGTTACCGCAAATAATCTGGCAAAATGAGTCCGAGCGATTATTAGGATTTTCACCGTGAAGCACGAAGTAAGCAAAGGCCGAGGCGCAACTTTACAGATCGAAGGCCGCTTCGAGTCCGTGGCACGCGAGCGCGTTGACGATGGCTGGGGCACGGCGGATGAGGAGCTACCGCCGTTCAAAACCACGGTGACGATGGAGCGGGCTAAGAGTGTGTTGCAGAAGCAGGATTCGCCCGACCTTGCTTTCGATTATTCGATGAATGTTTATCGCGGTTGCGAGCATGGCTGTATCTATTGCTATGCGCGGCCCTCCCACGCTTACCTGAATCTTTCGCCGGGATTGGATTTCGAGACGAAGCTGTTTGCCAAGCCGGATGCGGCGCAGCTGTTGCGCGCGGAGTTGGCGAAGTCTTCGTATCAATGTTTGCCGATTGCGCTGGGCGTGAACACGGATTCTTACCAGCCTATCGAGCGCGAGTTGAAGATCGCCCGGCAGGTGTTGGAGGTGTTGGTCGAGTGCAAGCATCCGGTTTCGATCATCACCAAGTCGGCGCTGATCGAGCGCGACATCGACCTGCTGGCGCAGTTGGCGCGCGATGATCTGGTGCAGGTGTTCATCACCGTCACGACGCTGGATGCGGAGGTGGCGCGCAAGCTGGAGCCGCGTGCCGCTACACCGCGCCGGCGGCTGCAAACCATGCAGCGCTTGAACGAGGCGGGTGTGCCGTGCGGCGTGCTGGTCGCGCCGGTGATCCCGTTTCTCACCGATGCGGAGTTGGAGCAGGTGTTGCAAGCCGCCTACGAGCACGGCGCGCGCGCGGGGCATTACGCTTTGCTGCGTTTGCCTTACGAGCTGAATGATCTGTTCAAGGATTGGCTGGCGGTGCATTACCCGCTGAAGGCGGAGCATGTGATGAGCCGTTTGCGCGAGATGCGCGGCGGCAAAGAGAACGACTCGAATTTCGGTTCGCGCTTTAGCGGGCAGGGGCTGTTCGCGCAGTTGCTGGCGCAGCGCTTCAAGCTGGTGAGCGAGCGGTTGGGGCTCAATCGCGCGCAGGTGGAACTCGATATAAACAAATTCATCAAGCCGAATCCGGGTGGGCAGAAATCGCTATTTTAGCGTTGCATTTCGGTATTCCTTATTGGAGCGCGTGTAAGTAAATGAATTGACTTGTTGTATGGATTAAGTCGGGGGTATTACGTTTGCGCCGAACTGAAATTAATTAAGAAAACGGGGAAGGGTATGTGGCTACCAGTTTACGTCAGGATTATTCTGTAAAAACAATTGACAATGCTTTGTTGTTAAATTAGATTCGCGGCAATTATGCAGATTCCGCAATTTTTAACGCTTTTTAAACGAACCAAGCGCGATGCCGGTTGGTTTTGTATTGCTATCAGTGGTCATGGTGCCCATTTTGTGCGGATCAAGCGCGCGGGAACTCAGCTTCAAGTAGAGATATGCGCGTTTTATCCCATGGAGAGCGTGACGTCTGCGGCGCTGGAAAAGATTGTCAGGGAGTTGCACCTTGGATCGTTCCAGTTCACTACCTTGTTGGTACCCGACGAATATCAAATATTGATGGTGGACGCGCCGAATGTCCCCGCGGATGAGATGAAGACGGCGATTCGTTATCGCATCAAGGATTCGCTGAATTCCCACGTGGATGATGTCACGGTGGATGTGCTGCAAATTCCGGGCAATAAAAACGGCGGAAATCGCCCCCAGTCTTTGTATGCGATCGCCGCGTCTAACGACACAATTCAAAAGCGCATTGCGCTGTTCGAAAAGGCGAAGATCAACCTTTCTGTGATCGATATTCCCGAAATGGCGCAACGCAATATCGCCGCGCTGTATGAAACGGACGGGCGTGGTTTGGCGTTGCTGGCATTCGACGAGCGCGGCGGGCTGTTGACCTTCACTTGCGACGGCGAGCTGTACTTGTCGCGACGCCTGGAGATCACTTCGGGGCAATTGCAGGATGCGAACGAGGACATCAGGCAGCAGTATTTTGATCGTGTGGAACTGGAAGTGCAGCGTTCGCTGGATTATTTCGACCGGCAGTTCCACCAGATTTCGCTGAGTCGTATGTTGGTGAGCGCTCCCGACGGCGTGGGTCTGGTGAATCTGTTGGCGGACAATTTGGGCTTGCCGGTGGAGGCGCTCGATCTGCCGCAGGTGATGGACATTAGCGCCGTTCCGGCTTTGCTGGAAAGCGAATTCGTCACTGAGGCATTGCCTGCACTCGGTGCCGCGTTGCGTCAGGAAAGGCGCGCGCTATGAGCCAGCAGATCAATTTATTCAATCCGGTTTTCCTCAAGCAAAAAAAACATTTCTCGGTGCTGGCCATGCTGCAAGCCTTGGCTCTGATCGTGTTCGGCGCGGCTTTTTTTTATGGTTATGCGGTCTATCAAGTCAAGTTGTTGGCGAAACAATCTGAAGAAACAAGCAAGCGTTATGCCGCCGAGCAACTGAGATTTGCCAGCTTCTCGAATGAGTTCTCGCCGCAAAAGTCGAACCAGACGCTACAGGATGAACTGAAGAAGTTCGAGGCCGAGTTGGTCGCGCAGAAAGAGATTCTGGATACGCTGAAAACCGGGGTGATCGGTAATACCGGGGGATATTCGGAATATATGCGTGCTTTTGCGCGGCAAACCGTAAGCGGTTTGTGGTTGACCGGTTTTGCAATTGAGGGAGATGGCGCGCAAATGAGTTTGCAGGGCGCGGTACTCAGACCCCAACTCGTGCCATCGTATATTCGGCGTCTCAACAAAGAAAAAATCATGCGCGGGAAGACTTTCTCCTTCTTGCAGATGCAGCAGCCGAAGGCGGTTTCCGATCAGGCCCCGGCGAAGGGCTATGTGGAGTTCAGCATGCAATCGATCGCACCAGAGGGCGCGAAATGATCCCGTTGTTTAAAGGGCAGTGGGAAAAATTCGTTGCCAAAATCGACGGCATGTCGTTGCGCGAACGCGCGTTGATTTTTGCTGCGGCCGCGTTTTTACTGGTGTCTTTGATTAACGCGCTGTTCCTCGATCCGTTGCTGGCGCAACAAAAGAAGCTTTCGATGCAGGTAATTCAGCAGCAGGAAAAAATGAAGGATATCCAGGCGCAATTGGAAGCGTTGGTGCAGGCAAAGAAAGACGATGCCAATTCCCCATTGCGTGATCGCATGAAGCAGATACAGCAGCAGCTCAGGGAAGGCGAAATATATCTCAAAAGCAGGCGTGACAAACTCGTGCCGCCGGAGAGAATGGGTGGTTTGCTGGAGCAGGTGCTGAGTAAAAACGGACACTTGCAATTGGTCGAGATGGCAACGCTGCCGGTGACGCCATTGATTGAAGCATCGGCCGCCAAGCCGGAAGGGGGCGCGGTAACAGTCAGGTCGGCGGGGCAGGAAAGACAGGTGTACAAGCATGGCGTCAAAATCACCGTGCGCGGCAGTTACGCAGATTTGTTGCAATATCTGGCAGCGCTGGAAAAATTGCCGACCCAGATGTTCTGGGGCTCGGCCAAAATGAGTGCGGCGCAATACCCCAGTGTGGAATTGACGCTCACCTTGTACACATTGAGTTTGGATACGGTATGGCTGCAAGTTTAATCAGGCTGCTTATGGCGGGTGCGTTGTTGTATTTGGCCTTTCCGGTGCTGGCGCTCGAGCTGCTGCCCGATCCGACCCGGCCTGCCGTCGATACATCTACGGCGGCTATTTCGGGTGCGGGTGTTGTTGCCAGCGGGGTCGGCGCGACAGAATCGGCGCAGGTTTCCACGAGAGGTGGCTTGCAGTCGGTCATCCTCTCACCGCAGTATCGTGCCGCGGTAATCAACGGTCAGACGGTCAGCATAGGCGAGAAAGTCGGCGATGCCACCCTCGTCGAAGTGCGTGAGCGCAGCGTAGTGTTGCAAGGCGCTCAGGGTAAACGCGTGATGGAATTATTCCCCGGTGTGTACTTGGTGAAAACGCAACCGATTGGACAGAAGGCAAAAGCAGATAAGCCCGAAAAGGCGTTGCCCGTAAAAAACAAAAAGAAGAAAAAACACAGTAAAAAAATATCTGAGACGGCCAACTCAGGGCAAAACAAGGACGAGAGGGAAGGTAAATGAAGCGACTATTCGGGATACTGTTGCTACTCTTTTTGAGTGCGTGCTCGTCGCCGAACATCAAAACGAGTACGGTGGTAAAAATCAACAATGAGATGGATGCGCTGGTCAACGAAAGCGTTTCCCCCAGCAAGCCGGAAGCCGTGAGTAAGGCGCTGCTGCCGCCGTTGGCGATGGCGCTGCCCAAAGCAGAAAGCGGCCCGCTGGATGCGCGCTTCGACCTGACTGTCAACAGTACCCCGGCCAAAGAAGTATTTGCCGCTATCGGTTCGGGGACGCGCTATAACATGCTGCCGCTTCCCGGCGTGGAAGGAAACATCACGCTGAATCTCAAGGACGTGACGGTGTTCGAGGCGCTGGACACGATACGCGCTTTATACGGCTACGAGTACAAGGTGGAAGGCAAGAGCATTTACATTCAGCCCGTGTCGCTACAGATCAAGCTGTTCAAGATCGATTATCTTGCGGCGATGCGCGATAGCTCATCCTCGCTTTCGGTGAAAGCATCGGGCCAGGTAAATCCAACGGGGCTTCCCGGCGTAGCGACTGCCGGCGTAACGGCTACCGGCGTAACGGCTGCGGCAACAGGTGCATTTAGCGCGGGCAATAATTCAAGCTCGGTTTCGACCAAGCAATCTTCCGCCGATTTCAACTTCTGGGAGAATCTGGACAAGGCGCTTAACGCGATCATCGCGCCCAAAGACAAAGAGAAGGCGAGCCAGGGCGAGCGCAGCGTGGTGATCAACCGCATGTCGGGCGTCATCGTGATCCGCGCCATGCCGGAAGAGTTGCGCAATGTGGCGGAATTCCTGAAAGCGTCGCAACTCTCGGTCGAACGCCAGGTCATCATCGAGGCGAAGTTCGTCGAGGTAACGCTGAGCGACAGTTTTCAGTCCGGTGTGAATTGGGGTGTATTCGGTCAGGGGGGTGTCCAGAACCGTGTTTCTGCCGGGGTTGTCTCGCAGGGGGGAACATTGGTGCCGAACGCGGCAGAGGGCGCTGCTCAACGGCTGACTAACTCGGCCATCACCGGCATTCCCGGATCCAGTTTGGGAGGGGTTGCTACCGGCGCATCGGGCTCGCTCTTTGGCTTGGCATTGCAGACCAACCAGTTTGCGGCCATGCTGAATTTCCTCGAATCGCAGGGCAGTGTTCATGTGTTGTCCAGCCCGCGCATCGCTACTTTGAACAATCAAAAGGCGGTATTGAAAGTGGGAACGGACGAGCCTTATGCGACCGGCTTTACTCCGGGAACGTCCACGACGGTTGCCGGCGGAGCCAATACCTTGCCCACGCCGATCTATACGCAAATATTTTCGGGCATCGCGCTGGATGTGACACCGCGCATCAACGAGAAAGACGAGATCATTTTGCATGTTCATCCTTCCATCAGCCAGGTAACCTCTAAGGTGAAGGATGCGGGGAGCGGCACAACCATGCAGATGGCTTCGACCAGCATCGAGGAAACGGACAGCGTGGTGCGCGCCAAAGACGGGCAGATCGTGGTGATCGGCGGTTTGATGAGCCAGAGCACGGCGGCATCCGAATCCGGCTTGCCGGGCTGGGTTAAAACCATGCTCGGCCAAACCAGCAAGGCTTCGGAAAAACGCGAACTGGTCATTTTGCTCAAGCCGACCGTGGTGGACAGCGACAAGGACTGGTCGGACGACATTACGCGCAGCCGGGATCGCATGAACGGGATGTCCCGCTAACCGGGGATGGCCGATGTATCTTGAACAATTCGGCCTGCGCGAATTTCCGTTTGCGCTAACGCCCGACACCAGTTTCTTTTTCGCCTGCTCCAATTACCAGGAAGCGCTGAACACGCTGCTGGTCGCCGCGCGCAGCGGCGAGGGCTTCATCAAGATTGTGGGTGAAGTCGGCAACGGGAAAACCTTGCTGTGCCGCAAGTTTCTCGCCACGCTCAACTACGACAAAACCGCCACTACCGCCATCGGCACCCAGGACGAATCCGCCACGGGGAGAGCCGCGGCCAAATTCATTACCGCCTATGTTCCGAATCCCTACCTCGAACCGCGCAGCCTGTTGCTGGCTTTGGCGGGCGAGTTCCGCATCGAGTTGGACGGCACGGTAGACCAACATCAGTTGTTGAAGGGATTGACGCGTGCATTGCTGAATTTTGCGCGTGAGGGCAAGCGCGTACTGGTGTGTCTGGACGAAGCGCAGGCGATGCCGCTGGAAAGCCTGGAAGTGTTGCGCCTGTTGACCAACCTGGAAACCGAGAAGCGCAAATTGATGCAAGTGGTGCTGTTCGGGCAGCCGGAACTGGATGAGCGCCTCAAGCATAACTCCGTGCGGCAGTTGCGCCAGCGCATCAGTTTTCAATACAACTTGAAAGGCTTGCGCAAGGACGAGTTGGACCGTTACCTGCGCCACCGTTTGCTGGTGGCGGGTTACAGGGGAGAGACCCTGTTTCGTCCGGGGGCGGTCGCCATGCTGCATCGCGTTACTGGCGGGACGCCGCGCCTGGTAAACATCATCGCGCATAAAGCCTTGCTGTTGGCATACGGCGAGGGGCGCTCGCAGGTGGTGACGCGGCATATCCGTGGCGCCGTTGCCGACACCCCCGAAGCGCGTAAAGACTGGATGGTTTGGGTGTGGGGCAGTTTTGCCGCACTGGTTTTGGTGATGCTGACTTTGATCTGGGTGTGGCTGCAATGAGTTTGATTAACCGGGTATTGAACGATCTGGAAAAGCGCGGCGCGAACGGCCCGTTGGTGGAGACGAGCATACGTGCCGTTCCCGTGCAGCACAGCCCGAAAACCTGGGCGTATCTGCTCGCCGGCATTGTGTTGCTGGTGGGGGCCGGCGGCGCATGGTGGTTGCTGCATAAACCGGGCGCGGTGCCGCAAGCAATGGGAAATGTGACGCCGATTTCTGCGGGCAATGTACCGGCGGTCTCCCCGGTCGGGGCAGCCTCGCAGCCCTTGGACGAGCCCAGGGTAGCCCTGTCCGAGCAGACGGCTGCGCAGGAATATGTCGTCGCATCGCGTTTGAGCTTTGAACTCAGTTCGATTCCCTTGCCCAATAGTTTGCGCGGCAAGCCGCTGGTCGAACCGGCTGCGCCGATCCCGGACAGCGAAACAGCTCCTGTCGCAGCCAATAAACCCGCCGCCGCAGTGCGCTTCGAACCGGCGGTGTCCGTCAGCAAGCAGATGAAGAAAGTGAGTCCGCGACAGCAAGCCGAGAACGAATATCGCAAGGCTAATCTGCTGGCGCAACAAGGGCAGATGAAAGAAGCGGCCCTGGGATACGAATCCGCTTTGCATCTCGATCCCGAGCACGCCCTGGCGCGCGAAGCGCTGGTGGCGGTATTGCTGGAGAGCAAGCGCAACGCGGACGCGGAAAAAGCGTTGCAAGACGGGCTCGCGCAGAACCCGAAACAGCCCCATTTCGCGATGCTGCTGGCACGCTTGCAAGTGGAGCGTAATGCCGTGCCGCTGGCGCTGGAAACGTTGGGGAAGACATTGCCGTATGCCGAGCGGCAGGCCGATTATCAAGCCTTCATGGCGGCGCTCCTGCAACGGCAGAACCGTCACAAAGAGGCGATCACGCATTATCAGATTGCGTTGCAACTATCGCCCGGCTCGGGACTTTGGTTCATGGGCTCGGGTATTTCGCTGCAAGCGGTGCAACGCAAAGAAGACGCGCTGGATGCGTATAAACGCGCTATCGATACGCGCAGCTTGAGCCCAGAGTTGCAGGCGTTTGTCCTGCAACGCATGCAAGAAATCAAAGAAGCCAAGTAGTGGGCGCTTCTAAAAATGCATATTTCATCCCAACTGCTGCGTTACGGAAAAAATTTCTTGCTTACATATCATCCATATGCGGCGCTGCGAAATTTTTTCCGCGCCTTGCATTTGGGCGAAATTTGCATTTTTAGAAGCGCCCTAACGGCTTAATGCGCAGCGTGCGCGCCACCACCCAGACGCTGACCTGCGCGGCTCCCGCCTGGCGCAGCGTGTGCGCCAACTCTTCAACGGATGCTCCCGTGGTCATCACGTCGTCGGCGATGGCGACGTGTTTTCCGTCCAGCCTGGACGAACAGGAAAATGCCTTGCGCATATTTTTACCGCGCGCTTGCCACGCTAATGAAGATTGCGGCGTAGTGTTGCGCGTACGGGCGCAGGCACCGGACAGCAGCGGGATGTCCAGGCGTTTTGCGATGCTTTGCGCCAACAGGTGCGACTGGTTGAAACCGCGCTCGCGCAAGCGCAGCGGGTGCAGGGGCATGGCCACGATGCAGTCCGGGCGGAGGTCGATGCGCTCGGCAAGTGCGGCGGCAAGCCGGTGAACCAAGGTCAGCCGCCCGGAGAATTTGACGGCCTGTATCAGTTTGTCGATAGGGAAAGCATAGGCGAACGCCGCAACGGTATGCTTGAAACTGGGCGGGTGTTGCAGGCAGCGACCGCAGGTTGCGCCATCGTGGGTGGGCAGGGCGCATACCGGGCAACGGGCTGTCGTTAAACGCGGCAAGTCGGCATCGCAAGCCTTGCACCAGATGCCGTCATGACTGAATGCGCCGCATAACACGCAAGGCTGTGCCGGCAGGAGTTGCGTAAAAAATGGGCTATTGTCCAATATTGTGTTTTCCAAAATTGACAGCGCGGGCGGTTTAATCGAAGATGCCGCCTTTCAAATTTTGCCTATTCTGCCATGCAAACCCAAACCGTAAAGTTTTATTCCCCCGCTCCTTCCCTACAGAAAGAAGCTCAGCGCTGGTCGGTTGCCGACATCGAAGCACTGTTCAACTTGCCGTTCTCCGACCTGATGTTCCGCGCGCAGCAAATTCACCGCGAACATTTCGACCCGAACGCGGTGCAGTTGTCCACGCTGCTGTCGATCAAGACCGGCGGCTGTTCCGAGGATTGCGGCTACTGCCCGCAGTCGGCGTTCCACAACGCGGGCGTGGAAAACAAGAAAATGCTGGATGTGAGCGAAGTGGTGAAAGCCGCCAAAGCCGCACAGGACGCGGGAGCGGACCGCTTCTGCATGGGCGCGGCATGGCGCGAGCCCTCCGAAGAAGACATGGCCGCCGTGGTGGAAATGGTCAAGGAAGTGCGCGCGCTGGGCATGGAAACCTGCGCCACGCTGGGCATGTTGAACGACGGGCAGACCGGGCAACTGCGCGCCGCCGGGCTCGATTACTACAACCACAACCTCGACACCGCGCCGGAGTTCTACGGTAACGTCATCAGCACCCGCGATTATCAGGACAGGTTGGACACGCTGGAGCGCGTGCGCAAAGCGGGCATGCACGTGTGCAGCGGCGGCATTGTCGGCATGGGCGAAAACCTCACGCAGCGCGCCGGGCTCATCGCGCAACTGGCGAACATGGAGCCGTATCCAGAGAGCGTGCCGATCAACAATCTGGTCAAAGTCGAGGGCACGCCGCTGGCCGAACAGGAAGACATCGACCCGCTGGATTTCGTGCGCACCATCGCGGTTGCCCGTATCACCATGCCCACCGCCCGCGTGCGCCTTTCCGCCGGACGTCAGCAGATGAGCGACGCGATACAAGCGCTGTGCTTTTTGGCCGGGGCGAATTCCATTTTCTACGGCGACCAGTTGCTGACCACGGGCAACCCCGATGTGGGGCGGGATCGCAAGTTGATGGATAAGCTGGGGATGTATCCGTTTGCGGAAAAGCATTGAGATAATTTGTGGCTGAAAAGTTAAAGCAAAACCTTAACCCCCCTCAGTCCCCCCTTATCAGGGGGGATGACGAGTCACTATTTTTTGTTGGGGGTAAGTCTGGCTCGGAGGCAGATCGTTCGAGTTCACCGTCGGGCGAATCGGTTGGAGCGGACGCTCCTCCCCTGTCAAGGGGAGGTCGGGAGGGGTTGGTTTTTTTGCCTTACGATAAAAAACTCACGGCGCTTGCCAGAGAAAATCGAAGGAACCCGACGCCAGCAGAACAAAAAATTTGGCTGGAAGTGTTGAGCCGCAAGCAATTCGTTGAGTACAAATTTTCTCGTCAGAAGCCTATCGAGCATTTCATTGTCGATTTCTACTGCGCAAAACTGGATTGGGTGATTGAAATCGATGGTGACAGTTATGCCGAACAGATTGGATATGATGAGCAGCGAACCGCTTTGTTACAACAGCATGGCTTGATTGTGATTCGATATGAAAATCGTGATGTGCTGAACAATATTGCGGGAATTTACGATGATCTGATAAGGCGGCTCGGCTGAATGTTTTCCGAATTGCAAAAGGAACTGGCTAAGCGCGCTACGCAGGGGTTGTTACGTACTCGTCGCACGCTCGCTACGCCGCAATCGCCCCACCTCACCGTGGACGGCAAGCCTTATCTCGCTTTTTGCAGCAACGACTACCTCGGCCTCGCCAGCCATCCGCAACTGATTGCCGCATTGCAGCAAGGCGCACAGCAGTGGGGCGTCGGAGCGGGGGCGGCGCATCTGGTGAGCGGGCATTTCGGGGCGCATCATCAGCTCGAACAGCAGCTCGCCGCCTTTGTCGGCAAGCCTGCCGCGCTGCTGTTTTCTACCGGCTACATGGCCAATCTCGGCGCGGTACAGGCTTTGGTCGGCAAGGGCGATACGGTGTTTGCCGACAAACTCAACCACGCTTCGCTGAATGACGCGATGCTGTTGTCGCGCGCGGAGATGAAGCGTTTCCGGCATGGCGATATGGCGCAGTTGGCACAATTGCTGGAACAGACTAACGGGCAAACCCGTTTCCCTCACCCCAACCCTCTCCCGGAGGGAGAGGGGGCGAACGAATCGCTTCGCGAGTTTCCCGTTAAGTGCGGGCGCAAACTCGTCATCACCGATGCGGTATTCAGCATGGACGGCGATATCGCGCCATTGCGCGAAATGCTGGCGCTGTGCGAGCGGCACGATGCCTGGCTGTACGTGGACGACGCGCACGGTTTCGGCGTGCTGGGCGCACAGGGGCGCGGTTCGTTGTTTCAAGCCCCTCTCCGGGAGGGGGTGGGGTGGGGGAGTTCGCCGCGCATCATTTACATGGCGACCTTGGGCAAGGCCGCCGGAGTGTCCGGCGCGTTCGTGGCGGCGGAGCAGGTGGTGGTCGACACGCTGCTCAACCACGCGCACAGCTATGTCTACACCACTGCCACCCCGCCCGCTTTGTCGGTGGCGCTGGCGCAGAGTTTGCAGTTGATCGAGCAAGGCGATGCGCTGCGTATTCACCTGCAAAAACTCATCGCCCAATTGCGCGCTGGATTGTCCGATCTGCCCTGGCAACTCATGCCCTCGGAGACCGCCATCCAGCCGCTGCTGATCGGCGATAACCATCAGGCGCTGGAGTTGAGCGAGGGGCTGCGCGAACGCGGCATCTGGGTGGCGGCGATCCGTCCGCCCACCGTGCCGCAGGGCACGGCGCGGCTGCGCATCACGTTGTCGGCGGCGCACCGCACGCAAGATGTAGATCGACTCATAGTGGCGCTGCATGAGCTTGCACAGGAATCATAGATTCGCGCAGCGATGCGTTCGTCCCCTCTCCCTCCCTCACCCCATGCCCTCTCCCAGAGGGAGAGGGAGTCGATTGAGGGTTGGGGTGAGGGAAATGTGCATGGGGGGCGTTCATGCACATTGAAACGCTAGGCAGCGGCGCGCCGCTGGTGCTGCTGCACGGCTGGGGCATGCACGGCGGCGTGTGGACGGATGTGGCGCGGCAACTGGCGGAAGATTTTTGCGTGCATGTTGTGGATCTGCCGGGGCATGGGAAAAGCGTGCTCCCCTCCCCCGCAAGCGGGGGAGGGGAGCTGGATGCTGTTGTTGCCGAACTATCCGCCGCCTTCCCCTCCCCCCTCACCCTCTGCGGCTGGTCGCTCGGCGGGCAGGTCGCTTTGCATTGGGCGGCGCGCGCACCCGATAAAGTGCGGCGTCTGATTCTGGTGGCGAGCACGCCGTGTTTTGCCGGACGCGGGGATTGGGCTTACGGCATGGAAAGCGCCGTGCTGGAGAAATTCGCCGCCGAACTGGAAGCGGATCACGCGGCCACGTTGCGCCGCTTCATCGCGCTGCAATTGCGTGGCAGCGAAAACGAGCGCGAGTTGTTGGCGCTGATGCGCGAGCGGCTGTCGAGTCGCGGCGAGCCGGACATGGCGGCGTTGCGCGGCGGCTTGAATATTTTGCGCGATGCCGACCAGCGCGCTGAGCTGGCGGGTATCAAACAGCCGACACTGGTCATCGCGGGCGAACGCGACAAGCTCACGCCGCCGGAGGCTTCGCGTTACATGACGCAGGCCATACCGTCGGCGCGACTGGTCGAAGTGGCGGGCGCGGCGCATGCGCCGTTTCTGTCGCATCCTGAAATTTTCGTAGCGGCAATCAACGCGTTTTTGAAAGGCGATCCGCAGATTTCGCAGATTGACACAGATTAACGTGAAACTCGCGTAGCGATTCGTTTGCCCTTTTCCCCGCGTGCGGGGGAAAGTTGGATAGGGGGAACGGGCATGGCGAGTTTCATTATCAGGGGTGGCATCATTGCCACGCCCGTTAACCCCATCCGTTGTTTCGGGTTTTAAATCTGCGCCAATCTGCGAAATCTGCGGACAAAATTTTTATGAATGAATTCGAAATAGACAAGAAGCAAGTGCGCCGCGCTTTCAGCCGCGCCGCGCGGGACTACGATGCCGCCGCGGTGTTGCAGCGCGAGGTGTGCTCGCGCATGCTGGACAAGCTGGATTGCATCAAGCTGCAGCCCGCGCGCGTGCTGGACATCGGCAGCGGCACGGGCTGGGGCACGCGCCAGTTGGGCGGGCGTTACCCCAGGGCGGACATTGCCGCGCTCGACATTGCCATCGGCATGTTGCAACATGCGCGCGGCACGTCGGGCTGGTGGAAAAAATTGTTTGCGGGCAAGCGCGAAAGTTTGGTGTGTGCCGATGTCGAAGCGCTGCCCGTCGCCGCCAACAGCGTGGAGATGATCTGGTCCAACCTCGCGCTGCAATGGTGCAACGACTTGCCCGCCACTTTTGTCGAGTTGCAGCGCGCCCTCAAGGTGGACGGGCTGCTGATGTTTTCCAGCTTTGGCGTGGAGACGCTGAAAGAATTGCGCATCGCTTTCGCCGATGTGGACGGCTATAGCCACGTCAACCGCTTCGCCGACATGCACGACATCGGCGATATGCTGGTGGCGGCGGGCTTCGCCGATCCGGTGATGGAGATGGAGCGGCTCACGCTGACCTACAATGATGTGCGCGCGGTGATGCAAGACCTGAAAAGTATCGGGGCACATAATGCCACCGCCGGGCGCGCAGCGGGCATGATGGGCAAAGCCGCCTGGCAGCGCGTCGAGCAAAATTACGAGAAGCTGCGCCGCGACGGCAAACTGCCCGCGACGTTCGAGGTTATTTATGGTCACGCGTGGAAACCCGCGCCGAAGGTGGCACAAGACGGGCGCTCGATCATTAAAACGGATTTCAAGTTATGAGCTACTTCATCACTGGCACCGACACCGGCGTCGGCAAAACCCTGGTGAGTTGCGCGCTCCTGCAAGCCTTGGCCGCGCAGGACAAGCGTGTGGTGGGTTTCAAGCCGGTGGCGGCGGGCTGCGATGATGAAGATCACAACGAAGATGCGCTGCAATTGCGTGCCGCCAGCAATATATTGGTCAGTTACGGGCAGATCAACCCTTACTGTTTCGCGCATCCCGTGGCACCCCACATCGCGGCGCGCAATTCCGGTGTGTGCATCGAACTGTCGCGTATCCTGGCGACTTACCGCGAGTTGGCGGGGCAGGCCGATGAAGTGGTGGTGGAAGGCGCGGGCGGATTCTTGGTGCCGCTGAACGAAAACAAAGACAGCGCCGATCTGGCCGTCGAGTTGGGCTTGCCTGTGATTCTGGTGGTGGGCATGCGTTTGGGCTGTCTCAACCATGCCTTGTTGACCCTGCGGGTGATCGCCGATTACGGATTAGAATGCGCGGGCTGGGTGGCGAATGTGCTGGACGCCGATATGCCCGCCTTGCAGCAGAATATCGATGCCCTGCGCGAGCGTGTCGCCGCTCCCCTGCTGGGGGTGATCCCGTATCAGGCGCAGCCGGATGCAAAAATAGCTGCGGGATATTTGGATTTGGGTTTGTTGGGAGCGCCGACGTCCACGTCGGCATTCCCGGAAAAGACAGGGCAAGATGACCGAATTTAGTTTGCTGGCTGTTTTATTGGTGGGTTTACTGGGCGGTGTGCATTGCCTCGGCATGTGCGGCAGCATCGTCGGCATTTTCACCGCGCAACTGTCGAAACCATCTCCCGAACCCTCCCCCGCGAGCGGGGGATGGGCCATCCGTCTAGCCCCTGCCGGGGTAAGGGAACGTCATTCCTCTCCGCTCTGGCCTTTCCATCTGGCCTACAGCGGCGGGCGCATCGCGAGCTATGCGTTGGCGGGCGCGCTGGTAGGTGCAATCGGCCAGGCTGGCTTGCTGATGCGCGATGCCGTGCCGGTGCAGCACTTGCTGTTTGCGTTGTCGAGCCTGATGCTCATCGCGCTCGGGCTGTATCTCGCCGGGGCGTGGAGCGCGGTGCGGCGGTTGGAGCAAATGGGCGGCGGCTTGTGGAAGCGTTTGCAGCCTTACACTGCGCGGCTGCTGCCGGTGAATACCCTGCCGCGCGCGCTGGGCTTGGGCGCGCTGTGGGGCTGGTTGCCGTGCGGGCTGGTGTATAGCGTGCTGCTCACGGCACTGGCGAGCGGCAGCGCGGCGCAGGGCGCGCTCATCATGCTGGCGTTCGGGCTGGGCACGTTGCCGAATTTGCTGGCGATAGGCTTGTTCTGGGAAAGCGTCAGAGGCTGGGTGCAGTCGCCGCGCGTGCGGCTGGCGGCGGGGCTGCTGGTGGCGAGCTTCGGTGTGTACGGTTTGTTCAAGGTCGCTTACACCTTCTATATGCACGGATGGACAGGAGCGTGTCATGTTCCTGCGTAGCATGCTGTGGCTTTCATGTTTGCTGGTGCTGGTGCTGGCCGCTTGCGGCGAAGCCAAGTTGCCCTCTCCTTTCAAAGCTGGCGACGTCAGCGCGGAATATGCGCAAGCCGATTTCCACCTCTTCGATGCGGCGGGTAAGCCGCGCAGCCTGGCCGATTTCAGGGGCAAGGTGGTGGCCTTGTTCTTCGGCTATACGCACTGCCCCGATGTTTGCCCCACCACCTTGGCGGATATGGCGCAAGTGATGCGCCAGCTCGACAAGGATGCCGGCAGGCTGCAAGTGCTGTTCGTGACCCTAGACCCCGAGCGCGATACTCGCGGCTTGCTGGCGCAATATGTACCCGCTTTTCATGCGGGATTTATCGGGCTGTCGGGCGACGCCACAGCGACCGCGCAGGCGGCCAAAGCTTTCGGCGTAACGTATCAAAAGCAGGCCGGCAAAAATGGCGGCTATACGCTGGATCATTCGGCGGGCATCTATTTGATCGCACCGGATGGCAAGCGGGTACTATTGGCGCCCTATCAGCAAAAGACCGAGTTTTTGTTGCAGGACATCAGGCTGCTATTGGCGCTGAACCGATGAACCTAGGAAAAGCAGTTGTCCACGAAATGCACGAAAAACACGAACAAAACCAAATAATTAACATGCCGCACCAAGCAACCCGATGGGTGAGTCGCCGACTGAATGTAACCCACTGTGGTTGTTCGTGCCTTTCGTGTTTTTCGTGGATGAACTGAGGTTTTTAGGATGAAAGATAAGGACATGAAAAGCAATCCTTCATGGTTGGACGAACTCAGGTTCCGCATCGACGAAGGGAATCTGCCGATCCGAGCCGATCAAATCCGCTCCCGCTTGCGTTTCTTTCCCGTCATGGTCGGGAGCCAATCGCTGATCGAGCCTTTTCTGGTAGGGCTGTTGTGGGACCAGGCATCGCATAGTGCTTTGCTGGCATGGCTGGGCGTGTTGTTGCTGATTCACTTTGCCGAGATGGGAACATGGTGGAAATACCGTTCGCTCGCGGATACGGTTGAACAGTGCCGGATGTGGAGTCTGGGCTTCAAGATGTTTGCGGGGGCAATTGCCGGGATGTGGGCGGTTGCGGCCCTGTGTTTTTTCCCCACCGACCTGGCTTATCAGGCGCTGTTCATTTGCGTGATCCTGGGGTTGTCTGCCGGTGCGGTGACGATGAACCCGCTCTATCCTCCCGCCCCGTACCTGTTTCTTCCCATCGTGCTTTTGCCGACTGTTTTCCGTGTCGCCTACGAGAATGATGCGGTGCATTGGGTGGTCGCCGCGATGCTGGCCCTATTCTCCGTGGTGGTCATGAATTCAGGGCGACAGTTGAGCCGGGCATTTCTCACGTCATTGCGCCAGCGTTATGAAAATCTTTCACTGGTGGAGCAACTTTTCCGGGAAAAATCCCGCGCCGAATCCGCCAGCCGCGAAAAATCCCGCTTTCTGGCGACGGCCAGCCACGATTTGCGCCAGCCGCTCCAGGCTTTGATGCTGTTCAGCGATGCGCTGCAGGATGTGGCGCAGGAGAAAGAGGCCAAGCATCTGGCCGGGCAGATCGGCAAGTCGGTGAATGCGCTGGTGGAAATGTTCGACGAGCTGCTCGATGTTTCGAGGCTGGAGGCGGGGATAGTGGAAGCGCGCTGGCAGAATTTTGAGTTGCATCCGTTGCTGGATCGTTTGTATGTAGATTTGGCGCCGCTCGCGCAGGCTAAAGGGCTGGGCTTCGATATGCCAAGCGGAGAGGGTGTGGTGTATAGCGACCCGTTCCTGTTGGATCGTATCCTGCGCAACCTGATCTCCAACGCCATACGCTACACCGATTACGGCAGCGTGGTGATAGCCTGCACGCCGATTGCCGGCGGCTTCCGCTTCGCGGTCATCGATACCGGCATCGGCATCAGCCCCGAAGCGTTACCGCATATTTTCGAAGAGTATTACCAGGTGGATAACCAGCATCGCGACCGGCGCAAAGGCTTGGGGCTGGGGCTGGCTATCGTGCGCCGTGTGGAAAATTTGCTGGGATGCAAGGTGGAAGTGAAATCGGAACCGGGCCAGGGCTCGGAATTCAGCTTTGTCGTGCGGCGGGGAAATACCGAACAATTGGCGCAACCTTTTGTCATTACCTATTCCCGTTATGACCTGCGTGGCGTGGTGGTGGCCCTGGTGGAGGACGACCCGGACATACGCGAGATGCTCGCTGGACTGATGGCGGATTGGGGCTGTCGCGTGTTCGGGGGCGAACATGCCGAAGATGTGATGCGCGAACTGGATGTCGCCGGACTGCGCCCGGATTTGCTGGTGTGCGATTATCGCCTGCCGCACGGCATGACTGCGGTTCATGTAATCGCGCGCGTGCGCGAGTTGTGGGGCGATGGCGTGCCCCCGCTGGTGTTGACGGGCGACACGGCTCCCGAAGCCTTGCGGGATATACATTCCAGCGGGGCGATATTGCTGCATAAGCCGATAGCGCCGACACGTTTGCGCACCATGATGTACTTTGCCTTGCATGGAGAGAGTTGAGAGGCTTGGCGGTGATGGTATGATTGCGGGCGGGATTGAAAAGGTCTTTCGCGTTCGTTCTTTCTCACGCTTGCGGGAGATAACCAGCGACTTGCCCGCATGCGGGCTTAATCGAATGGCTAGTTTCATCAGGATTGAGGAGAGGGCGGGGAGGCATGAAAATAAAGGTCTTGATGGTCGATGACCATGCATTGTTCCGCGACGGGATGCGCTATGTTTTGCAGCAGCTCGCCGACGAAGTCGAGGTGATCGATTCGGGTAATTTCGTGGATGGGATGAAGCAGGCCGCCGGCAATCCCGACCTGGATCTGGCGCTGCTGGATCTGAATATGCCGGGCAGCGACGGTGTGAAATCCATTCAGGCTTTTCATGAAAAAAATCCCTGCATTCCTCTGGTGGTTGTGTCCGGTTCCGACCAGCGCGACGACATCGAGAAAGTGATGGAGTGCGGCGCGATGGGCTTCATCTCCAAGATGTCGTCGAGCAAGATGATGCTGTCGGCGTTGCGCATGGTGCTGGACGGCGGCGTCTATCTGCCGCCGCAGTTGTTGCAGCAGGCAATGGTGGGGCTGGATCAGGGCGGTGTCACGGATAAACGTACGGATCGCCAGAACAAGAACGGGCTGACGGTACGCCAGATGCAAACGCTGCAACTGCTCGCCGAGGGGCTGTCGAACAAAGAAATCTCGCAAAGAATGAATCTGGCCGAAGGTACCGTAAAGATACATACAGCCGCCGTGTACCAGGCGTTGCGGGTGAGTTCCCGCCTGGAGGCGGTGTGCGCCGCCAGACTCCTGGGTTTCCTTCCCCCGCCGGAATCGGATGCCGATGGCACCGCCGTCCACCGATAGTACCTTGCGACCGCTGACCGAAAAACTGTTCGCTTTGTTGCGTGAGTCGCGCTGGCTGTTGCTGGTGGTGATCGCGTCCTACCTCGCACTCATCCTCTATGGCTACGATCGCGCCGATCCGGCCTGGTCGCACAGCGCCAGTGCTGCGGCAACGCATAATCCGGGCGGGTTGCCCGGTGCATGGTTGGCCGATCTCACGCTGTATGTTTTCGGCTTTTCGGCATGGTGGTGGGCGGTGTTGCCGTTGCAGCGCGTGTGGGCGGGTTATCGCAAGGTGCGTGCCGACAGCCTGTTCGGGGCGCGCGCCCTGTGGGTGGTGTGGCCGGGATTTTTCATTCTGTTATTTTCCAGTAGCGCGCTGGAGGCTTTGCGCCTGTACACCTGGAAAGTGGCGTTGCCGCTCGCGCCCGGCGGCATGTCCGGTGCCGTGCTGGGGTCTATGCTGGCGCACCTGCTCGGCTATACCGGTGCAACTTTATTTTTGCTGGTTTTGATGGCGGCGAGCTTCAGCCTGTTCTCCGGCCTGTCGTGGTTGCGCCTCATCGACCTTTTGGGCGAAACGCTGGAAACCGGCTTCTTGTGGGCGCGCAACGCGTGGCAGACACGGCAGGACAGACGTATCGGAGAGCAGGCCGTTACCGAGCGTACTGCGGTGGTGGAGGTGGAAAAGAAGCGCGTGGAAGAGCATCAGCCCATCCGCATCGAACTGCCCGTGATCGAAGTACCGCGCTCCGCGCGCGTGGAAAAAGAAAAACAAGTTTCTCTTTTTTCCGATATGCCGGACTCGCCGTTGCCTCCGCTGCATTTGCTGGATCAGCCCGCGCACCAGGTCGAGGTGGTTTCTTCCGATATGCTGGAATTCACCTCGCGCCTGATCGAGCGCAAACTCAACGATTTCGGCGTAGAGGTAAAGGTGGTCGCAGCCTATCCCGGCCCGGTGATTACTCGTTACGAGATCGAGCCTGCCGTGGGTGTGAAGGGCAGCCAAATCACCAACCTGGTGAAAGACTTGGCGCGCGCCTTGTCGGTGGTCAGTATCCGCGTGGTGGAAACCATTCCCGGCAAAACTTACATGGCGCTGGAACTGCCCAACCCGAAGCGGCAGATGGTGCAACTCTCCGAGATACTCGGTTCGCAGGTGTATGCCGACATGGGCTCGGTGCTGACGATGGCGATGGGCAAGGATATTTCCGGCAAGCCGATGGTGGCCGACCTCGCCAAGATGCCGCACGTACTGGTGGCGGGCACCACCGGCTCGGGCAAGTCGGTCGGCATCAACGCGATGATCCTGAGCATCTTGTACAAAGCCACGCCGCAGCAAGTGCGCATGCTGCTGATCGACCCCAAGATGCTGGAGCTATCGGTGTACGAAGGCATCCCGCATCTGCTCGCGCCAGTGGTCACCGATATGCGCCAGGCCGCATCCGGCCTGAACTGGTGCGTGCAGGAAATGGACAAGCGCTACAAGCTCATGTCCGCGCTCGGTGTGCGCAACATGGCTGGTTACAACCAGAAAGTGCGCGACGCGATCAAAGCGGGCAAGCCGCTGACCAACCCGTTCACGCTCACGCCGAATAACCCCGAGGCGCTGGAAGAGTTGCCGTTCATCGTGGTGTGCATCGACGAGCTGGCCGACCTGATGATGGTGGTGGGCAAGAAAGTGGAAGAACTCATCGCGCGTCTGGCGCAGAAGGCGCGCGCTTCTGGCATCCATCTGGTGCTGGCGACGCAGCGCCCCTCGGTGGATGTGATTACCGGACTCATCAAGGCCAACGTGCCGACGCGCGTGGCGTTCCAGGTGTCGAGCAAGATCGACTCGCGCACCATCCTGGATCAAATGGGCGCGGAAGCCTTGCTGGGGCAAGGCGACATGCTCTACCTGCCGCCGGGCACGGGCTACCCGCAGCGCATACACGGTGCCTTTGTGTCGGATCAGGAAGTGCACCGCGTGATCGAACACCTCAAGGCGCAGGGAGAAGCGAATTACATCGAAGGCGTGCTGACTTCGATGGAAGAGCAGGGCGACGGCGGCGAACTGGACGGCGGCGCGGATGCCGAAGCCGACCCGCTGTACGACCAGGCCGTGGCCATGGTGCTCAAATCGCGCCGCGCGTCCATCTCCTTCGTGCAACGCGACTTGCGCATCGGCTACAACCGCGCCGCAAGATTGATCGAGCAGATGGAAAAAGCGGGCATCGTTACGCCGATGCAAAGCAACGGCAATAGGGAAGTGCTCGCGCCTAACCGGGCGGAATAACCTACCCCACCTCACTTCCGGGCGGAAGCCGCACTGCTCCTCCCCTGAAGCGGGGTAAGCAGGCAATCCGCGTAGCGGATGCTCGCACAAGGGGAGGCTGGGAGGGGTTAAAAACGCAGAACAAATCTCAGGAATTTAAAATGCAGAAGCTCTTTGTCCTATTGTTTTTTGCCTTGCCGATCACCGTTCACGCCGCCGCCACCGACAAGTTGAAAACTTTCGTTTCCGCCACGCATTCCGCCCAAGCGAATTTCACCCAGGAAGTGCAGGACAAAAACGGCAAGCGCATCCAGAGCGCATCCGGCGTCATGCAGTTCGTGCGTCCCGGCAAATTCCGCTGGGAATACCGCAAGCCCTACGAGCAACTCATCGTCGGCGACGGCAAAAAATTCTGGTTGTACGACGTCGATCTCAATCAAGTCACGGTAAGGAAACTGGATGCCGCGCTGGGCAGTAGTCCGGCCGCGTTGCTCTCCGGCAGCAACGAGATCGAGCGCGGTTTTGTTTTGACCGACATCGAAGAACGCGGCGGGCTGGAATGGTTGCAAGCCTTGCCAAAATCCAATGAAACCACCTTCAATAAAATACTCATGGGGTTTAATGCCAAGTCGGAGCTGACGGTGATGGAGCTGCACGACGCCTTCGGTCACCACACCGTGTTGAGTTTCTCGGAACTGAAAAACAATCCGTCGCTGTCGCCGCAATTATTCAAGTTCACGCTGCCCAAAGGCGCGGATGTACTGGGGGAATGAGGGCGATCAACGCCCGCAAATCATGACTTTCAAGCATGAATACAGCCCCCATCAACTAGCCTATTTCGCGCATCAGCTCGCCTTGGCGCGGCAGTCGTCCGAAGGCCAGCAAACGAAAACCGAAATGGTTTACCAGTACCTCACCGGCCCGCGCTTCAAGCATCGTGTCGAAGCGATTGTTGAAGCCTTTTCCTCCATGCAGGAAGACCTCGACAAGGAACGCAAAGCAATCATGAAACAATGGGCCAAGCGTGAAGAGCAGATTGAGCGCGTGATGGGTGCGACGGTGGGAATGTATGGCGACTTGCAGGGGATTGCGGGGAAATCGTTGCAGGAGATTGAGGGGTTGGAATTCCCGGCGCTGGAAGCAAGCAACACAACACCCCAAACGGTGACAAATGGATAAGCATTGGATCGCCCCGGCTTTGGAATACCTGGCTCAAAGCCTTGAGCCGGTTCCCCATGAAATCAACGAAATTGATTGGAAGTGCGGTTTGTCGCCCGAAAAGAACCGGCTCACGGAGCATCTGATTGCCTTTGCCAATCACCCTAATGGCGGCTTTCTGGCCTACGGTATCCGGGATGCCGATGCGGCGTTGGTCGGTGTGCAGCAGGACGACGTTGCCCGGATCGTCAACACACTGGCGAACATTGGGCGCGACGCCATCGAACCGGCATTGGCCATTGACCACGCCGTGGTGGACTATCGCGGAACTCCCGTTTTGTTGATACGCATTCCAGAGCAGACAGCCAAACCCGCGCACCGCCGTGGCAAATCAATCGAAGAATCGTGGATACGCTCGGGTGGCACCACACGCAAAGCTTCCCGGCAGGAGATTGGCGCGCTCATGCTGCACGGTCACGCGCCGCGCTGGGAAGAGCTGCGCGCCTCCACACTGCTGGGGGCCGGGCAGATTACCGGGCTGCTTGACCTCGCAAGAATCGCCGAGTTGTTACAACGTCAGTTGCCCGAGGATGAAGCGGAATTGATGCGCTGGCTGTGCGATGAAAAAATGCTGGTGCCGGACGGCAAGGGCTACTACATCACCAATCTCGGCGCCATTGCCGCCGCGCGCGATCTGGAACAGTTCGAATACCTCAAGCGCAAACGCATCCGCGTGATTCATTATCGGGGGACGAACAAGGTTGAAACGATTAACGAACACATGGGGCAGCGCGGCTACGCCATCGGCTTCGAGGGCTTGATAAACTACCTCAAGCGCATACTGCCGCGTTCGGAAGTCATCCAGCAATCCTTGCGCACCGAAGTCAGCGTTTATCCCGAAATTGCCTTGCGCGAACTGATCGCCAACGCGCTTATCCATCAGGATTTCAGCATCACCGGCGCAGGCTCGATGATCGAAGTATTCGATGACCGGATCGAATTCACCAACCCCGGAAGCCTCCTGCCGGGCAAGCGTGTTGACCGCTTGATCGGCACCACACCGGAATCGCGCAACGAGGGACTGGCATCCGCATTCCGGCGTTACCGGATATGCGAAGAACGTGGCACCGGCTTTCAAAAAGTGGTTGCAGGTATCGAACTCTTTGGCCTTCCGCCGGTGGTGTTCACCCCTATGGAAAATGCCTTCAAGGTAACGCTCTATGCGCCAAAAAAGTTTGCCGACATGTCGCAACAAGAGCGTGTTGAAGCCACTTACCAGCATGCGGTTTTACAGTTTTTATCCGGCCAAACGTTGACCAACACCACGCTACGCGAACGTTTTAAATTGATCGACAAACAACGAAATTCAATCACCAACCTGATTGTTGATACCCTGCGCCTGGGAAGGATCAAACGTAAAGATGAGAATAGCAGCAACAAGTTTGTCGAATACCTCCCGTATTGGGCATAACAGGCGAAATTCTTATCACATCCGAAAACGGAATAATCAGAAAAATACTTAAAAATTAGATGGTTGTTATCACATCGTGACAAAAACAAAAACTCGAACTCTTCAGGATCGTAAAGCCCAAGGCGATCATGAAACAATGGGCCAAGCGCGAGGAGCGAAGAGCAGATCGGGCGGGTGATGGGTGCGACGGTCGGGATGTACGGGGACTTGCAGGGGATTGCGGGGAAATCGTTGCAGGAGATTGAAGGGTTGGAGTTGCCCGCCTTGGGGTTTGATACAGCATGAACTTTGGCCATAATTTCAATTTGTCTATGTTGATAGGAGGATGAAATGACACCGTACCGCAATCTTGGTGGAAATTCCAATGTCGTTGCTTACGAAGTGGCTGAAGACTCGATTCATGTGGTCTTCAAGAGTGGCGCTTGTCGTAACTACCTTTACAACTCTGTCAGGCCAGGTATGGCGGCAGTTGAAAGGATGAAATCCTTGGCAGCACAAGGCCATGGCTTGAACTCGTACATTTCATCGGTCGTAAAAGACAATTTCGCAAGAAAATGGTAGAGACAATTTTTCTATTGCATAGACTATGTCTAACACTCAACTAAAAAAGCTGGTAATTGAGAAATTCCGCGCATTAAACAATGTGGAGATCGAGTTCGGCGACCACATCACTGTCGTATGCGGTAAGAATGGAACGTCCAAGTCATCCATTCTTGGTATTGCAGCGCAAATTTTTAACTTTGAAAAAGACTGGGTTAAAAATGAGGCACTTTCTTTTCAGCAAATTATTGGCAGCTCATTCAAGTCCCAATACAGTGAGCACTTTCGAATCTCAGAGAAGTTTGATGTTTCTGGCTCCATGACGGTCAATATCGAACTGTTTGACGGATATACCAATCAAGCTGCAACAGCAAAACTAGAGTTGATGAAGCGGGGGAAATCGCCGAGACCTGTAGTTAGGAATAACAGCACGGCAACAGGAAATACGAGTAGAAATTTCACCCATCCGGTTATTTTTCTCAGTCTGAAGCGTCTCTACCCTATTGCAGACAGGGACTACAAAGTCATTGACTTTGAGTACCTGCAAAAGCACAAACAAGATTTCATTGGGCTCACCAATGAGCTTCTCAATCGCAATTCATCTTTTGCAACGGGCACAGAAGGAACCATTAACTCAGCAGTGGCGCATGGCGACAACTATGATCAGGAGTCTGTTTCCGCAGGCGAGGACAATGCTGGTCAGATCATCTTGGCGCTAATGTCTTTCAGAAAATTGAAAGAAGAATACCCCGACTACAAAGGCGGGTTGCTACTGATTGATGAGGCTGATGCGGGATTGTTCCCTACTGCGCAGGTGAATTTATTGAAGATGCTTGATCGGAAGTGCAAGAGCTTGAATCTTCAGGTTGTCATGACATCGCACTCGCCGACCTTGATTGAATATGCGTTTGAGCAAGGTCAGAAGTTCAGGAAAAAATTTAAGACGGTTTACCTGAGTAACACTTTCGGTAATGTTCAGGTGATGCAGGATTGGTCTTGGGCGCAAATCAGTGCGGACA
Organism: Gallionellaceae bacterium; assembly: GCA_004297065.1. Classification (GTDB taxonomy): domain Bacteria; phylum Pseudomonadota; class Gammaproteobacteria; order Burkholderiales; family Gallionellaceae; genus PALSA-1006. Next base: position 25,606 of record SCUU01000109.1, read on the forward strand.
TAAACACGAAAACTGTTTCCACAATATCTGGCACGTCTTTGCCGAACGTCAATGTTTATTTTGAGGACAAAGAGGCCGCAGATTTCTTTGCTGCATTGATGAGCAGGCAGTCAATAAAGAAGTTTACGACTCCCATGTCAGACATAACTCTTGGTTGCTCCAACTATTTGCAGTTGATCCAGAAGAGGATTCGTGAATTTTCCGAGTGCAGTGTCGTTTGTCTGGATGCCGATCAAACTCAACAGATCGAAGGCAAGAAATTCAATACGGTTGTGCTTCTGCCCGGAAATCTGCCGCCCGATCAGTTGATTTTCGAGTACCTGTACAATCTTCCTGCCAGCCACTGTTTCTGGAAGAACGACTTGCAGTTCACGCGGGATGTGTTCACCAATTATGCGGCTGAGGTAATAAGGGAGTTTGCCATCAGCGGAAACAGTGTTGATGTGAAGGAACGCTTGGTTGCGTATACGGGGACGGAGAAATCACGAAAAATTTTCAAGCGATTTTACAAGGAAACCGAATTTCAGAAGCTGGTCACCTCTGGCGCGAAACCCCATAACCCGTGGAAGCATTGGGTCGAAAACAATCCTGATGCCAGCAATGCGTTTCTGACAAAGTTCAAGGAAGCTATCCACGGCGTGATGAAAAATGGCTATGCCGTTGACGTGGTCAAGCTGGCCGCGCTGGAAGTTAAGTTGAAGAAGGTATAGCGATGTTCTCAAATAAACTGTACAGCCCCTTGCGCTACCCTGGCGGGAAAGCGCCATTCGCTCCGTTCATTGCAAAAATGATGGAGGTCAATGGCGTTGGGGGTGGCCATTATCTGGAGCCATATGCGGGTGGGGCCGGTGTTGCGCTGGAATTGTTGTTTCATGGTCATGCCAGCCATATTCACATCAATGATGCCGACCCTGCGGTGTACGCCTTCTGGGTTTCCGTCACCAAACATTCCCATGCGTTTCTTGATTTGCTTGAATCCACGCCCGTCACCATTGAGGAGTGGTTCAAGTGGCGCTCGGTTCTCCGTGATGACTGCAAAGCCAGTTTGGTTGAGAAGGGCTTTGCGACTTTGTTTATGAACAGAACGAATCGCTCTGGAATTCTGAAAGCGGGGGTCATCGGCGGCAAGAATCAAGATGGCAATTACAAGCTGGATGCGAGATTCAAGAAGGATGTTGTTGCTGCACGAATCTTGGAGATTGCCAAGCGAGCAGGCGACATTTCAGTGTATTGCGAAGATTCGCTGGGTCTCTTGAATAGGTGTTCGGAGTTCCTTCCGAATAAATCCTTGATTTATCTTGACCCACCTTATTACGTCAAAGGCAAGGGTTTGTACCGAAACTACTACGAACATGACGATCACGTCGCCATTGCCAAAATGATCCAGAGAAAGAAATTCAAGTGGCGTTGGGTAGTGTCTTACGACAATGTCGAGGAGATTTGCGCCATGTATCAGTTGAGCAAGTCACTTAGTTATGGATTGAATTACACGGCGCAACGGCGATATGTCGGCAGTGAGGTGATGTTTTTTAGTCAGAACCTTATTGTTCCCGATGAGGCAATTCCGCAAACAAAAGCAGTCGCCTGACATCTGCCACACTGGATCGGTTAATGAGCAAAAAACAAAAACTAGAACTCACCTGGATAGGCAAGGAGAACCGGCTCAAGCTGGAGCCGCGCATTTTGCTGGAAGACCCGATGAAGAGTTATCACGCGAAGCATCGGGTGACGGATGGCGACATCTTCGATAACCAGCTTATCTTCGGCGACAACCTGTTGGCGTTGAAGGCTTTGGAGGCGGAGTTTGCGGGGAAGGTGAAGTGCGTGTTTATTGATCCGCCGTACAACACCGGCAGCGCGTTTACGCATTACGACGATGGGGTGGAGCATTCGATCTGGCTGTCGCTGATGCGCGACCGGCTGGAGATCATCCGGCGTTTGCTGTCTGAGGATGGTTCGCTGTGGATTACGATTGATGACAACGAAGCGCATTATTTGAAAGTGATGTGCGATGAGGTGTTTGGGCGGGCGAATTTTGTGGCGAATGTGATTTGGGAGAAGTCAGACAGCCCGAGAATGGATGCCGAGTATTTTTCGGCACGGCACGATCACATCTTGGTTTTTGCCAAGGAACTGTTATCTCTGAAACTCAATAAAACACAGCAGAGCGATGATGATCTTCCAGGCCATTACGACAAGACAGATGAAGAAGGCCGTCGCTATTATTTGAAGCCACTGAGAGCGATGGGACAGGCTGACCGTCGTGTCGATAGGCCGAGCATGTTCTTTCCTCTTACGGCGCCGGATGGGTCACAGGTTCTTCCGCGAAAGCAGGATGGAAGCGATGGACGATGGAGATGGGGAAATGAAAAAGTCGAACAAGAGGCTCAAAGAATTGAATGGGTAAAGGGACGCAACGACTGGACGCCATATTTCCGTATTTTTGCCGACATGCAGGCGGGCAGGCCGCCTGAAACTATTTGGTTTCATGGTGATGTTGGTAGCAACAGGACATCAAAGGCTGAGGTTAAGGGGCTCTTTCCTGACCAGACGGCTTTCGGGACACCAAAGCCTGAAGGATTGCTGCATCGGGTTATGGGGATTGCCACAAACCCCAACGACCTCGTCCTCGATTCCTTCGCCGGTTCCGGCACCACCGGCGCGGTCGCGCACAAGATGGGTCGCCGCTGGATCATGGTGGAGCTGGGCGAGCACTGCCATACGCACATCATCCCGCGCCTGCAAAAGGTGATCGACGGCGAAGATAAGGGCGGCATTTCCGAGGCGGTGAACTGGCAAGGGGGCGGGGGCTTCCGCTATTACAAACTCGCGCCCAGCCTGTTGCGACAGGACGCTTACGGGCAGTGGGTGATCAACAAGGAATACAACGCGGAGATGCTGGCGCAAGCCTTGTGCAAGCTGGAGGGCTTTACATACTCGCCCAGCGATGCGCATTACTGGATGCACGGGCATTCCACCGAGCGGGATTTTATCTACGTCACCACGGCGAACCTGAATCACGAGCAGTTGCAGGCGTTGAATGACGAGGTGGGCGGATTTTGCTCCACGCCATCCCTCACCCCAACCCTCTCCCGGGGGGAGAGGGAGCCAAATGGGGGGACGTTGCTGGTGTTATGTACCGCTTTCCGTGGGCGGGGCGATTATCCGAATCTCACCATCAAGAAGATACCCAAGCAGGTGCTGTCGCGCTGCGAGTGGGGGCATGATGATTATTCGTTGCAGGTGGAGAATTTGCCCAAAGCCCCTCACCCTAGCCCTCTCCCGCTTGCGGGAGAGGGGACAAAGGCCAAAGGGCGTAATGTGAATGTTGCGCAGGGTGGGTTGTTCGAGGAGGGCGAGGCATGAGCAAGAAACGCGAAGTTTCCCTCGTTCGCTCGTCGGCTGCGGAATACCTGACCTTTGTGGCGGCCACCGGCCAGGGGGGCGTGGAGGCCGTGTATGCGGACGAAAACGTCTGGCTGACGCAGAAGATGATGGGGCAGCTTTACGACGTGGAAACTCACACCATCAATTACCATCTGAAAAAAATTTTTGCCGACAGCGAGTTGCAGGAGGAGGCAGTTATTCGAAATTTTCGAATAACTGCCGCCGACGGCAAAAGCTACGATACCCGGCACTACAACCTGGCTGCGATCATCGCCGTGGGCTACAAGGTGAATTCCGAGCGCGCGGTGCAGTTCCGAAAATGGGCCACCAGCATCGTCGAGGAGTTCGCCGTCAAGGGTTTCGCAATGGATGACGAGCGCCTGAAAAGCGGCGGCTCTGTCCTGACGGAAAAATACTTCGAGGAACAGCTCCAGCGCGTCCGCGAGATACGCTTGTCCGAGCGCAAGTTCTACCAGAAGATCACCGACATCTACGCCACCGCCATCGACTACGACGTGACGGCGCAGGCTACCGAACGCTTTTTCGCCACGGTGCAGAACAAGCTGCACTGGGCCATTCATGGGCAAACCGCCGCCGAGCTTATCCACGAGCGGGCCGATGCCGGACAAGCCAACATGGGGCTGACGACATGGAAAGATGCGCCCGGGGGGAAAATCCAGAAATTCGATGTGGTGGTCGCCAAGAACTATCTGACCGAACATGAAATGGCGCAACTCACCCGGCTGGTGTCCGCCTATCTGGACGTGGCTGAAGACATGGCGCTGCGCAAGATTCCCATGACCATGCAGGATTGGGAAACGCGCCTGAATCGCTTTCTCGCCGCGACGGACCGCGAAATCTTGCAGGACGCGGGCAGGGTGACGGCGGAAATCGCCAGAGCCCACGCCGAAAGCGAGTTCGAGAAATACCGCATCGTGCAGGACAGGTTGTTCGAGAGCGATTTCGACCGCCTGGTGAAGCAGTTGGAGCAGGATGGGAAGAAGAACAAAGGGGGCTCCAAATGAACCGCCACGTCAACGCCATCGCCGGGCGCTTGAGTTTGCGCGCGCCGCAACGCCGTTCGCTGGAGATTCTGGATCGCATCACCGAGATTGTGCCTCCGCACAAGGGCGCGGACATTGCCGCCGCCCTGGGTGTGATCCGTAGCGAGTTCTCGTCTGTGACGGATTTCGAGCGCGAGTTTCCTTCGTTGTGCTTTGCGCTGGCGACCGGCGTGGGCAAGACGCGGTTGATGGGGGCATTCGTCAGCTATTTGCACCTGGCGCACGGCATCAATAATTTCTTCGTGCTGGCGCCGAACCTGACCATCTACAACAAGCTGATCGCCGATTTCAGCGACCGCACGCATCCGAAGTATGTGTTCAAGGGCATCTCGGAATTCGCCATCGATGCGCCGGTCATCATTACGGGCGACAACTACGACCAGCACGACCCTGCCAGCGGAGCGCTGTTTGGCGGGGTGCGCATCAATATCTTCAATATCTCCAAGATCAATTCCGAAGTGCGTGGCGGCAAAGCGCCGCGCATCAAACGGCTGTCGGAATATATCGGCGAGAGTTACTTCGATTACCTGGCCGGGCTGCCCGATTTGGTGTTGCTGATGGATGAGTCGCACCGTTACCGCGCCAGCGCCGGTATCCGGGCGATCAATGAGTTGAAACCTGTATTGGGTCTGGAACTCACGGCGACGCCGTTTGCGGAGGGCGCAAAAGCCGCAGTCGCCTTCAAGAACGTCATTCTCGATTACCCGCTTGGCAAGGCGATGGAAGACGGTTTTGTGAAAGAGCCTGCCGTGGTGACGCGCAAGAATTTCAATCCGGCGGGGATGTCGCCGGAAGAGATCGAGCGCATGAAGCTGGAAGACGGTGTGCGCCTGCACGAAAGCGTAAAGGTGGAACTGGAGACTTACGCCCGCGAAACCGGCAATACCATCGTCAAGCCGTTCGTGTTGGTCATTGCTCGCGACACGACTCATGCCGGGGCTTTGCTGGCGCTGATCCAGTCTGAAGGCTTCTTCGAAGGGCGCTACAAGGACAAGGTCATCCAGGTCGATTCGAGTCAGACCGGCGCTGAAGAAGAAAAAATGATCGAGAGGCTGCTGAAGGTTGAGCATACCGAGGAGCCGACCGAGATCGTGATTCACGTCAACATGCTGAAAGAGGGCTGGGACGTAACCAACCTCTACACCATCGTGCCGCTGCGTGCGGCCAACGCCCGCATCTTGATCGAGCAGTCCATCGGGCGTGGCCTGCGTCTGCCGTATGGCAAGCGCACTGGTGTTTCTGCCGTGGATAGGCTGAATATCGTTGCGCACGACAAATTCCAGGAGATCATTGATGAAGCGAACAAACCGGATTCCGCTATCCACCTGAAGGCGGTGGTGCTGGATAACGATGACTTTGGGCAGAAGACTGCAACCATCGTTTCTCAGCTGCGGATTGCGACCCAGTTGGGCATCAAACTTGCCGATGCGACCGGCAGCACCAAAGTTGCTGGACAGGAGGTGCAACCTGTCTTTACCAAACCCGAAGAGCAGAAGGTGGCGCAGATTGCCTATGAGGTGATCCGCAGGTTCGAGAATCAACCGACAGTGGTGCCTACCTTGGCGCATTTGAGCAAACCCGAGGTGCAGGCGGCTATCGTGAAGGCCGTGCAGGAACAGCATCGCCCGGCGCAGATGGAGTTTGAAGGTGTAACCGAGCAGCCGGATTTTGCCGCTGTGGTGGCGAAGACGGTGGAGCTGGTGACACAGCAGACGATAGATATTCCGCGCATCCTGGTGGTGCCTAAGGGAGAGGTGAAGGCTGGATTCAAGCCATTTACCCTGAAGCTGGATGGGCTGAAGTATCCGGCTGTGTCGGATGAGCTATGGGTGCAACACCTGTGTACCAACGAGATGGAAGTCGTGCAACTAGGGAATGGTGGTATCGAAGAAAGCCGCATGGAGGATTACATCGTCAGCGGGCTGGTGGATTTCGATGACGTGTCCTATGACGACCAGGCCGATCTTCTCTATGATCTCGCTACGCAAACCGTAAAGCACTTTTGCAGCTACTTATCCGAGGAAGATGCGCACAAGGTTTTGCGCTGCTACCAGCGCGACATTGCCCGCTTCATTCATGCGCAGATGCTGGAGCATAGCTGGGAAGAGGCGGTCGATTACGAAGTGGTGGTGAGCAAGGGATATACGGAATTCAAGCCCAGCGCCTATACCTACTCCGTGAATGAGCCACCGGCCGACTATCGCGTTTCGCCTGCCGACAAGAGCAATATGGCGAAGTATGTGTTCGGTGGATTCAAGCGCTGCCTCTACCACGTGCAAAAGTTCGACTCTGAAGCCGAGCGTGTGCTGGCAGTCATTCTGGATCGGGATGCCGAGAAGTGGTTCAAACCAGCGAAGGGGCAATTTCAGATTTTCTACAAACAGGGGACCAACCAACTGGAGTATCAGCCCGACTTCGTGGCTGAGACCAAGGATGCTATTTACATGCTGGAGCCGAAAGCCAGTAACCAGATGGGAGATGCAATTGTTCTGGCCAAAAAGGAAGCCGCAATCAAATGGTGCAAGAACGCTTCAGACTATGCGCTTGCCAATGGCGGCAAGCCGTGGCGCTATGTGCTGCTCCCTCACACTGCGATTGCGGTGAATATGACGGTTGATGGGCTGGCGGGGCAGTATGGAGCGTGCGATGTCTGACCTCTTCACCCCCAACCAACCCGCCGCCCCGCTCGCCGAGCGCCTGCGCCCCAAGCATATCGACGAGGTGATCGGGCAGTCGCATCTATTGGGCGAGGGCAAGCCGTTGCGTCTCGCGTTCCAGTCCGGCAAGCTGCATTCGATGATTTTGTGGGGGCCGCCGGGGGTGGGCAAGACCACACTGGCGCGGCTGATGGCATCCGCCTTCGATGCCGAGTTCGTGCCGCTGTCGGCGGTGCTGTCCGGCGTGAAAGACATTCGCGAAGCCATCGCGCAGGCCGAGCAGATATTGCAGCAGAGCGGTCGCCACACCATCCTGTTCGTGGACGAGGTACACCGTTTCAACAAGTCGCAGCAGGATGCGTTCCTGCCCTTCGTCGAGCAGGGCTTGGTGACTTTCATCGGTGCGACCACCGAGAATCCCTCGTTCGAGTTGAACAACGCGCTGTTGTCGCGCGCGCAGGTGTATGTGCTGCAATCGTTGTCCGCAGCCGAAATGACGCAATTGTTCGAGCGCGTGCGGCATGCGGCATTGCAGGGCGTCGAGTTCGATGCGGACGCGGTGGAACGCATTATCGGTTACGCCGATGGCGATGCGCGGCGTCTGCTCAATGTGTTGGAGCAGTTGCATACCGCCGCTCAGGCGGCAGGTGTGAACAACATCGACGTCACCTTCCTCGACAACACGCTCGCGCAAAAACTGCGCCGTTTCGACAAGGGCGGCGAGGCGTTCTATGACCAGATTTCCGCGTTGCACAAGTCGGTGCGCGGTTCCAACCCCGATGCCGCGCTGTACTGGTTCACGCGCATGCTCGACGGCGGTGCCGATCCCAGATACCTCGCGCGGCGCATCGTGCGCATGGCCTGGGAAGACATCGGCCTCGCCGACCCGCGCGCCATCCAGTTGTGCAACGATGCCGCTACCACCTACGAGCGCCTGGGCTCGCCCGAGGGCGAACTGGCATTGGCGCAGGCGGTGATCTACCTCGCCGTCGCCGCCAAGAGCAATGCGGGTTACATGGCCTACAACCAGGCAAGAGCCTTCGTGAAGCAGGACAACAGTCGTGAAGTTCCTGTTCGCCTAAGAAATGCCCCTACCAAGTTGATGAAAGAGCTCGGCTATGGGCATGAGTACAGGTATGCCCACGATGAACCCAACGCCTATGCTGCCGGTGAAACCTATCTTCCTGACGGTATGGGGGAGCCGGGTTGGTATCGGCCGGCACCAAGAGGTCTTGAAATCAAGATTGGTGAAAAATTGGCGCTATTGAAGAAGCGGGATAAAGAGGCCGGGCAGCACTAACAGAAAGTTCAGCCCGCCGGTTCAGGCTCAGCGTGAACTAAGTCCGCTTGCGTAGTTTCTCCATTGCGCAAATCCCGCGCTTCTTTTGGAGAGATATCATGTTCCGCCATATCAAAGTTTCCCTTCTGGCCCTGACCATTGCGACAGCGGGTGCCGCTGCCCATGCAGCCAATAGCGACAGGCAAAACGACGCCATGTCCATCAACAAGGCACAGATCGGCTTGACCCAAGCCATTGCGGCAGCTGAACAGCGGCACCCCGGCAGCAAGGCATCCAGAGCCGAGTTTGAGCAAAGCAAGAAGTCCGGTTGGGTCTATGACGTGGAAGTCGTCAGTGGTTCTAAAGTGTTTGATGTCAAAGTCGATCCGCAGAAAGGTACGGTCATTTCTTCTGTCGAAGACAGGGGGGATCACGGCGACGATCACGATAGCCGCGATTGATTTTGAAGTGGGGGGCTGACATGACGCAGCCCCTCTTCCGCAGGTTGAGCGGTGGCAAGATTTTCAGTGAATCACTATGGCTGTGCTAAGTCTTGCTATGCAGACTGCGCACATTACAAACCCTATTTTGGAGGCCAACCATGAACACGCCTGTTATGGCAGGATATGCCACTCCGCTGCGCCAGATGCTCAACAAAGTGCCAGAGATCACATTGGCGTTCTGGATCATCAAGATCATGTCCACCACAGTGGGCGAAACAGGGGCGGACTTTCTGGCCGTCAATGTGGGGTGGGGGCAAGGTGTTACTCGCGCTGTCATGGGCACATTGTTGGCGCTTGCTTTGTTCTGGCAACTTCGCGCCCGGCGCTACACCCCTTGGATTTATTGGTTGACCGTGGTGCTGCTCAGCGTGGTGGGCACACAGATCACCGACTTGCTGACCGATGGTCTGGGGGTAAGCCTGTATGTCAGCACCGCCGCGTTTGCCGTGCTGCTGGGTGTGATCTTTGCCGTCTGGCACCAGCTGGAGCGCACGCTGTCTATTCATGAAATTTTTACACCTCGCCGCGAATGGTTTTATTGGGCCGCCATCCTCTGCACTTTTGCCCTGGGCACCGCTGCCGGTGATTTGGCGACGGAGGCGCTTGGGCTGGGTTTCACCAAAGGGGCAATAGCTTTTGGTGTTCTGATCGGCATCACTTATGCCGCCTGGCGCATGGGGGGCGATGCCGTGCTGACGTTCTGGATAGCCTACATCCTGACCCGCCCTTTTGGCGCGGCACTGGGAGATTTGCTCACACAGTCCCCCACCTATGGTGGTTTGGGCATGGGAGCCATGTGGACGAGCGCTCTGTTCCTGACGGTGATTGTTCTGTTGGTGGGCATTGCCCAGTCCAATATAAGCGGTCGCCAGGCAAGCCCGATCACTGAAGGGAACCTCTATAAATCCAAACTCCGTCGCGATACTGCGTTGCTCAAGAAGTTTTAACGCTTACATATCAGGTATATGCGGCGCGCTAAAATTTCTTTCGCGCCTTGTCTCGCTTAGGATTTTGAATTTATAGAGACTCCCTGAATAACACTGACATGTTCATTTCCAAGGAGAAAATCATGCGTTACCGTCTTCGCTATGTAACCCGCCCTGTGATTGCAGCATCGGCCATTGCGTTTTTCGCCCTGGCTGCGGGTTGCTCCAAGCCCGCCGATCCTGCGGCGCACAGTGCTTCTGCCCCCTCTGCACAAGACGCAGCGTCTCAACAAGGCAAGGCGGCATCCGGGTTAGGGGACTTGTCCCCCTTCCGCACCATTGCCGCCGATGTGGCCGCTATTGTCGACAAGGGGGACTTGCCCGCAGCCCAAGCCCGAATCAAGGATTTGGAGGTGGCATGGGATTCTGCCGAAGCCGGCTTGAAGCCCAGGGCCGCCGATGATTGGCACATGCTGGACAAAGCCATTGACCGTGCCTTGGGCGCCTTGCGTGCCGACCGCCCCAATGCGGCAGACCGCCAAGCAGCCCTGAATGATCTGCTGCAAAAGATGAACACGTTGGAGGGGAAATAATGCCAGCCCCGATACGCAATAATGCTGAAATCGCATTAACCAAAGTGCCAGAAATCACTTTGCTGTTCTGGATCATCAAAATTGCAGCAACCACTCTGGGAGAGACGGGCGGCGACGCACTCTCCATGTCCATGAGCCTGGGTTATCTGGTCAGCACGGGTATCTTTGCGGCTATCTTTGTGATTGCGGTGGCGGCACAAATCAAGGCCAGGCAGTTTCATCCCCTGCTGTATTGGACAACAATCATTGCCACTACGACCCTGGGGACCACGCTGGCCGACTTTGCAGATCGCTCTTTGGGTATTGGTTATGCGGGGGGAGCCACGCTTTTGGCGACATTGCTGTTAGGGTCGTTGGCGCTGTGGCATCGCACGCTCGGTTCGGTGTCGGTGCAAACCATCGACTCGCCAGCATCTGAAGTATTTTACTGGATGACCATCATGTTCTCCCAAACATTAGGGACAGCGCTGGGGGACTGGACAGCAGACAGCGCGGGTTTGGGGTACAGCGGCGGAGCCCTGGTGTTCGGCGGGTTGTTGGGGCTGGTGATTGTTGCGTATTATTGGACAAATATTTCCAGGACGGCGCTTTTCTGGATGGCTTTTATCCTGACGCGACCGCTGGGGGCCGTGGTGGGTGATTATCTGGACAAGCCTGTGGCCGCGGGAGGTTTGGCATTGAGCCGTTACAGCGCTTCGGCCGTGTTGCTGGGGTTTATTTTGGCCGCCCTGTTCTTGTTCAGGCAGCGCGCCGCTGAAAAAATACATTGATTTGTACACTGCAAATTTGGGGGGAAAGTGCGAGTCTTGTTGGTCGAAGATGATTTCATGATTGGCAAAGCCATTCAGGAGGCCTTGCAAGATGCCTCTTATGCGGCAGATTGGGTCAAGGACGGACAGGCCGCGCTAAGCGCCTTGGGTTGCCAGCATTACGATTTGGTGCTGCTGGATTTGGGGCTGCCCGGCAAGGATGGCCTGGATGTGCTGCACAGCATTCGCGGCCAAGACAATCCTGTTCCCCTGCTCATCATCACGGCACGCGACGGCCTTGACGATCGTTTGCGTGGACTGGATGGTGGTGCCGACGACTATGTGCCCAAGCCGTTTGAGATGGCGGAACTGCTGGCCCGTATGCGTGCCGTGTTTCGGCGCAAGGGTGGCGCTGCCGCCCCCATGCTCGGCAATGGCGTGGTTGCGCTTGATCCGGCCACGCGGGAGGCCTCCGTCGCGGGTGGCGCACCTGTTCAATTGTCCGGTCGGGAGTTTGCGCTGTTGCAGGCACTGTTGGTACGTCCCGGTGCCATTTTGTCCCGCAGCGATCTGGAAGACCGCATTTATGGCTGGGGACAAGAGGTGGAAAGCAATGCCGTGGAATTCCTGATTCACGCATTGCGGCGCAAGCTGGGCAGTGAAGTCATCAAGAACGTCAGGGGGGTGGGATGGATGGTTTCAAAAAGCGCCTGAACACCTCCCTCCAGTTCAGGTTATCTTTCATGCTGGCGCTGTCCATTTTGGGTATCGCGCTGGTGGCGGGTGCGTTCTCATTCGTTTCCGCATATAACGAAGCGCATGAGTTGCAGGACGATGTGCTGCGGCAAGTCGCGGCACTGGTGGCGCAGCAACCGTTGCCGCCAGATTCTTCCGGCGGCAACGGGCGCGACAGGGACGACGATCCGGATTCGCGTGTTATCGTGCAACAGATCAACGATACCGCAGGCCCGCTGACCTTGCCCGCCACGCTACCCGACGGATTGCAATCGCTGAAGGCCGATGGCGAAAAATACCGCGTCATGGTCAAAACCCTGCGCGGCGGCGAACGCATTGCCGTGGTGCAACAAGCCGGTTTCCGGGATGAAATTGCCCGTGACAGCGCCTTGCGCACGGTGATGCCGTTTCTGCTCCTGATCCCCGTGTTGCTGCTCATCGTGGCCGATCTGGTGCATAAGATGTTCTTGCCTATCACGGTGTTATCGAACGAAATAGACCAACGCAGTGAGCAGGAACTGCACCCGGTTGAAGATGGGCACTTGCCTGTTGAGGTGCGCCCCTTTGTCTTGGCCATCAATCGCTTGCTGGGGCGCGTGGATCAAACGATGGCCGCTCAACGCCGCTTCGTCGCCGATGCCGCCCACGAATTACGCTCACCATTGACTGCCTTGTCATTGCAATCCGAGCGCATGGCAGAAGCAAACATGTCACCCGCCGCACGCGAACGGTTGGATACTTTGCGCCAAGGCATCCAGCGCAGTAAAAATCTGCTGGATCAACTGCTGGCTTTGGCAAAAGCGCAATCACACAATGCTGCGCCCAAGGCAACCGTATCAGTGCAAGCCATATACCGCCGTGTTCTGGAAGACATCATGCCCTTGGCAGACGCCAAACAAATTGACATCGGTGTCGAGGGGCAGCGGGATGCGCATGCGTGGGCCAGCGAATTGGATATGTTCGTCCTAGTCAAAAACTTGGTGGATAACGCTATTCGCTACACACCGGAGCATGGGCGTGTAGATCTTTCTGTCGGTATGGCAGATGGCCGGGTCGTCATGACCATCAAAGACACTGGGCCGGGTATCCCGATCGCGGAAAGGGAGAGGGTGTATGACCCTTTCTACCGCATTTTGGGTACAGCACAAGCAGGTTCTGGCTTGGGGCTGGCGATTGTTAAGACCACGGCTGAAAAAATTGGAGCGCAGGTGAGATTGTCATACAGTGATGAAGACAAAAAGTCAGGCTTGTGTGTCAATGTGATTTTATCCGGTTGAAAGCCGATTCAGAATTTTCTACCTCGCCGTCGCGGCCAAGTCGAACGCGGGCTATGTCGCGTATAATGCCGCCCGCGCCTTCATCGGCCAGGACGGCTCGCGCGAAGTGCCGCCGCATCTGCGCAATACGCCAACCAAATTGATGAAGCAGCCGGGTTGCGGCAAAGACTACCGTTACGCGCACGACGAAGAAGGCGGCTGCGCGGCTGGTTAGAACCGCTTCCCCGACGGCATGCCGCAAGTGAGTTTTTACGGACCGGTCGCGCGCGGGCTGGATGATGCAGCGAAAAAAATAGGACGTAAATTTTGGACATTATTTTGGATAACTGGGTGCTGCGGAAATTATTCTTGTTGCGCAAGATATTTTTGAGCAAAACCTCGATGCGGCACTACTCGCAATATGGCGAGGATGATTCCACCTACGTGCACCTGCTGCCGATCAAGAACGGTTTCTTCGTTGATGTCGGCTGCTACCACCCGAAAAAATACAACAACACCTATCGCTGGTATCGCAAGGGATGGCGCGGCGTGAACATCGATCTGGATCCTGTCAAGATCGAAGCGTTCAACATGGTGCGTCCCGGCGATGTGAATCTGGTGTGCGCCATCAGCAAGGAAGGCAAAGGAGAGTTGCGCGACTGTTATTCGTTTGGCCGCTATTCCGTGATCTCCACGATGGACAAAGCTTTTGCGGAATACCAGCGCGGCCTGGGCAAGGAGTATGTCGTCCGCCAAGTACGGGTGGCATCGCTGGACCATATGCTCGACCAGACCCGTTTCGCCGGGCGCAAGATCGATTTGCTGACAGTGGATGTCGAGGGCTTCGATCTCGACGTGCTGCAATCGCTGTCCTTCGAACGCTACAGCCCGCTGCTGATCCTGGTGGAATTGCATGAGCCCACGATAGGCAAGGTGATGGCCTCGCCGCTGTATGAGTTCATGGTTGGCAAAGGTTACGACCTGGTGAACTGGACCGGCCCGACATTGGTATTTAAACGCAAGGCAGATTGAGGATATATGCTGGACATACAAGCATTACGCAACGATTTGGCCGCAGTGGCCGCACGTTTGGCATCTCGCGGTTACACGCTGGACACCGCGAAGTTCGAGCAACTGGAAGCCGGGCGCAAGACCATCCAGACACGCACGCAAGAGTTGCAGGCCAAGCGCAATGAAAAATCCAAAATGATTGGGTACGTGATAGGTATGGGGTCAACTCCTACTAGCCCTGACGTAGTAGCGTTGAAAGTTGAAGTGGCTAACTTTAGCGAAGAACAGAAGCAACTTGAAGCCAAGCTGCCTCAGGTATTAAAAGCGATGGATGATTTTCTGGCGGTCATCCCCAACACACCGCATGCGACGGTGCCGGTGGGTAAATCGGAAGCGGACAATCTCGAAGTGCGCAAAGTGGGCGAACCCACGAAGTTCACGTTCGAGGTGAAAGACCACGTGAGTATCGGCGAGGGTCTGAATGGTTTGGATTTTGAGACGGCGACGAAGATCGCCGGTGCGCGCTTTTCGCTGCTGAAAGGCCCACTGGCGCGTCTGCACCGCGCCCTAGCGCAGTTCATGCTGGATACGCACACTGCGGAGCACGGATACACCGAAACCTATGTGCCTTATCTGGTGAACGCGGAATCGATGCGCGGCACCGGACAGTTGCCGAAGTTCGAGGAAGATCTATTTAAGCTGCAGTCGGTTGTTGGAACAGCTATTGATGCTGTCGTTTCGGAAAAAATAAGCAATAGTGGTGGGATTGCGAGTTTGCAAAATTACAAATCAATGTATCTCATCCCCACCGCCGAAGTTCCCGTGACCAACATGGTGCGCGACGAGATCGTGCCTTTGGAAAAGCTGCCGATGAAGTTCGTGGCGCACACGCCGTGCTTCCGCAGCGAGGCGGGTTCCTATGGTCGCGATACGCGCGGCATGATCCGCCAGCACCAGTTTGACAAAGTGGAATTGGTGCAGATGGTGCATCCGGAAAAATCCTACGAGGCGCTGGAAGAATTGCTCGGTCATGCCGAGACGATTCTGAAAAAGCTCGGACTGCCTTACCGCATAGTGAAGCTGTGCACTGGCGACATGGGCTTCTCCGCCGCGACGACCTACGACATCGAGGTGTGGCTGCCCGCGCAGAACACTTACCGCGAAATTTCTTCCTGCTCCAACTTCGAGGCGTTCCAGACGCGCCGCATGCAGGCGCGCTTCCGCAACGCGCAAGGCAAGCCGGAGTTGCTGCACACGCTGAACGGTTCGGGGCTGGCAGTGGGGCGCACTCTAGTCGCAGTCCTGGAGAATTACCAACAGGCCGACGGCAGCGTACTCGTGCCGGAAGTGTTGCGGCCTTACATGGGCGGGATAACGTCTATCACGGGTTAAATTTTTTTTTGTATTGCATCAGAACCGCAAGGTTCGGCGGCAGGCGCATCAACTCGGCTTGTTCGAGGCGGTTGAGTATGTCGTGATAGAGACGTACTGTTTCCACCAATATCACCGCCTCGCCGCCGCGCGCCTGCCCGTGTTTGGTCTGCTCGAAATAAGCCGGACGCGACAGCAGCGGCATCATCTTCCTCACATCAGACCACACATCGGGATTCAATCCGGCCTTTGCCGTCAGCACGCGCGCATCTTCCAGATGTCCCATGCCTTGGTTGTAAGCGGCCATGGCCATCCAGGTGCGTTCCCTGTCGTTGATGCGTTCGGGCAGCGATTCCTTGAGCAAGTGCAGATACTTCGCGCCCGCGATGATGCTGGCGCGCGCATCCAGCCGGTCCGCGACATCCATACGTTCGGCGGTGTCCTGCGTCAGCATCATCATGCCGCGCACATTGGTATATGAGGTCGCCAGCGGATCCCAATGCGACTCCTGATAAGCCAATGCGGCGAGTAGTTGCCAGTCGATGCCGGTCAGGGCCTCAGCTTCTTCGAACCAGCTTTTATATTGCGGCAACACGGTATGCGTTTTGTTCACGAAAGCGACTGCATCCACGGCTTCCAGCCGTTCGTTGTGGCCGTAATGGCGGTCGATCAAGTGCGACAAGGTGCCGTCTCTTTTTATGGTTTCGAAAAAGTCTCTTGCCGCGTCGAAAAGTTCGGTGTCGGCATCGGCGGCGAACAACCATGCCAGATGGGAGGGCGAGTTCAAATCGAGCGCGCCGTCCAGTTGCGGATAGAAATTGCGCGCCAGAGCGATTTGCTCTTCGTTGGCAACGGTGCAGTCCAGCGAGCCTTCGGCAACTTCCTGCAACAGCGAGGAGACCGGCTGGCCATCTCTTTCCGCCCAGTGCAGCTCGGGTATACGTTTTGCGATGTCGCGTAGCGCTTCGGCTTGTGCGGATGCGGCGACCACGGCCAGGTTGCGTTCTGCCAAGTCGGACAAGCGCCTGGGGGTGCGGTCTTTGCATACGGCCTGCTCGTTCAAAGTTTGATAGGGTGTGCTGAAGCGCAGTGCGAATTTTTCGCTGCTGCGCAGCCCGGCAGCGGCCATATGCACTTTGTGTGCGGTGAGGGCATTGGCGATCTGGCCGTAATCCATCGCCTGAGGTTTGGGTTTTAAATGCAAGCGCTGCGCGAACAGTGTCACCAATTCCAACTCGAATGCAGTCTCGACATCCATGCCGTCAGGAGGCATGGCGACGAACAGCTCGCCCTTGTGCCAATCGGGAGCGGGCTCGGTGGCGCTAAACGTTAGCCACAACCATCCGCAGATGGCAATGAGAGTGGCGATTTTCCAAGCGAACAAGTTGCGCATGGAAACATTCTGCCCGATTTTTACATCTTGCTGATAAAATGCGCGCCGCTTTGTTTTTTTGAAGCTTCGGAGAGGTGGCAGAGTGGTCGAATGTACCTGACTCGAAATCAGGCGTACGGTAACCCCGTACCGAGGGTTCGAATCCCTCCCTCTCCGCCAGATTTCACAATATTTCTGCAATGTTCGGGTGTTTATACTCCGCACATCATATTTATCGACTCAGGCACGAACCAAGGATCACGATATGCAAAAGTCAGTCGGCCTCATTCTGCGGAAATTTTTGACGTTGCTATTTCTAAGCGCGTTTTTTGTTGCGGCTAACGCCCATGCGCAAGGTGGCGGTGAGGGCGGTGGCAACGGGGCCTATGAAAAACTTGAACCGTTTACCGTCAACCTCGTCGGGCTCAGGCAGGTGATCCAGGTCTCGGTCACGCTCAAGCTGGCCAAGCCCGAAGCGGGCGAGAAGGTAAAGCTGTACATGCCGGTGGTGCGCCATGAAATGATCCTCTTGCTGAGCGGAAAAAGCGCCGAGCAAGTCGAAACCGCAGATGGCAAACGCCGTCTGATTCTGGAAACAAAAGCCGCAGTCAATAAAGCGATCGAGTCGAATGGCAAGGAAGGCATTGCGGACGTCCTGTTCGAGCAAATCATTATTCAATAACGTTGCAGTTTTAATTCCGGCAGAGCATCTCTTTGCCGATCTCGCGGTGGTAAAATTCAGATCAAGCAGCCACCGTGATCGATATGCCATCCCCCTCATTTATTCATCTTCGTCTCCATAGCGAGTATTCCATCGCCGACGGCATTGCACGCATAGGCGAAGCGGTTGCCGCGGCCAGGCGCGATGCGATGCCCGCGCTGGCGCTGACCGATTTGTCCAACGTATTCGGCTTGGTCAAATTCTACAAAGAAGCGCGCGGGGCTGGGGTGAAGCCGATTGTCGGTTGCGATGTGTTCGTGACCAACGACGGCGATCGCGATCAGCCGTTCCGTGTGCTGCTACTGTGCCAATCCAATGCCGGGTATCTGCGCTTGTGCGAATTGCTGACGCGCGCTTATCTGGAGAACCAGAATCGCGGACGCCCCGAGTTGCGCAAAGAATGGCTCAAGCAGGGGACGGACGGCTTGCTCGCTTTGTCCGGCGCGCATCTCGGCGAAGTGGGCATGGCTTTGCTGAACGGCAATGCCGCCAGCGCACGCCTGATTGCGGGCGAGTGGGCTGGCATGTTCCCGGGGCGTTTTTATCTGGAAGTGCAGCGCACCGGTTTTGCGCGCGAGGAAGCGCATCTGCGCGAGACGGTGAAGCTGGCGGCGGAGCTGGCGCTGCCGGTGGTGGCCACGCATCCGGTGCAATTCCTCACGATAGAGGACTTCAAGGCGCACGAGGCGCGGGTGTGTATCGCAGAAGGTTATGTGCTGAACGACAAGCGCCGCGTGCGGGCATTCACCGCGCAACAGTATTTCAAGACGCAGGCCGAGATGGTTGAGCTGTTTGCCGATCTGCCCGAGGCGCTGCAAAACAGCGTGGAGATCGCCAAACGCTGCAATCTCACGCTCAAGCTCGGCAAGCCGCACCTGCCGAATTTCCCCACGCCGAACGGCGAGAGCCTGGACGACTTCCTGCGCAGCGAGGCCGAGCGCGGCTTGCAGGAGCGCATGAAACAACTGTATCCCGACGCGGCGGTGCGCGCCGCGAAAATGCCTGAATACAGCGAGCGTCTCGAATTCGAGATCAATACCATCATCAAGATGGGCTTCCCGGGTTACTTCCTCATCGTGGCGGACTTCATCCGCTGGGCGAAAAAATACCGCGATGAAAAATTTCCCAACGGCGTGCCGGTGGGGCCGGGGCGCGGATCGGGTGCGGGTTCGCTGGTGGCGTATTGTTTATTGATTACCGATCTCGATCCGCTGCGCTACGAGTTGCTGTTCGAGCGCTTCCTCAATCCCGAGCGTGTTTCCATGCCCGACTTCGACGTGGACTTCTGCCAGGACGGGCGCGAACTGGTGATCCAGTATGTGCGCCGCCAATACGGCGAGGCGTGCGTTGCGCAGATCGCCACCTTCGGTACCATGGCATCCAAGGCCGTGATCCGCGACGTCGGCCGCGTGATGGATTTTCCCTATGGCCTGTGCGACCGCTTGTCCAAGCTGGTGCCGCTGGAAGGCGTGAAGCCGGTGTCGCTGAAAAAAGCGCGCGAAATGGAGCCGGAGTTCAACGCCATTATCGCCAGCGAAGAAGGCGTGGATGAGTTGCTCGAACTGGGCGAGCGTCTGGAAGACCTGACGCGCAACGTCGGCATGCACGCCGGCGGCGTGCTGATCGCGCCGGGCAAACTCACCGATTTCTGTCCGCTGTACTGCGCCGAAGGCGGCAATGCGGTCGACGAAAAAAAATCCGTCAGCCAGTTCGACAAGGACGACGTGGAAGCCGTCGGCCTGGTGAAGTTCGACTTTCTGGGCTTGCGCACGCTGACCATCATCGACTGGGCGGTGCGCTACATCAATGCGTTGCGAAACGCGAAGCCGGTATCGGAGAGTGTGCCCTCTCCCCAACCCTCCCCCGGCGGGGGAGGGAGCGAACGTTCCCCTCTCCCAACCGGGGAGGGGCTAGGGGTGGGGGTGAGTGGGGGAGATGTTTTTAATATCGAAACCATTCCGCTGGACGACAAACGTTCTTATGACCTTCTGCAACGCGCCAATACCGGTGCGGTGTTCCAGCTTGAGTCGCAGGGCATGAAAAAGCTCATCGAGAAGCTGCAACCGTCCACCTTCGAAGATATCGTCGCGCTGGTGGCGCTGTACCGTCCTGGCCCGCTGGAATCCGGAATGGTGGAAGACTTTATCGCGCGCAAGCACGGCAAGGCCAAGGCGGACTACTTCCACGTAGATTTGGAAACTTCGCTGCGTCCGACTTACGGTGTGATCGTGTACCAGGAACAGGTGATGCAGATCGCGCAGATCATCGGCGGCTACACGCTGGGCGGTGCGGACATGCTGCGCCGCGCGATGGGCAAGAAAAAACCCGAGGAGATGGCCGAACATCGCGACATCTTCGTGGGCGGCGCGGTCAAGCGCGGCATCGACGACAAGCTGGCCACACGCTTGTTCGACCTGATGGAAATGTTCGCCGGCTACGGCTTCAACAAATCGCACTCCGCCGCGTATGCGCTGGTGTCGTACCAGACGGCGTACCTCAAGGCGCATTACCCGGCCTCATTCATGGCGTCCACCATGTCGTCCGATATGGACAACACCGACAAGGTACACAATTTTTATGCCGATACGCTGGAGCAGGACGTCAAAATCCTGGCGCCGGATATCAACAGCTCCGCTTTCCGTTTTGCTCCGGTGGACGAGAAGACCATCGCGTACGGGCTGGGGGCGGTCAAGGGCACGGGCGAGAACGCCATCAATAATATTCTTGCCGCGCGCAAGGACGGGCCGTTCCTGAATCTGTTCGATTTCTGCCACCGTGTGGACAACCGCATCGTCAACCGCCGCGCGGTGGAAGCGCTGATCCGCGCCGGCGCGTTCGACTCCATCAACGACCACCGCGCGCAATTGCTGGCGACGCTGGATGTGGCGCTCGGCAGCGCCGACCAGAAGGCGCGCGCGGCCAACCAGAACAGCCTGTTTGGCGACGACATGGGCGGCGCAATGCCGGTGGCGATGGCGGAGGTGCCGCGCTGGGGGCTGCGCGAGCAACTGCAAAATGAAAAAACCAGTCTGGGCTTCTATTTCAGCGGACACCCTTATCAGGAATTCGCCGCAGAGGTATCAAAGTTCGTGAAAATGCGCCTGGGCGATATAACCCCGCCAGCCCAGCAGCAGAACGGCCCCGGACGGCGCGCGGGCAAAGAGGTGTTGCTGGCGGGCATGGTGGCCGAAGTGCGCATCCAGCAAACGCGGCGCGGGCGCATGGCGATCATCAAGCTCGAAGACGGCAGCGCGCAACTCGAAGTCACCGCGTTCAACGAGCTCTACGAAGCCAGCCGCACTTGGATACGCGACGGCGAATTGCTGGTGGTCAGAGGCAAGGCCAGCTTCGACGAATATTCCGGCAGCATGCGCGTCACGGCGGAAGAGGTGTTCGACTTCGCCTCCGCGCGCGCCGCGTCCGCCAAACGTCTGGAAATTGCCTGCACCATCAAGGCCCCCGTGCGTATCCAGCAGTTGGCCGAGATATTAAAACCGTATTGCGGCGGCAAATGCCCGGTGGTGCTTTGCTATACCAACCTGATCGCCAGCGCCCCGTTGCGCCTGGGCGAAGCATGGCAGGTGACTTTGCCGGATATGCTGCTCAACGATTTGCGCGCGTTGCCGGGCACGGAGAATGTGCGGATCGTGTACGGGGACGCCGATTAACCGGCGCGGTGCTGTCGCGGGTTTTTAGAATTGTCCGGTTTTGTAGCGCGCAATCTGTCCGGTTGTCATATTGCCCGAGGAGGGCGATATGAAGCCGACACAAGTGCTACAGGAGATACGGAAGATGAGAT
>SCUU01000311.1 GCA_004297065.1 Gallionellaceae bacterium
GTAAGAGGGTGAAAAACATGATCAGGCTTCAGATCGTCGAGAGACCCGGCGTCCAACTTTACCGTTCCTTGGTCAGGGCCATGCGCTCCGGCGAGCTGCGCACCTTCATCGTCACGAGGCGCGGGAAAAAGGTCACGCACAGGAATCCAGGCTACTCCGGCTGGATCAATTGGTCATCTGCGGGAGGGGTTATCAGTTGCGAGATCCTGAGCCCGCGCAAGCCCGGGACGGAATGGAGATTGTTAAGCGCCTTGGTCGGTCGTCTGGCGGACAAGTACGCGGATCAGGTTCACAGCCTCAGCATTCAGTTCCCCGATGCGGAGCCTCCTCAGACAAGGCGCAAGCGCCGCCGCAGACGCTAGGGTAAATGTCTTCTACCACCCCTGGTAAAGCCGGTCCATAAACCCGTTCTCGTCAAGTTTCTTGCAGAGGCTCATATCGACTACATTCTCGGGCTTTAGCTGAGATGCCTTGGGATTGATCCCGTGCTGCGCCATCAGCTTAAGCACCGAGGCGACTCCCTGGAGTGTGGGGCAGGGTTTGCGCGGAAGCTTTTGCCGCAGGTCTTGATAGGCCTTTTCCACGCGGTCGGGTTTATCCAGCCGCAGATACTTGGCGATGATCCGTTCCACGGTCTTTTTGTTCGAAGGGTTATGGATAAAGGCAACCCCTTCAACAATTGCTTTGGTGATATTTTCTATGAGTTGAGGGTCTGATTTTATCAACTTTCGTGAAATCACCAGGCCGGAGGATTGAAACGGGACGTTTTCCTTGCCGGTGTCCACAAGAACCCGATAGCCTTCAGCGGTAACGACCTGCCCAAGTTCCGGCGAAAGGCTTGTGGCCTCGACGGTGCCCGCGCGCAGGGCCGCCATTCGCTCCGGAACCCCGCCCACCTGAAGAAGAACAACATTGTCCCTCTTAGGAACAAGCCCGAGATAATCGAGCGCCACGTAAGTCGCCAGGGCGGCTGAGCCCGAAGGGGTCCCGATGGCCACTTTTTTCCCCTTCA
>SCUU01000312.1 GCA_004297065.1 Gallionellaceae bacterium
GTCCGCAACAGCTCACCGACGAGAGCCTCGACCACCTGCTGGCGCTGCTCGCAGTCGCCGACCACCCGGCTGAGGACCCGATCGGCATGACCGCCCCTGGTCCGACCGCCGTCGAGGCGGCAGCGCAGGAGCCCGGCCTCGCCGAGTTGGGAACTCGCCTCATCGACTCGAACGCGGTCGTCCGACTCGCACCGCTGCCCGAGGACGGACCCGTCGAGGGTGCCGGCATGCCGTCGACCGTCGATGACGACGAGGACCTGCCGGCGGAAGGGACCGGCTCGACGTCCAACGCCGAACGGCAGCCAACCCAAGAACGGCCGGTGCATCCGATGCTGCAGCTCCTGGGCCCCGTCGAGTTGCTGCAGACCCGCGGCACGGTCGAGCGTGGGAAGCAGCGCCAGCTCACCGAGATCGCCGCCTACCTGGCGCTGCATCCGGGGCTGGACCACACGCACCTGTCCGAAGCGATCTGGCCGGGCGCCCGCGCACTCGACAACACTCGCAACACCGCACTGAGCAAGCTTCGGAAGTGGCTGGGCGCCACCGCAGACGGGGAGGAGTACGTGCCCCGGGTGCTGAAGGACGGCTATCGGCTGCATCCCGCCGTCCGTACCGACTGGGACCTGTGGCGTGAGTACCTGCCTGACGGTCCGGGCGCCGCGGACACCCCGGCGCTGGCGGCTGCGCTCGACATGGTGAAGGGCAAGCCCTTCGCGGGCACCAACCCCCGCCGCTACGCCTGGGCAGAGCGCGTCAGGCAGGACATGATCAGTGCCATCGTTGACGTGGCGCACGAGCTGGCGCGGCGGGCACTGCTGGAGGGTGACGCCACGCTCGCTCGGCGCGCCGCCGCCGCCGGGCTGCAGGCCGATCCCGGAGCTGAGTTGCTGTGGCGCGATGCGTTGCGCGCCGAATGGCTCGCCGGTGACCGAGCGGGATTGACAGCCACCGCCGACCGGCTCTCGGCGCTCGCAGACGAGCTCGGCGACGACCTGGAGCCGGAGACGCTCGGCGGTGGCTGTCAATCCCGCTCGGTCACCGGCGAGCCATTCGGCGCGCAACGCATCGCGCCACAGCAACTCAGCTCCGGGATCGGCCTGC
>SCUU01000110.1 GCA_004297065.1 Gallionellaceae bacterium
GTCCACGGTTCATTAATCCCCAGCAAGTGCCGGTACAGCTCTTTGCTTTCCATCGCTCGTCTCCTAACCCAGTCAGAGACGATAGATTATCTTTTACCCACGCAATTGTCCGATGAACCATAATTCTTTTGATTGATCGAGCTTGCTATCGGAAACTCTTGCTTGTCGCCAGCCCTTTGGCACGGCCTTGCCAACATAGATTGGGTAGCTGTAAGACAGCCGATTCAGCTCCGCATATTTTTTGTAGATGGGACTTTTGCCCGTGTAGTAGATGGCATAGACGCCGGTGTCTAAAAAAGACTCGGGCGGAGGCAGCGTGTGTACGGGTGTTCCGTTAAAAAAACCTGACAGCATCTTTGACGAGTTCGGCAAAAGCCTCGTTTTTGTAAACGTGCTCACTTCTGTCGAAGGCTTTTGTTTTCATAATTTACGACGATCTAAATTGAATATGCGATGTGGCCTTCGACGATGGTGTGGCGCACTCGGCCTTGCACGGTGTAGCCGTTGAACGGCGTGTTCTTGCCCTGGCTCTTGAGTGCGGCAGGCTCGACCTTCCACGTGGCGGCGGGGTCGAACACGCACACATCGGCATGCGCGCCCACCGACAGGTGTCCCGTCTTCACGCCCAGCAATTGCGCGGGGTTGATGGTGACGCGCGTCAGCGCATCGGGCAGCGACACCTTGTCTTCTTCCGCCCACTTCAATACCAGCGGCAGCAGCAACTCCATGCCGGTCGCACCCGCCTCGGCTTCGGCAAAAGGCAACTGCTTCGCATCTTCATCTACTGGCGAATGGTCAGAACAGATCGCATCGATGGTGCCGTCGATCAACCCGGCACGCAGTGCGGCTTTATCGCGCTGGCTGCGCAGCGGCGGCACGAGATGGCAATTGGAATCGAAGAAGCCGATGTCCATCTCGGTGAGATGAACGTGGTTCATAGACACATCGCAAGTCACCGGCAGGCCTGCGCGTTTCGCAGTGCGTATCATCTCCACTCCGGATGCACTGGAGATACGGCAGATATGCAGCTTCACGCCCGTCTCTTGCGCAAGTTGCAGGATGGTCGCCAACGCAGTGGTCTCGGCCACAACCGGGATGGGGGGCAGCCCCAGGCGAGTCGATACTTCGCCGTCATGCGCCACGCCGTTCTTGGCAAGAAAACTGTCCTGCGGACGCAGCCATACGCGATAGCCGAAGGTTGCTGCGTACTGCATGGCGCGCATCAATACGCGTGTGTCGGTAAGCGGTGCATCGGCCTGGCCGAAGGCCTTGCAGCCCGCTTCGGTCAGTTCGATCATCTCGGTGAGTTCTGCGCCTTTCAGGCCGTAGGTCAGCGCACCGACCGGGAACACGCGCGCCTTATTGAGCGAACGCGCACGATGTTTGAGCATCTCCACCAGCCCCGGTTCATCCAAAGGCGGATCGGTATCGGGCGGGCAGGATAACGAAGTGACACCGCCCGCCATCGCCGCATCCATCTCGGATTCCAGCGTGGCGCGGTATTCGTAGCCCGGCTCGCGCAGGCGCGCGGCGACATCTACCAGCCCCGGCATCACGATCATGCCGTTGGCATCGATCACCTGTTCGGCCATGAAACCCTGCGGCGCCGTGCCGATGGCGGCGATACGTTTATCGGCGATGAATACATCCTGCTTGGCGTCGATCTTGTTGTGCGGGTCGATCAGGCGACCGTTCTTGATATGGATGTTCATGCGTCTATCCCCAATATCACGAGAGGTACGGCTGGCACACCTCGACCATTTCGCACCACGTTGTAGAGTTCGCCTTCGTAATAAGCGACACCAGAGCTCATTTGAGACTGCATGGCTTTCATTGGAAGAATTTCAATTCCAACGTCTATTTGATCGCCTACATAGAATGCCAAGTGTTTAACGAACAGGTCGTATGCAACGAAGGAGTATTTGCCAAACTGAACTTCAATCGCTACACGATCTTTTACAAAATCCGTTTGGTTGTAACTGAAAATTGGTTTTTCACCGGTTGCTTCAATTTCAAGTTTTTGTTCGGCGGGGGGTAAAGCGATTGTTTTGCGAATGAGTCGGGCATCTTTGGTTACCCAATAACTTACTCGGCTTTCTCCCCATCCTTTATTTCCAAGCAATTCGTTAAACTTCTGGTTCATTACTACAGGGCTATACAGGGCTTTGCCCTCCATAGTCTTTTCTTTGGAAATTTTTGTTTTACATGCTGTCGCATCAATTAACTTAATAACAGTCTGCAATTCTTTCCAGAGCTTTGGTTTATGCACTAGCAAGAATTCAAGTCCATTGAGGTGTGAGTACGTTTCAATAATTCTCATGGTTTATATTCCGCCATAGATTGAAGTAGCCGTAACTGCCTGTCGTCTTGCTCGGTGTTCCAAGGTGCAATAGTTAATTTATTTCCAGCTTGAATGGGATCGTATTTTGGCGTGCCCATAGCGCGTGTGCGTAAATTTCCCAACATGGCTGATTTGGTGCGTTCTTTCGCTATTTCAACATAGCGACTTATTATCTCGGAGCCGATTCCCTTGCGTTGGTGCTTCACTGCGGCAATTACCGATGAGCCAACACCGAGATATGGATCTAATACCCAGTCACCTTTGTTGCTCAATGAGAGAACAAATCTTTCAATCAATTCGACTGGAAACTGGCATGGATGCTCAGTTTTTTCTACGTGATTAGATTTAACATTGGGTATGTCCCAAACATCCCCTGGGTTTTTTCCAAGGGGGTTACAGGAATATTGACCGGCCTTGGGGCCTTTGAAATATCTTTTCCCAGGATATTTTTGAGGCACTCTGATCGGGTCAAGATTGAAGACGTAATCCTTGGTGTTGCGAGTAAACCAAATCACGGTTTCGTAACGACCAGACAATCTACGGGAAGAGTGCAGTCCGTGTTCAAAGCACCAGATGATGCGGTTGCGCATTACAAAGCCGAGATTGTGAAAAATTGGGAAGAGTAATGAGTCGAGCGGAATAATTGCGCCGTTATCAACATGATTGCCGACTTGCCAACAAATACTTCCTTGATCGGTAAGCACCCGAGCACATTGCTCGATAACTTCTTTTTGTTGTTCGTAATAAGTTTCTAGGCTGATCTTCTTTTCATAAGACTTGCCAATGTTGTATGGAGGTGAAGTAACCACCAACTGTACTGATTTATCAGGTACCTGCCGTAATAGTTCCAAGCAATTTCCTTGAAATATCACCGCATCGGCATCTGGAGAGAAGCGATTGTTAATTTCCGGTGGATCAAACTTTATTTCCGGTTTCATTTTGTACCTGCCAGCGTGCTCATCACCGCCATGCGTACCGCGATACCAAAGGTGACCTGCGGCAGGATGACCGACTGCGCGCCGTCGGCCACGCTGGAGTCGATCTCCACACCGCGATTCATCGGGCCGGGATGCATCACGATGGCGTCGCTCTTGGCCTGCGCCAGCCGCTCCTGCGTGAGGCCGTAGTATTTGAAATATTCCTGCGCCGAAGGCAGCAGCGCGCCCTGCATGCGCTCGTTTTGCAGGCGCAGCATCATCACCACATCCACGTCCTTCAAGCCCTGCGCCATGTCGTGATACACCTGCACGCCCAGCTTTTCGACCATGGTGGGCAACAGCGTCTTGGGCGCGACCACGCGCACTTCCGGTACGCCCAACGTGGTTAGCGCATGAATCTGCGAACGCGCCACACGCGAGTGCAACACGTCGCCGACGATGGCGACGCGCAGGTTGTGGAACTCCTTTTTGTAATGGCGGATGGTGTACATATCCAGCAGCGCCTGCGTGGGGTGCGCATGGCGACCGTCACCCGCGTTGATGACGTGGATGTCCGGCGCGACATGCTGCGCGATCAGGTGCGCCGCACCGCTGGTGGAATGGCGCACCACAAACATGTCGGCATGCATTGCGCACAGGTTATCCACCGTATCCAGCAGCGTCTCACCCTTGCTGGTGGAAGACGAGCCGATGTTGAGGTTGACCACGTCGGCGGAGAGTTTCTTGGCGGCGATCTCGAAGGTGGTGCGGGTGCGCGTGCTGTTCTCGAAGAAGATGTTGAACACCGACTTGCCTTGCAACAGCGGCACTTTGCGGATTTCGTTGCCATCCGCATTCTTCATGAAGTTGGCGGCCTTATCGAGGATATCGCGCAGGATGCGCACGGGTAAACCTTCGGTGGAGAGCAGGTGTTGCAGCTCGCCGTTCTTGTTCAGTTGTGGATTGTTCATGCGTAGATTCCTGCGCTGGGTTCATCGAAATACGCTTGCAGTATCTGCTGCGCGGCGTACTGGTCGATCAGGCTTTTCTGCTTCCTGCCGTGTATCCCTTCCTCATCCAGCACCGCGCTCGCGGCGGTGGAAGTATACCGCTCATCCACCAGCAAAGTGGGCAAGCCGAAACGGCCTTTGAGGCGGTTGGCGAAGCGGCGGCACAGCGCGGTCATCTCGTGCGGCGTGCCGTCGTCATTGCACGGCAGGCCGACCACCAGTGCGGCCGGTTGCCATTCCTTGAGCAGGGCGGCGATGGCGGCAAAGCGCGTGTCGTTCTTCTCGTCGTCGATCGTGGTGAGCGGGCGGGCGGTGGCGGAGATCGTATTGCCGACCGCGATGCCGATGCGGCGGGTGCCGAAATCGAAAGCGAGTAGCGTGCCGGATAGGATTGAAGATTGGGGATCGAGGGTCAAGGGGGAAGTGGCGCTGCTTTGTATTTGGCTCAAGCCTGATTCCTCAATCCCCAATCCTGCCTTGTCAGGCATGTCCGGCCTCTTCCGAGAGCGTGGCGTAGTCGATGCCCAGCAGCGCCATGGCCGCGGGCAAGCGCTCTTCTGCGGGCAACTCGAATATGATGCGTTCGTCGGCGGGCACGCTGAGCCAGGCGTTTTGCGACAGTTCTTGTTCCAGTTGTCCTTGTGCCCATCCGGCATAGCCCAGCGTCACCAGCAAATGGCTCGGTCCTTTGCCCTCGCCCACGGCCTGCAAGATGTCCTTCGATGTGGTGAGGCCGACTTTGCCGTTGATATGTAGGGTGGATTGCCACTCACCGTTCGGTTCGTGCAATACGAAGCCGCGGTCGGTTTGTACCGGACCGCCGAAATGCACCAGTACGTCTTCCAGTTCGGCGGGCTTGAGCGGCATGTTGATTTGCGCGAATAGTTCGCTCAGCGTGAGGCTGATCGGGCGGTTCACCACAATACCCATTGCGCCCTGATCGTTGTGCTCGCACACGTAAGTGAGCGATTTGGCGAAATAGGGATCGGTCATCGCCGGCATGGCGATCAGGAAGTGGTGGCTGAGATTAAGCTCAAGTTCGGACATGGCGCCATTGTAAGCGGAAGGAATGGCTCTATACAATTTTCCTTCTCGACAATTGGGCGCTGGGCAGACGCTGACTGCCTCCCTTTGTCTGGCAGTTGTTTGTATACAGGCAACACAGCTGCGACTAAGCCTGGCTTCTCCGGCGCCACCACTGAATGCCTCCGGCCAATAGCAGCAGTAGCGGCAGCACGATTACCAGCCCCACGCTGATGACGGTGAGTGCGCGCGAACTGAACGTGAGCGTGTCATCCCTGTTGGCGCGGGGCTGGATGGTGATGAGCGCCTCTTCGTTGCTGAGCCAGTTCACCATATTGATGCCGAGGTCGATGTTGCCGGCGTTGCCGGAGTAGGCATTGGCGAGGAAAGATGCGCCGCCGGCCACGATGATGCGCTGCTCTTTGTCGTTCACCGTGCGTTGCAGCGCAACCGCCAGACTGACCGGGCCGGGGATGTCGTGGTTTTTGTCGAAGTGCGGTTTGTTGGTTGGTTTGAACGCGTTGCGGCTCACCCAGCCGTGCGGTGCGCCTTCGACCAGCGTATGCCGTTGCCATGCGCTGTTTTCTTCGCTGCCGAGCGCGCGCGCATAGGGGAATACGGTGATGAGATTGAAGTTATGGGTGACCGGGTGCGGCGGGTAGCCCGCGCTCAATGTCCAGTTCGCGGGGACATTCATTTCCCGAGCGGCAGGGTCGATGACCATGCCGGGCGTGAGCAGCAGGCCGAGTTTTTCGGCGACGGGCTCCAGGCCGCGCAGCGGTTCGGCGTCGATGAGCCACAGCAGGTTGCCGCCGTTGTCGATGTGGCGCAGCACTTTATCGACCTCTCCCGGCAATAGCGCAGTTTGCGGCTGGGTGAGCAGCAGGCCGACATTGTCCGGCACCTCCGGTGCAATGGTGAGATTCAGGCTGCCGATGCGATAGCCGTTCTGTTGCAGCTTTTTGCCGAATTCGCCGAGGTCGTGATTGGCCATGCCGTCCAGTTTGCGTTCGCCGTGTCCGTCCAGATACATGAGCAGTTCGTCTTTGCTGTGCGCCAAACCGAGCAGGGCGGAGGACAGGGTCTGTTCGTTGAGCGAGGTCAGATGCGCGGCGCGCCCGCCGTATTCCACCACCATTTCGCCGTTGTGCTGTATCTCCGCTTTGCGCATTGCTTCCGGCTCTTTTGCCGGATCGACGAAGCCGAGCACGATGTCGTTTTTGTAGCGCTGGTAGATGGCGATGAACTCGCGGATAAGGCGGCGCATGTCGCCCTGTTTGGCATCCTGTTCGGCGACGTAGACGGTGATTTTTACTTCGCCTTGCAGCAGCTTCAGCACATCGACGCTGCCAGGTGCCAGGCTGTTCAGCCTGGTCTGGGTAACGTCCCACTGTGCCGAATGGCGCACGGCAAGCTGATACAGCGCGGTCGCGGCGATGAGCAGCAGCGCGGTGGAGGCGATGTTCTTCAGGAGCAGGGGGGCGGGGCGAAACAATTTCATTATGCGTACAGGCGGTTGTTATCCAAGCGGCGTATCGTCAGCAGCAAAAACGTGGCGATGAACAGGATGAAATAGAGCAGGTCTGCGCTCAGGATCAGTCCGGCGTTCAGGCTTTGCGCATGGGCGGAAGGAGACAGGGCGCGCAAGCTGCTGTCGGTGCCGCCGACATCCAGCAGCCATAAACCGAACGACAGGGCGGTGGCGCCCGTGGCCGCGACGATGGGCTGTTTGGTGAGCGCGGAAAGGTAGAGTCCGAGTGCGGCGTAACTGGCCGCGAGCAGCAATAGACCCGAGGCGTTGGCGGCGAGCAGGCCGAAGTCGAGGTGTGTGCCGAGTCCGAGCAGGCAGAGCATGGCCGTGCAGCTGGCGATGATGAGCGCGACGAACAGCACGAGGCTGAGGAATTTGCCGAGCACGATCTGGCTGCTGGAAACAGGGGCGGCGAGCAGTAGTGCCAGTGTCTGGTTGCGGCGCTCTTCGGCCAGCAGGCGCATGCTGAATAGCGGGATCAGCATCATCAGCATGAGCGCGAGTGTGCCGAACAGCGCCGCGGCCACCGACAGGGTTGCGCCCGGCGCGTTGGCGATCAGCGCCAGTTGCGCCTGCACTTGCAGGTAGGCATCCAGTCGCGCCAGGAAAAACCAGGCGAAGAGGAATTGCAGGGCGGCGAGTATCAGCCAGGTGCTGGGGGTGGCGAACAGGCTGCGGAACTCTTTATGGGCGATGGTGAAAATCATACGGCCCCGCTTTCGGTGATGCGCGCATAGACGTCTTCGAGGCTGCCTTTGAGTGGCGTCAGTTGTTGCGCTTGCCAGCCGCGCTCGGCGGCGAACGCGAGCAGCACCGCGCTGGTGTTGGCATCAATGGCGTGCAGGATGCGGAAGCGGGTGGCGGACAGCGCCTCGACTTGTTCCACACCGGCAATGTCTTCCAGTGCGCCCAGTTCGGGCGGCGCCAGCAGGGTGACGATAAAGCCGGGCTGGTGGCCGTATTGCTGCATGCGCGCGCTGCTGTCGCCGTAGATCAAACGGCCTTTTTGCATGATCTCGACGCGGTCGCAGATGTTCTCCACTTCGCTCAACAAGTGGGTGGAGAGGATCACGCTATAGGCGTCGCCCAGTTCGCGGATGAGCGTGCGGATGTCGCGTATCTGCGCCGGGTCCAGCCCCACGGTCGGTTCGTCCAGCACGATGAGTTGCGGGCGGTGGATGATGGCCTGCGCGATGCCGACGCGCTGCTGGTAACCCTTCGACAGGGTGCCGATGATTTTTTTGCCGCTTTCCTGCAAGCCGCAACGCTGTCTGGTTTCGTCCAGCGCATCGGGCAGGCGGCTCTTGGGCACGCGATGCAATTGGGCGGCGAAAATCAGGTAATCGTCCACGCGCATTTCGCGGTACAGCGGCGGCGTTTCCGGCAGGTAACCGAGGCGGGCTTTGGCCCGGCCGGGTTGGCGCAGCAGGTCGATACCGCAAATTTCGATTTCGCCCGAGTGCGGTGCCAGTACGCCGGCAAGCATTTGCAGCGTGGTGCTTTTGCCTGCGCCGTTATGTCCGAGCAGGCCGAGCACTTCGCCGCGTTTGAGTTCGAGGGAGACGTTCTGGATGGTGTCGCGTTGGCCGTAGCGGCGGCTGAGATTGCGGGCGGACAGGGTGATTGGTGCGGTCATGCCGTGGTTGGACGGTTGTGGGTTGGGGCGAATATAACCTAATATGCTGCCTCGCACCAAAACACCGTGGCACGGCCTGCCGGATAAAATGAATTCCATACACTACAAGATAATTTTGCTTCCCTTGCTGTTGGGCGCATGCGCGCATGCGCCGCAAGCCGGTAGGGAAACGCCCGCTAATTCCGCAAAATCCGCAGTGCAAGCGGGCAACGCCGCGGCAGAGAAAAAACCGGAGCCGCCGCCCGCTTTGCCGAATATCGCGCTGGACGACCGCATGTTGTTCGAATTTTTGCTGGGCGACATCGCGATGCAGCGCGGCAGGCCGGAATTGGCGGCGCAAGCCTATTGGGACTTGGCGAAAACGACGCGCGATCCGCGCGTGGCGCGGCGCGCGGCGCAACTGGCTTTCGAGTCGCGCCAGATGGACAAGTCGGTGGAAGCTTTTGCGCTTTGGCAGGAATTGGATCCAGCGGCACCGTTGGCAAAACAGATGCTGGTGTCGCTGCTGTTGAGCGGCGGCAAGCTGCAGGAGGCGCGTCCGCACGTGGAGCGGTTGCTGACGGCGGAACCGGGAAATGTCGCGCATGCGTTCATGTTGATCAATTCCTTGCTGGTGCGTGCGCCGGATAAAGTCGCGGCACAAAACTGGCTGGTCGAGGTGGCGCGGCCCTACCCGAAAGTCGCGGAGGCGCATTGGGCGGTGGCGCAAGTCGCGACGGCCGCGGGCAACAAAGAGCTGGCGCTGGCCGAGATACATCAGGCCGTATTGTTGCGTCCCGAGTGGGACATGGCGGTGGTGTTCGAAGCGCAGTTGTTGCAGCCGGGCGAGCCTAAAAAAGCGCTGGAATTGTTGCGCGCTTTCCTGGAAAAAAATCCCGCCAGCAAGGATGTGCGCCTGTTCTATGCCCGCGCTTTGCTGGAGCAAAAACAATATGCCGAATCGCGCACGCAATTCCAGCAGTTGTTGGCGGGAAATCCCGAAAATGTCGAGCTGGCTTTTGCGGTCGCCCTGCTGTCTTTGCAGATGGGCGAACTGGAGCGCGCGGAGAAAGAGTTGCACGAGACGCTGGCGAAAGGGAAAAAAGATGCGGGCACGGTGCACTATTACCTCGGGCAGTTGAGTGAGGCGAAAAAAGACGATGCGACGGCGCTGGCGCAATATCACCAGGTGTCGGATGGCGAGTATGTTTATGCGGCCCGCCTGCGCGAGGCCTACCTGTTGAAGGTGTCGGGCAAAGTCAATGAATCGTTCGCCGTTTTGCGGAGTGCGCCGGTGACGAACAGCCAGCAGCGCGTGACTCTCGTATTGATCGAGTCGCAGATGCTGCGCGAAACCGGGCAATTCGAAGCCGCATACAAGATACTCGCCGAGGCGCTGGAGAAGCAGCCCAATCATCCGCAGTTGCTGTTTGAAATGGCGATGGCGGCGGATAAATTGGGCAAGATCGAACTGTTCGAGCAGGCCCTGCGCAAGCTGTTGCAGGTGGCGCCCGACCATGCGCAAGCCTACAACGCTTTGGGCTATAGCTATCTGGAACGCAATATAAAGATCGAAGAGGGGATGCAGTTGGTCGAGAAGGCTTACCAGTTGGCGCCGGACGATGCCGCGATTGCCGACAGCGTGGGCTGGGGCTACTACCGTTTGGGCAAGCTGGAGAAGAGCGCGGAATTTTTGCGCCGCGCTTTTTCCGCCAACCCCGACCCGGAGATCGCCATGCATCTGGGCGAAGTGTTGTGGGTGCAAGGCAGCAAGGATGAAGCGCAGAAAATTTGGCAGGACACTTTGAAAGCGCACCCGAATAACGAGCCGTTGCGCGCGTTAATCAAGAAATTCATTCCCTGATGCAAATTTGCCGCCCGCATGGTTTATGGCTGCTTGCCTTGGCCTTGCTGGGCGGTTGCGCCAGCCATGAAATGCCCGGGGCGATGCAACGTTTGACCCAGCCCGACGCTCCCTTTGCGTTTAATGGGCGCGTGGCTGTCAAACACGGCGGCGAACGTACTTCTGCGGGCCTGCGCTGGGTGCATGGCGCGGATGAGGATGAAATTCTGTTGCTGGCACCGCTCGGGCAAACCGCCGCGCGTATACACCGCGATGCACAGGGTGTAACCCTTGACGAAGGAGGCAGGCATCATGTCGCGCAGGATGTGGGGGTGTTGACGCATCAAGTGCTGGGCTGGGAGTTGCCGCTGTCCGGTCTGCGTTATTGGGTGATGGCCGTGCCCGCGCACGGAAGCGCCGCCGATATTCGGCGCAATGCTAACGGACAAATCGAAGTGTTGCGCCAGGACGGGTGGGAGATACATTACTCGCGTTATGCCGCCTTGGCGGCAGACAGCTTGCCGTTGCGGTTTGTGCTGCGGCGCGAACAATTGGAAATCATGGTGTTGATCGACGAATGGGAAAAACAATAAATACGCTTACCTGTCCGGCTCCGGCAAAATTGAATCTGTTCCTGCATGTCGTCGGACGCCGGGACGATGGCTATCACCTGCTGCAAACCTTATTCCGTTTCATCGACCTGAACGACACCTTGCGTTTCACTGTGCGCGAGGATGGTGAAGTTCGGCGCGTCAACGCCTTGGACGGTGTGCCGGCGGAACAAGACTTGTGCGTGCGTGCCGCCCGTCTGCTGCAACAGGAGGCCGGCTGCAAACTGGGTGTGGACATCGAACTGGAAAAACATATTCCCATGGGGGGCGGGCTGGGCGGTGGCAGTTCTGATGCCGCGACTACCTTGTTGGCGCTGAATCGGCTGTGGGATTTGCACTTGTCGCGTGAACGCCTGATGCGGCTTGGTTTGACGCTGGGGGCCGATGTGCCGGTTTTTGTGTTCGGGGAGAATGCGTTTGCCGAAGGCGTGGGGGAGCGTTTGCAGGCCTACGAGTTGCCGGAAAGCTGGTATGTCGTACTGTCCCCTTCCGTGCATGTACCCACGGCTCAGATATTCACCCACCCCGAATTGACACGTAATACGATTTCCATCACAATTCGCGCCCTTCCGATGGGGCGTGGTTTCCGCACCGGGTTGTTTGCTAACGATTTGCAGCCGGTTGCCTGTGGTTTATACCCCGAGATCGGGCGGCATCTGGCTTGGCTTGCGCAGTTTGCGCCAGCACTGATGACCGGTTCAGGTGCTTGTGTGTTTGCCGAGTTCGCCACGGAAGAAGAAGCTAAAGCAGTGTTGCGGCAAATGCCAAGGAATATGCGCGGATTCGTTGCGCGCGGCTTGCAACAGCATCCCTTGCGGGATTTTGCATCATAGAGTTTATTGGGGAGTCGCCAAGTGGTAAGGCACCGGATTTTGATTCCGGCATTCGTAGGTTCGATCCCTACCTCCCCAGCCACATCGCATGGGCGCTCGCGCCCATTTTACTTTAAGGGGATCACGTGTCTCACGACAGCTTGATGGTGTTCACCGGTAATGCCAACCCCAAGCTCGCCGAAAAGGTGGCGCGTCATCTCGATATTCACTTGGGGCGCGCGACGGTAAGCAAGTTCTCGGACGGCGAAGTGATGGTCGAGATCCTCGAGCATGTACGCGGCAAGGACGTGTTCGTGCTGCAATCCACCTGTGCTCCTGTTAACGACAGTCTGATGGAAGTGATGGTGATGGTGGATGCGTTGAAACGCGCTTCTGCCGCGCGTATCACCGCCGCCTTGCCGTATTTCGGCTATGCGCGCCAAGACCGCCGTCCCCGTTCGGCACGTGTGGCGATCACCGCCAAAGTGGTGGCGGATATGCTGACCAGCGTTGGCGTGGATCGCGTGCTGACGATGGATCTGCACTCCGACCAGATCCAGGGTTTCTTCTCGATTCCGGTCGACAATATCTATGCCGCGCCTATTTTGCTGTCGGATGTGTGGAAGCAGAATTATCAGGATCTGATCGTGGTGTCGCCGGATGTGGGCGGCGTAGTGCGCGCAAGAGCGCTGGCCAAACGCCTGGAATCCGATCTGGCGATCATCGACAAACGCCGTCCCAAGCCCAACGTGGCGAAGGTGATGAATATTATCGGCGACGTCGCCGGGCGCACTTGCATCATCATGGACGACATGGTGGATACCGCCAACACCTTGTGCGAAGCGGCCAATGCGCTGAAAGAAAAGGGCGCCGCGCGCGTGATTGCATACTGTACCCATCCGGTGTTGTCCGGCCCCGCCATCGAGCGCATCGAAAAATCGGCGATCGACGAACTGGTCGTGACCGATACCATCCCGTTGCGCGAAGAGGCGCGCAACTGCAAGCGTATCCGTCATCTGAGCGTGGCGGAGTTGCTGGCAGAGACGATGCGTCGCATCAATGCGGAAGAATCGGTCAGTTCGCTGTTCATGGAATAAATTTTTGCGGTGACCGTGTTGGTCATCGCGCAACCCGAAATCTTCTGGTCGCGGAAGGTTTCATTTGAAGTGGAGAAGTAAAATGGCAATCGAAATCGCAGCAACAACGCGCAAAGCGCAAGGAACGGGTGCGAGCCGCCGTCTGCGCAAAGCGAACCGCGTTCCCGGCGTTGTATATGGTTCCGGCGTAGCAACCATGATCGACCTCGATCACAACACCCTGTATTACGCATTGCGCAACGAAGCGTTCCACGCTTCCATCCTGTCCCTCGATCTGGACGGCAAAAAAGAACCCGTGCTGTTGCGCGACTTCCAGATGCACCCGTTCCGTCAGCGAGTACAGCATATCGACTTCCAGCGCGTCGATGCGAAGAAGAAGATCCACATGAAAGTGCCGTTGCACTTCATCAATGCCGACATCGCCCCTGGCGTGAAGACCGGCGGCGGCATCGTCAGCCACGTGTTGAACGATCTGGAAATTGCCTGCTTGCCGGCCGCCCTGCCGGCTTCCATCGAAGTCGATCTGTCCAAGCTGGACTTGGCTCACCCCATCCATGTGTCCGACATCAAGCTGCCCAAGGGCGTTGAAGTGGCCGGCCATCACCACGCCGCCGATGCGGTTGCCACTGTACAAGTGCCGCGCGGCGCAGTCGAAGCTGCCGCCGAAGCTGCCGCGGCGGCACCAGCGGCTGATGCCAAAGCAGCAGAAGCGAAACCTGCTGCAAAAAAATAAGCGTCGCTTAGGCGTCGTTATTTTGGAAAGCTCGTCATGCAAAATAAAAAGCGTGACGAGCTTTTTTCATCATGAGTGAAATAAAACTGATTGTTGGGCTGGGGAATCCCGGTAAAGAATACGAAGCTACGCGCCACAACGCGGGATTCTGGTGGGTGGACGAGTTGGCGCGTCGGCACAATGCCGGCTTCAAGACCGACAGCAAGTTCCATGGACTGGTCGCCAAGGCGAATCTGCACGGACACGAAGTGCATCTGCTCAAACCGCAGACTTTCATGAACGTGAGCGGCAGAGCGGTTGTCGCGCTGGCCTTGTTTTACAAGATACTGCCAGACCAGATATTGGTGGCGCATGACGAACTCGACCTGCCGCCGGGCAGTGCCAAGCTCAAGATGGGCGGCGGGCACGGCGGGCACAACGGCCTGAAAGACATCATCGCGCATCTGGGAACGAAAGAGTTCTGGCGCCTGCGTGTCGGCATCGGTCACCCCGGCGAGCGCAACGAAGTGAGCGACTTCGTGCTGAAGGCGGCGCGCACAGAAGAGCAGATTTTGATCGATGAGGCGTTGCAACGCGCACGGGATGTCGCGCCGCTCATCATCGAAGGCAAGCTGGAAGCGGCGATGTTGAAGCTGCACAGTCATTAGGATTGAGTGCTGAGGACTGAGTAAAAACGGGGTACCGGTTTTTCTCAGCTCTCAGTCCTTGTGCCTCAGTCCTGTTATTTAAAGGAAACAAACATGAGTCTCAAATGCGGTATCGTCGGTCTCCCCAATGTGGGCAAATCCACCTTGTTCAACGCGCTCACCAAGGCGGGCATTGCGGCGGAGAACTATCCGTTCTGCACCATCGAGCCCAATGTCGGCATCGTCGAAGTGCCCGATCCGCGCATGGGCGAGCTGGCGAAGATTGTCAAACCGCAACGCATGCAGCCGGCCATCGTCGAATTCGTCGACATCGCCGGTCTGGTCGCGGGGGCCTCCAAGGGCGAAGGTCTGGGTAACCAGTTCCTCGCCAACATCCGCGAGACCGACGCGATTGTGAATGTCGTGCGCTGTTTCGATGATGAGAACGTGGTGCATGTGGCCGGCAAAGTTGATCCGCTGTCCGACATCGAAGTCATCCTCACCGAATTGGCCTTGGCCGATCTCGCCGTGGTGGAGCGCACCCTCCAGCGCGACGGCAAGAAGGCCAAGTCCGGCGACAAGGATGCGCTGAAGCTGGTGGCGACACTGGAAAAATTGCTGCCGCACCTGAACGAAGGCAAGCCTGCGCGCACATTCGCATTGAGCGGGGAGGAGAAAGAGATCATCAAGCCGCTGTGCCTGCTCACCGTCAAGCCCGCGATGTATGTCGGCAACGTACTGGAAGACGGTTTCGAAAATAATCCGCACCTGGATCGTCTGCGCGAGCATGCGGCAAAAGAGGGTGCCCCTGTCGTTGCGCTGTGCGCCAAGATCGAGGCCGAACTGGCCGATCTCGACGATGCCGACAAAAAAGAGTTTCTCGCCGCCCTCGGCTTGGACGAACCCGGCTTGAATCGTTTGATCCGCACCGGCTACGATCTGCTCGGTTTGCAAACCTATTTCACCGCAGGTGTGAAAGAAGTGCGCGCCTGGACTATTCACAAGGGCGATACCGCACCACAAGCCGCAGGCGTCATTCATACCGATTTCGAAAAAGGCTTCATCCGTGCGCAGACTATTTCTTACGCTGACTTCATTGCTTGCGGCGGCGAAGCGGGTGCCAAAGAAAAGGGCAAGATGCGTGCGGAAGGAAAGGACTACGTCGTGCATGACGGCGACGTGATGAATTTCTTATTCAACGTCTAAGAACTTATCCGTAAATAAAGTACAATGCTTTCCCCATGATTCCAACAGATGGGGGCGGTGATGAGCAAAGTGAAGTCATGGGAAGTAACCGATGAATTCTGGAAGCGTGTAGAGCCGTT
>SCUU01000178.1 GCA_004297065.1 Gallionellaceae bacterium
CCGTGGCCTCGGAAAAAGAATCCTCTCTGTTGCAAGGAGTGCGGACTTGGTTTTACTCATCTTGGATGTATTTCAGCCAGAACACCAAGACCTGCTAAAAAATGAGCTTACAAACATTGGAATCAGGCTTGACCAAAACCCACCAAACATCATAATTGAGAAAACAAACAGTGGAGGTATCAGCGTTTCACAGATTGTAAAGCTAACCAAAATGTCTGAAGAGCTTCTAAAAGACATTCTTCGGGTTTATGGATTTACAAATGCCAGAGTAGTGATAAGAGAGGATATTGACTCTGAGCAACTAACAGACTATATCTCTGGAAACAAGACATATGCCCACTCACTTGCAGTCATAAACAAAATTGACTTGGTTGATAAGAAATTTTTAAATTCGCTAAAATCAAAAATAAAAACAGATTTTGTGCTAGTATCAGCAGACTCTGAGGTAAATATCGAAGAGCTAAAAGAAAAGATCTACCAGAAACTAAGATTTATCCGAATCTACATGCGCCCAAAAGGAGGCCAAACTGACTATAAGGAACCGCTCATCACACGAAAAGATTCAAGAATTGCAGACGTTTGCAACAAGCTTCACAGAAACCTAAGAAAGGAATTTCGTTATGGGCTGGTCTGGGGAAAAAGTGTCAAGTTTGGTGGTCAGCGAGTAGGCATTAATCATGTTTTAGAAGACGAAGATGTTTTGACTATCATAAAGGCAAGAGGTACATGAGTTATGGAACGGGATTTTGAAAACAGATGGTGCAATTTTTGCATGACTAAAACAAAGCAGGAAATCATATATCTTCCAGAAATCCCGACATACAAGCGAAGAAGGCAGTACAAGTGTACTGTTTGCGGCCATACGAGCTGGCTTCAGGGAAGACGCCCGTCTGCTGAAAGCGTCTACTAGATTTTGCGTTTAACTAAACATTTGGCTTGGCGGAGGAGTTGGGTTTCCCTTGCCAGATGCTTTATCAACAGAAAACTTTCTGTTGCTTGGAATAATGTATAACTTTACTGATGTGTTTATTGCATAATGTGGAGTTCCGTCAGGGTTTGTGTGATTTGTTGCAACGCCAGCTCTGTCCAGATCCACCTTTACTTTTACTATTGTCCCATCTTCAAGCTCAAATGAAACATGTTCTTGTCCTACTCTTTTGTAATCAAGCATTTTGAATTCAATTTTGTCTTTTGGTTGACTCATTGTAGATATTCCTGACTAGAGTATATTTGAAGATAGTAGCTAGTAAAGATAACTCATCAGTTTTATCTGGTCTTCAGTTGTGATGATATTTTTTGCTGTAAGAAGCTCAAGTAGTTCCTTAAACATCGCCTTGTATTCTTCTGGAATTCCTGCTTGTCCTGATTCACCTGGCGGGCCTGGTGGACCTCTTGGACCTGGTGGGCCTGGAAGACCTTGTTCTCCTGGTTCACCTTGTTGACCTCGCGGACCTTTTTCTCCTGCTGAACCTTGCGGACCTTGCGGTCCTTGGACACCCTGTGGACCTTGCGGTCCTCGCTCACCTGGCAGCCCTTGTGGACCACGTTCACCTTGTGGCCCTTGTGGACCTTTTGGACCTTTCTCGCCTCTTTCTCCGGGAGGACCGGTTACCCCTTTTTCTCCTTTTTCACCAAGTGGACCCTGTGGACCCTTGTCGCCTTGTGGTCCAGGAATTCCTGTTAATCCTTTATCGCCAGCAGGTCCTTGTGGGCCTTGTGTTCCCTTTTCACCAGGCGGTCCTTTTTCACCGGTTGGTCCTTTTGAGCCCCGCTCACCTGGAGCTCCTAGGATTCCCTTATCTCCTGGAGGGCCTGGAATGCCTGTAGGACCTTTTTCTCCTCGTTCTCCAGGTGTACCTGTTACTCCCTTGTCGCCTTTATCACCAAGCGGTCCTTTTTCGCCACGTTCTCCTTTTTCTCCGGGCTGGCCTTTATCGCCGTGTTCTCCTCTTTCACCAGTAGGACCTTTG
>SCUU01000111.1 GCA_004297065.1 Gallionellaceae bacterium
GGCCTGGGTCAGCAGCGCGTTGATCATGCGGATCACCGGGGCATCGTTCTCCGCGTCGAGCAGGTCTTCGGTCTGCGGCAGATCATGCACCAGTTGCGACAAGTCCATGTCCTGTTCGACATCTTCCACCATCGCGGCGGCGGAGCCTTCGGCCTGCGCATAGGCTCGCGCCAGCGCGTGATCGAAATCGGCAACCGAAATCAGTGTCGCTTTCAACGGCACTCCCAGCACGCGCTGCACTTCCGCCAGCGTCTCCGCCGCCGCACCGGCGCGCAGCGAGACGTTCGCGGCATCCGCGTCCCAATGCGTGAGCAGCACGCCCTTGCTTTTGGCAAAGGCATAGGGAATCTTTTTCGATATGGCTTTAACCGAGGCGGGTGCCGGAGATGCATCCATGGTCATCGGGCTCAGGGAATATTGGCGGAGGTTTTTTTGGCGGCGGATGTTGCCCCCCACTTGGAGGTGGGCGGCAGTAAAGACGGCTCGGTTTTCAGGCTCAACGGCACCGGCGGCTCGGCTCTAAGATTCAACGGCGGCAAGGTCGGCGCCGGCATGTCCGGCATCACGGAACGCGAAGGCAACTGGCTGGCCTTTTCTTCGCCGCGCAGATATTCGTAACGGTCTTGCGTCAGTCCGTTGGCGGCGGTTGCGGTGCGCAGCACATAGGGGCGGATGAAAATCATGAGATTCGTTTTGCTGTTGCGGCGCGTCTCATGCCGGAACAAATTCCCCAGCCACGGCAGGTCGCCCAACACGGGCACCTTGTCTTCACCGGTAGACACCGAATCCTGGATCAATCCACCCAGCACCACGATCTGGCCTTCATCCACCAGCACGCTCGACTCCAGCGAACGCTTGTTGGTAATGACGCCGGCGGTATTGGTCAGGTTTTGCACACTGGAGACTTCCTGGTACACCTGCATCTTCACCGTGCCGCCTTCCGAGATTTGCGGTTTGATGCGCAAGGTCAACCCCACGTCCTTGCGCTCGATGGTCTGGAACGGCGACGCCGTCGTAGTCGAGCCGGTCTGCGCGTAACTGCCGGTGATGAACGGCACGTTCTGGCCGATGATGATCTTGGCTTCTTCGTTGTCCAGCGTCAGCAGATTCGGCGTGGACAGGATGTTGGCATTGGAGTCGGTTTCCAGAAATTTGGCCAGCATGCCCAGATTCAACACATCGCCCAAACCCGGGATATGGGTCGTGCCTTTCACGATGCCGATGTTCAAGCCTTGCCCCGCCGTGCCGATATTGGCTGTCGCGGTGCTTCCTGCGGCAGCCATGATGTTTCCGGTCGAGCCGAAGTTGGTGCCGCCGATCACGTTCACACCCGGCTTGTTGATGCCGCTCAGCGACTGCCATTGCACGCCGAACTCGGCCACCTTGTCCGCCGTGACCTCGGCGATCAGCGCTTCCACGAACACCTGCGCGCGGCGCACGTCCAGCATTTCCACCACGGCGCGCAGATTGTTGTAGATGGCATCCGGCGCGGTGATGATGAGCGCGTTCGAGGCAGCGTCGGCCTGGATCATGCCGGCTCCCGCAGCGCCGGGAGCCGGTGCCGCCGAAACATCGCCCGCCACCACCGCACGCAAGGTCTGCGCAATCTTCGCCGCATCCGCATTCTTCAAATAGACCACGTGCATATTGCCGGGCGCGGAGCCTGCCACATCCAGCTTGGCCACTAGGTCGCGCACGCGCATTACCCGCGCCGGGCTGTCGGTACGCAACAGCAGCGAGTTGCTGCGCGAGTCGGCCACGAGGGTGAAGCGCTGGCTAGCGTCGGTCGAGCCGGTAGGGACGACCGCCCCATCCTGCATCAAACGGGCGATGGTCGCCGCCAAGTCCAGAGCCGAACTGTATTTGACAGGAATGACCACCGGCCCCTCCACGCTGGGCTGGTCGATGGACGCAACGATTTGCTCGATGCGTTTCAGATTGCTCGCGTAATCCGTCACCACCAGCGCGTTGCTGTTGGGATAAGCCACCACGACGTTATTGGGCGCAATCAGCGGACGCAAGACCGGCACCAGTTGCACCGCCGACTCGTGCTTGAGCATGTACACGCGCGTTACCAGCTTATCGCCGCCGCCTTTTGCATCGCTGGATGCGCCGATATGCAACTTCGCATCCGCCTCGGGCAGCACCTTGGTCACCCCGCCCGACTCTACCGCCGCAAAGCCCTGCATACGCAAGGCCGACAGCAGGATGTCGTAAGCCAGCGAAGCCGGAACCGGCGTGGCCGAAACGATATTGATCGTGCCCTTCACGCGCGGATCCATGAGGAAATTTTTGCCGGTGATATGCGATATCGCGCGCACCACCTCTTCGATGTCCGCATTCACAAAGTTGAGCGACACTTTTTCCTCGGTGGCCGCCAGCACAGACACGGAAAAACACAATGCGACGGCCAAAGACAGACGCGACATCCACCTGCTTAACACTCGATTCATTGACGACCCTTGCCGGATTTAACCATGGACGACTTGTTATTGGTGCGCATCGGACTGTTCCCGCTTTTTCTGCATTTCTTGACGCGCCTTGTTCCACTCCGCCACCGCCCGTTCCGCATTGGGCGTAGACGATAACGCGGATGGCTCCACGACCAGCCCTTTGCTGTCCGCGAATTTATTTTCCAGATTCACGCGCTGACGCGCCCCGTTATGCTCGATCAGCACATGGTCGTCCGCGACCTCGACCAGCTTGTTGCCGGGAGATACCTCCTCGCCTAGCGCCACACCGTGCTGACTTTTTTCGTCCAGCTTAAACACCGCGAATCCCTGTTTGCCGCTAAACACCCCGAGCAAGCGCACATTCGACACCACCGCTCCGACAGTGGTTGCCGCAGCACCCGAAGCCGCCACGCCGAACAATGCAGCGGAAGCTTCCGCTACGATCTCCGGTTTGGGCGGAAGCACCTCCAGAGTATGCGGCGCAAATAAAATCCATGTCCATTTTGCCAATAGAGCGCCGATCACCACCGCCCCAAAGGCATGCCCAGAGAATGGCAAGCGTGAAAAAACAGCCGATGCTCCCGCACCGACCATCTCAACCTGAACCCCTATTTTTCCGACACCCAAGCGCATAGCACTCCCATCAAGTTGGGGCGCTAGTATACACAAAGGGAGGCAGAATGATTTCGCTGCTATGAATGCAGTGGTTATTTTTCAGCCTGTTTTGGTACACTGCCGCCCACACTTTTTGAAACCACCTTTTGACAATGCTTATCATGATGAATATCCGCAAAAAAACTGACTCTCTCTCCCGTGGCTTCACCCTCATCGAAGTGATGGTCGTGATCGTCATCCTCGGCGTACTCGCGGCCTTGATCGTGCCCAAGGTGATGGGCCGCCCGGATGAGGCGCGCATCACCGCAGCCAAACAGGACATCGGCTCGATAGTCCAGGCGCTCAAACTCTACAAGCTGGACAACATGCGCTACCCCAGCACCGAGCAGGGCTTGCAAGCCCTGGTCAAAAAACCCGCGTCTGCACCTATCCCGCCTAACTGGAAAGGCAACGGCTATCTGGAAAAACTGCCCAAAGACCCGTGGGGCAACGCTTACCAATATCTGCAACCCGGTCTGCACGGAGATATCGACGTGATGAGCCTGGGGGCGGATGGTGCGGCGGGCGGCGAAGGCAGCGATACGGATATTGGTTCTTGGGAGCTCTAATCCCCAATGAGCCATAGCGGGTCTTTTCGCGTTCCGGCTTGCACGTTGCACAGCCCCCAACACGGCTTCACTCTCGTCGAATTGCTCGTCGTCCTGGTCGTCATGGGCATCGCCCTCGGCATCGTGGTGGTGCAACTCATGCCGGACGAGCGCACTACCTTGCGCGAAGAGGCTGCACGCCTTGCCCTGTTGCTGGAAAACGCC
Organism: Gallionellaceae bacterium; assembly: GCA_004297065.1. Taxonomy (GTDB): domain Bacteria; phylum Pseudomonadota; class Gammaproteobacteria; order Burkholderiales; family Gallionellaceae; genus PALSA-1006. The sequence continues at coordinate 3,881 of SCUU01000111.1, forward strand.
GGACTCGAAGCGCGTTCCAGCGGTCGCTCCATGGCGTGGTCGGGCGAAAAAAACAGCTACCGCTTCTGGAGGAAAAACGGCTATGGCGACTGGGCGCGCATAGAAGACGACACCGCATTTCGTCCGCGCACCTTGCCCGAGGGCATGCAGATCAACGAAATTTCCGTGGAAGACCGCCCGCTCAAACACGGCGAACAGCTTGCGTTGAGCTCGTCGGCCTTTGCGTTGCCTTTCCGCATCCGCATGAGCAACGCCTCTTTTAGCACCTCTGTCATAGGCAAAAGCACGGGCGAAGTCATCGTGGAGCCTAACTCGCAGGGCGAAACTGCCGATGCGCGCCGCTAAGCCTTCCTCTCGTCATAGCGGTTTTACCCTGCTGGAGATACTGGTCGCATTGGCCATTCTGGCGATTGCGCTTGCGGCGGTATTGCGCGCCACCGGCGCGGCCACCAACCACGCCGAGGAAATGCGCATACGTCTGCTCGCCGACTGGGTGGCGCAAAACCGCATCGCACTGCATGCCGCACGCGGCGACTGGCTGCCGGTCGGCACGCAAAACGGCGAAGAAACCCAGGCCGGCATCCGGCTGCTCTGGAAAGAAGAAATTAGCAGCACGCCCAACCCGGCGTTCCGCCGCATCGAAATCAGCATTTCCACGCCGGACGACACCGGCTACGCCTTGCGCCGGCTCAGCGGCTATCTGGTCGAGATGCCGCGCCGATGACTATCAATAAACACAAGGGGTTCACGCTGGTCGAACTGTTGGTCGCGCTGATGATCCTGACCTTTATCTCCGTCGCGGGCTATCGCGGCTTGAACGCGGTGTTGCAAACGCGCGAACGCGTCGCCGCGGAAACCCGCAAATGGCAGCACCTCGCATTTTTCTTTTCGCGCATGGAATCGGACATCGCCCAAGCCGTGCATCGCCCCGTGCGCGAGGCGACGGGCGACTTGGCGCCGGAATGGGTGGGGCATGTTGTGCTGGTCGGCGAAAACGATGCCGAGCTCACCTTCACCCGCGCCGGGATAAGCGACCAAGACACCGAAATGCTCTCCCCGCAACGCATCGCCTATCGCTTCGAGCGCGGCGAGATCGTGATGCTGCGCTGGCTCGCGCTGGATCAGGAGTTGCACGCAAAACCCGCGCGTTATCCTTTATTGGAAGGCGTGCGCGAATTCAAATTGCGCTATCTGGACAACAACAATAACTGGCAGGCGTTATGGCCGCCGGCAGGCACCAGTTCCGGCACGCCCTTCGCCGTCGAGATGAACCTGACGCTCGCCAGCGGCGAAAAAATTTCACGGATTTTTGCGCTGCAATGAATCGGACCAGACAAACAGGCGTAGCCGTCATCATGGTCATGCTCATCGTGGCGCTCGCCACCACGCTCGCCGTCTACATTTCGCAGCAGCAGAGCCTGTGGCAGCGCCAGGTCGAAACACAGTTCGACCACACCCAGGCAAGGCGGCTGGGCATTGCGGGGATAGACTGGGCGCGGGCTGTGCTGGCCGACGATGCGCACTCCAACAATATCGACCATGAGACGGAAATGTGGACATTGCGCCTGCCCGCCATGCCGGTGGAAAACGGCGAGGTACTCGGCATCATCGAAGACCGGCAGGGGCTGTTCAATCTCAACAGCCTCGTGCGCTACGGCGCTACCAGCACGCCCGACCTGGCCAAATTCCAGCGCCTGCTCGCTATCCTCAACCTGCCTGCGGAATTGGCTCCCGCCTTGGCCGACTGGATGGATGCCGACAGCGAAGTGCAGCCCCAGGGCGGAGCCGAGGATGGTTACTACCTCGCCCTGCCCCGTCCCTACCGCGCGGCCAACCGCCCGCTGGTGGAATTGGGCGAATTGGCGCGGGTAAAAGGATTCGATACTCAAACCATCGCGCACCTGAAACCCTTCGTATCCGTGCTTCCGCTCAACGGCACGATCAACGGCGCGATCAACATCAATTTTGCGCCCGCCGAAGTGCTGTCCGCCATTGCGCAGAACATGTCGCTGTCCGAAGCGCGCATGCTCGTGCAACAACGGCGCGGCAATCCGTTCAAGGACATTGCCGATTTCAAGCAACGCCTGCCCAACAACGGCATCAAGATCGACGATAGCGACATTAGCGTCAGCAGTACCTTTTTCTGGATCACCGGGCGCGCTTCCGTGAATAACTCCCAGGTGGTCACCCAGGCGTTAGTGCAGCGTTCCCATGAGTGGCCGACGGTTGTTTGGCAGAATGTGCAGTGAATACTATGGAACTGGCTGCTAATCTGGCGCGGATGGTAATATCCGCCACCCCAAATTAACTCCGCACGATGAAACTGCGCATTTATTTTTCCGCCGCATGGCACGACAGCGCCTCGCCCTGCCCTTGGGTGCTGTGCGATGACGCCGGCGCTGTTTTGCAATCGGGCAATTCTCCTCCCGCTGCACTGCCTAAAGCCGACGACTACATCGCCATCATCTCCGCCACCCGCCTGATGTGCGTAAACGTGAAGATGCCCGCCCAATCGCGGCACCGCTGGGAAGCGGCCTTACCGTTTGTGGCGGAGGAATACACCCTGACCGACCCGGAAGATAACCACGTCGTACCGGGTGCCGCGCAAAAAGACGGGCAGCGTTCGCTCTTTGTCGTCGATAAACAGTGGCTGCAAAGCATCGTCGCGGCCTGCCACACGGCGAACATCCCCTTGCGCCGTGCCGTACCGGAAATGCTGTTGCCGAACTTGCCCCCGGAAACCTGGGTGGTGGTATGGGACGGCGACAAAGGCTTCATGCGCACAGGTGCCACATCCGGCATGGCGCTGGATCATGGCGACGAACTGCATCCGCCGCTGGCGCTGAGTCTGAGCCTGAATGCAACACCGCCGAAAAACATCCTGCTGCGTTGCGCAACGCATGGCGATGAAACCGAATTACCGCAGTGGCCCAAGTTGCCCGTCGAGTTCAGTCTCGGCGAGCCGTGGGATTGGCGGCGCGAGCCTATTCCCAACGACACGCTGAATCTGCTGTGGGGGCCGCTTGCGCCCAAAGCCAAATTGCATGAATGGCTACCCAAGTTGCGCCCTGCCGCGTTCATCCTGCTCGCCGCACTCGTCATCGAAACGCTGGGAACCAACATCGAGTGGAGTTTGCTCAGCCATGAAAAAACTGCCGTCGCCAAAGAGATGGAACGCACATTCCGCAAGGCATTCGGCGAAACCAGCACCGTGGTCAATCCGCCGTTGCAGATGCAGCGCAATATCGCCGCATTGCGCCACGGCGCCGGATTGCCGGACGAGGCCGATTTTCTGCCCTTGCTCGATCGGGCATCAAGTGCGCTCTCCCCGTTGCCGAACGGTAGCATCACGGCACTGCACTACGAATCCGGCAGGCTCGATGTCGATGTGAAATTACGCACCGCAGCCGAAGTACGCGCCCTGCAACAACGCTTGCAAGACAAGGGGCTGAGCATACGTTCGGGCGATGTTCGCGATACCGGCAACGGCGTCGAAACGCGCCTGGCGATTCGGGCGGGAGGTGTTCTATGAAAACACGCTGGCAGGAATTGCGCAGCAAACATTGGAGCGGCCGACCCGCACAGGAACGGCGCATGATTGTGTGGGCTGCCGCAGTGCTGCTCCCCGTCGTCTATTATTTTTTGCTGTGGCAACCCGCGCATCGCACCGTAGCAAAACTGCACGAAACTTTACCTGTATTACAGGCGCAGGCTGCAAAACTGAACGACGAAGCGGCAGAAGTAGACGCCTTGCGCCATCGCCCGCAACTGGCCGCGCTGGATGCCGCAGCGTTAAAAACCAGTGTTGAAGAATCCGCGCAGCGGCACCAGTTGCGCACGGCAATCAACACGCTGGAAATACAGGAGTCCAACGGGGTGCGCGTCACCTGCGATGCGATTTCCTTCACGGCATGGATGGCCTGGTTGCGCGACTTGCAACAGGAACAGCACATCCGCGCGGATTCGATTTCCATCTCCGCTTTGCCGCAAACCGGCATGGTCAAAATCAGCGCTACGCTAAGCAACGGAAACGTCCAATGAATAAATGGAGTTGGATGCTGCTGATCGCTGCCTACCTCTGCGTGCTTATCGTCACCGCGCCTGCCAGCCTGCTCAGCCGTATCATCGACCATGCCAGCAACGGGCGCGCGGAGCTTGCCAATACACGGGGAACGCTATGGCGCGGCAGCGCCAATCCGGTTTTGCATCAGCGCGGCGGCGGCCCAATCACGCTGGCTACGCTGCATTGGAATATTGCCACGCTCGCGCTTTTCAGCGGTAAGTTGAACGCGCAATTGCAATGGGACGATGAGGCGCAATCCGCCCCCATGGACATCATCGTATCGCCCGGCCAAATCGAACTGCGCCGCGCCTACCTTCCCCTGTCGGCACTACTGCTGGACGAAGCCTCGGATTTTTTGAAACCGGCACAACTGCGTGGACAGATCATTTTCAAAAGCGACTCGTTGATTATCACCGAACAAGGCGTACAGGGGACAGCCGCCGCAGACTGGCTGAATGCCAGTTCATTGCTCAGCAGCATCGCGCCATTGGGCAATTATCACTTCACGTTTTCCAGTTCGTCTGCCGGAGTGGATATCGCGCTGAATACCACCTCGGGCGCGCTGCAATTGGCAGGACAAGGCCATTTTTCCACCGCGACGGGATTAGCCTTCAAAGGCACGGCGCAAGCCGCCAGCGGCAAAGAAGAAGCTCTGCGGGAATTGCTGGGGCACTTGGGCCCCGAAGAGCGTCCCGGCGTCAACACGTTCACACTGGTTCCCGCACGAGGCCGTTAACCTAACGGGCATGGCGAGCAGCCACCCCTGATAATGAAACTCGCCATGCCCATTCCCCTCACCTCAATCCTCTCCCGCAAGCGGGCGAGGAGGCGAACGAATCGCTACGCGAGTTTCACGTTAAGCTGCGAACTACTGAAGGATAGGCAGCAAAAAAGAGATGAGCCAGATTTCTCTGGCTCATCTCTTTTACAAACACCTCAGTCGTTTTACTCCCACTCGATCGTCGCGGGCGGCTTGCCGGAGATGTCGTAGACCACGCGGTTGATGCCGCGCACTTCGTTGATGATGCGGTTGGAGACTTTGCCCAGCAACTCGTAGGGCAGATGCGCCCAGTGTGCGGTCATGAAGTCCTGCGTCTGCACCGCGCGCAGGCTGACCACCCATTCGTAGGTGCGCCCGTCGCCCATCACGCCGACGCTCTTGACCGGCAGGAATACGGTAAAGGCTTGCGAGGTGAGTTCGTACCAGGTCTTGCCGGACACATCGCGCGTGTTGCGCAACTCTTCCATAAAGATGGCATCGGCGCGGCGCAGCAACTCGGCGTACTCGTGCTTCACTTCGCCCAGAATGCGCACGCCCAGACCGGGGCCGGGGAAGGGATGGCGGTACACCATGTCGGCGGGCAAGCCCAGCGCCACGCCGAGTTCGCGCACTTCGTCCTTGAACAATTCGCGCAAGGGCTCCAGCAGTTTCAGATGCAGGGAGTCCGGCAAGCCGCCCACGTTGTGGTGCGACTTGATGGTGTGCGCCTTCTTGGTCTTGGCTCCGGCAGACTCGATCACATCGGGATAGATGGTGCCCTGCGCCAGCCACTTGGCTTGTTTCAATTTGGCGGATTCGCGCTGGAATACTTCGACGAATTCGCGACCGATGATTTTGCGTTTCTGCTCGGGATCGGACACCCCGGCCAGGTGCTTCATGAATTCTGTGCCAGCATCAACATGGATCACTTTCACGCCGAGATTCTGGGCGAATGTCTCCATCACCTGCTCCGCTTCGTTCAGGCGCAACAGGCCGTTGTCCACGAATACGCAGGTGAGTTGATCGCCGACGGCGCGATGCAGCAAAGCCGCCGCGACGGATGAATCCACGCCGCCGGACAAGCCCAGAATGACCTCTTCGCTGCCGACTTGCGCGCGGATTTTTTCCACCGCTTCGCTGATGTAGTCCGGCATGTTCCAGTCTTTGCCGCAGCCGCAAATGTCATGCACGAAGCGTCCCAGCAAGGCTTTACCCTGATAGGTATGGGTGACTTCGGGATGGAACTGTACCGCGTAGAAACGGCGCGACTCGTCCGCCATTGCCGCGATGGGCGTCGCTTCGTTGGAAGCGATCACCGAGAAACCTTGCGGCAGCTTGGTCACCTTATCGCCGTGGCTCATCCACACATCGAGCAGACCGTGGCCTTGCGCGTTGGTTTTATCCTGGATGCCGTCGAACAATTTGCTGTGCCCTTGCGCACGGATTTCGGCATAACCGAATTCGCGCACGCGGCCAGATTCCACCGCCCCGCCCAGTTGCGCCGCCATGGTCTGCATGCCGTAGCAAATGCCCAGCACGGGAACACCCAGCTCGAATACCGCTTGCGGCGCTTTAGGCGTTTCGTCCTCGTAAACCGAGTTCGGACCGCCGGACAAAACAATCCCTGCCGGGCTAAACGCGCGAATTTCTCCAACCGCCATATCCCAAGGATGCAATTCGCAATACACATTAGTTTCGCGCACACGGCGCGCGATCAACTGCGAATACTGGGAACCGAAGTCGAGGATGAGGATTTTTTTGTGCATAGTTTCTTCAGGATTGAGGATATAGGAACGAGGATTTAGGAGAGGTTTTACTCAATCCTAAATCCTCGTTCCTCAATCCTAGTCAATATGGTAGTTAGGTGCTTCTTTGGTGATCTGCACGTCATGCACGTGCGATTCGCGGATACCGGCAGCCGTGATCTGCACGAACTCGGCACGCTCATGCACCGCAGGAATACTCTCGCAACCGAGGTAACCCATGCTTGCACGCAGGCCGCCCATCAATTGGTGAATCACGGCCAGCACGCTGCCCTTGTACGGTACGCGGCCTTCGACTCCTTCGGGCACCAGCTTGTCCTGACTGCCTTCATTGTCCTGGAAGTAACGGTCGCTGGAGCCTTGCTGCATCGCGCCCAAGCTGCCCATGCCGCGATACGACTTGTAAGAACGCCCCTGGAACAATTCGATCTCGCCCGGTGCCTCTTCCGTGCCGGCGAACAATCCGCCCAGCATCACCACATGCGCGCCCGCCGCGATCGCCTTGGAAATGTCGCCGGAGAAACGTACACCGCCGTCGGCGATCAAAGAAACACCAGTGCCACGCAATGCGTCGGCGACATTTTGAATGGCGGTAATTTGCGGCACGCCCACCCCCGCCACGATACGTGTGGTACAGATTGAGCCGGGGCCAATACCGACTTTAACACCGTCCGCACCGTGGTCAACCAACGCGCGCGCAGCCGCACCGGTGGCGATGTTGCCGCCGATGACTTCGATCTTGGGGAAGTTCTTTTTGACCCATTGCACGCGATCCAGCACGCCTTGCGAATGGCCGTGTGCGGTATCGACCACGATCACATCCGCACCGGCTTCGGCCAGCAAAGCCACGCGCTCTTCGGTGCCCTCGCCCACGCCCACCGCAGCACCCACGCGCAAGCGGCCTTGATCGTCCTTGCAGGCATTCGGATGTTCGTTGGATTTGAGGATGTCTTTCACCGTCATCAAACCGCGCAACTCGAACGCGTCGTTCACCACCAGCACGCGCTCGATACGATGCTCGTGCATCAGGCTGCGCGCTTCGTCCAACTGGGCATTTTCTTTGACGGTAATGAGGCGCTCGCGCGGCGTCATGATGGCGCGCACGGGCTGATCCAGACGGGTTTCAAAACGCAAATCGCGGTTGGTCACGATACCGACCAACTGGTTGTCCTGCACGACCGGCAAGCCGGAAATCTTGAATTTGCGCGTCAGGTTCAGTACTTCGCGCACGGTCATGTCGGGCGAAACCGTCACCGGATCTTTCACCACGCCGCTCTCGAAACGCTTGACCTTGGCGACCTTGTCCGCCTGAGCCTGCGCCGACATATTCTTGTGCACGATGCCGATGCCGCCTTCTTGCGCCAAAGCGATCGCCAGACGCGACTCCGTCACCGTATCCATCGCGGCGGACAACAAAGGGATATTCAGAGAGATGTTGCGGGTGAGCTTGGTGCGCAGACTGACATCGCGCGGCAAGATGCTGGAATGTGCCGGAACCAGCAAAACATCGTCGAAGGTGAGAGCTTTTTGAATGATGCGCATGAAGACCGTCCTCTGCAAAGCGCGCATTATATCAAAAGAATTCGTATCGCCACGTGCCGCCTCAGCTAACTTGCTTACCGATTAGGCGGCCACAGCGCTTTCGTCACGCATGCGCAACGCTGCTTCGATATCCACCGATACCACCTTGGATACGCCGCGTTCCTGCATGGTGACGCCAACCAATTGCTGCGCCAGTTCCATGGTAATCTTGTTGTGGCTGATGAAAACGAATTGGGTATGCACCGCCATCTTCTTGACCAGGTTGCACAGACGTTCGGTGTTGGTATCGTCCAGCGGCGCATCCACTTCGTCGAGCAGGCAGAACGGTGCGGGATTGAGTTGGAACAGCGAGAACACCAGCGCGATGGCGGTAAGCGCCTTTTCGCCGCCGGACAGCAAATGGATCGAGGAATTTTTTTTGCCGGGCGGATGCGCCATCACCTGCACGCCGCTGTCGAGGATTTCTTCACCGGTCAGCACCAGACGCGCATCGCCGCCGCCGAACAGCACAGGGAACAACTCGGCCAGATGGCGGTTCACTTCGTCGTAGGTGCCCATCAACAGGTCGCGCGACTCTTTGTCGATGCGGCGTATCGCCGCTTCCAGCGTTTCCATGGCCTCGTTCAAGTCCTTGGCCTGCGCGTCCAGATACGCCTTGCGCTCCTGTGACGCTTGCAACTCGTCCAGCGCCGCCAGATTGACCGCACCGAGCGCGGTGATGCCCTCGCCCAGACGGGTCAATTCGGCCTGCAAGGCGGCGGGTTTGGCCGGATTGCTTTCCAGTTGCGCCAACAGCGGCGCTTCATCCACACCTTGCAATTGCTCGGCCCACTGCCCGGATTGCAAGCGCGCTTCCTGCTCTTTCAGCGTGATCTCGTTAACTTTTTCGCGCAGCGGATTGAGCTTCTGTTCGCCCAGCATGCGCTCTTGTTCCAGCTTATTGAGGTTCAGCGTGGCGTGTTCCAGCACATTGCGCGCTTCGGCCAGCGCCTGTTCATGCACTTGCCGCCGCTCCAATACAGACTGCAATTGCTGCTGGTTCACATCGTCGGCCATATTCGCCAACTCATGGCGGGTATGGGCCAAGGCCACCTCCAATTGATTCAGCGTGGTGATGCTATGTTTGATGTTGTGATCGAGGTCGCCGATTTTATCCACGCAGGTCTTGGCAAAAAAGCGGGCTTCCTGCAACTCGTGCAGGGCTTTTTGCGAACGCTCGCGTTGCTCGCGCAGCAAGGTGTCCTGCTCAAACGATTTTTGCCGCGCCTGCGCGGCCTCTTCCTGATGCGTCGCCATGTCTTCGCGCAATATGAGCATGCGCTCCGCGATCTCTTCGAGCTGGCGTTGCTCTTCGCTGGCGCGCTCCGCCAGCTCCTGCAATTCCTGTCCGATCTGCATGCGGCGCTCGGAACTGCGTTCGTTCGCTTGCGTCAGTTTGAGCACCTGCATTTGCAGCGCATGCTGGCGTTGCTGCAATTCGCTGCCGGACGAATGCAACGGACCGAGGCGGCTTTCGATAGCGCAGCACGCCTCTTCCGCCTGCGTCACGAGTTGCTTGCCCAGCTCCAGCGCCTCGGCTTGTTGCTGCGCTTCCTGTTGCAGATTCTCGATCTCGCGCTGGCGCGCCAGCACGCCGTGCAACTGGCTGTCCGGCGCATGGAACAACACGCTGTGCGCGCCAACCAGATGGCCTTGCGGCGTGACCAACCATGCGCCTGCCGGCAGGCTGGCACGCTGCGCCAAGGCCTGGTTCAAACCGGCCACCGCATACACACCGGACAGCCAATCTTCCACCACCGGAGCCGCTTGCATATCTTCGCAACGCACATAGCCCGCCAACGGCGTCAATCCGGCCTGCGCCCGATGCGCAGAAGCACGCGCGCCATTGGCGGAGAACACCGCCAACTTGGCCGGCGGCACATCGTTCCAGCTTGCCGCATCTTCCAGCCGCGCCAACGCCAGCGCGTTCAGGCGTTCGCGCAACACCGCTTCCAGCGCGTCTTCCCAGCCTTGTTCGATACGCACCGATTGCCACAGGCGCGGTGCGTTTTCCAACTGATGCTGCACCAGCCAGCTCTTCAAATCCTTGTCGTTGTCGAGCTTGGCCTGCAATTGCTTGAGCGCCTCCAGACGTGCTTCCACCTGGCCCAGTTGCCGCTCCAGCTCTTGTGCCGCGACGCGCTGGCTGCGGCGCTCGCCCTCCGCCAAGGGCAATTGCGCTTGCAGTTGCGCCAACATTTCCTGCTGGGCCTCCTGCTCCATCTGCATTTCCGCAATCTGTTGCCGTGCCTGCTCTAGCGCCTCATGGTTGGGCTGCGGCAGGTTGTCCCGCTCCAGCAGCAAACGCGCTTTGCGTCCGTCCAACTGCTGCAAATTGCTGTGGATATGTCCGCGCTGCGTTTCGGCCAGCTGCAATTGCTGTTGCGCCAGCAATTGCTCGCGCTGCACGGCGTTATGGCGCTCCTGCGCGGCACGCGCGGCATCTTCTACCCGTGGCAGGTGTTGTGATTCTGTGTCGGCGCGGTTCTCGCAAATCTCGACGCGCACTGCCGCTTCCTGTTGCTGATGCGTCCAATGTTCCAGCAGGGACTGCAAGCCCTGCAACTGATTGCGCTGCTGCTCGATCTGGCGCTCGCCGTTGGCGATCTGCTGCGCCATGCGGTTGCGCTGCTCGTTCAGGAAAGAGATTTGCTGCTCCAGCCGCGACACTTCGGCATTGGTGGTGTACAGGTCGCCCTGCTTGGCATGCAGCGCATCCGCCAGCGCGAAATGCTCGCTGCGCGCGCTTTCCAGGGTACTTTCCACTTCGCGCAGCTTGGCGATTTCGGCTTCGAGCTCGTTTTTGGTCTTTTCGACTTGCTGCGCCACGCGCACCCGGCGCGCTTCCGCTTCTTGCTTATTCACGAGCCACAGCAGGCGCTGTGTCGTTTCGCGGGAAGATTCCAGCCTGCGGTACTGCTTGGCGACCTCGGCCTGCTCGCCCAGATGCACCAGTTGTTTGTCGAGTTCCTGCAAGATGTCGCTGACGCGCAGCAGGTTGTCGCGGGTATCTCCCAGACGCAACTCGGTCTCGCGGCGACGGTCGCGGTATTTGGAAACGCCTGCCGCTTCTTCGAGGAATACGCGCAACTCTTCCGGCTTGGCCTCGATGATGCGCGAAATCATGCCCTGTTCGATGATGGCGTAAGCGCGCGCGCCCAAACCGGTACCGAGGAAGATATCGGTCACGTCCTTGCGGCGCACGTGCTGGTTGTTGATGTAGTAGTTGGAATCGCCGTCGCGCTGTAGCACGCGCTTGATGGCAATCTCGGCGTAGCTCGACCACTGTCCGGCAGCCTTGCCCAAGGAGTTGTCGAATATCAACTCCACGCTGGCGCGCGCCACCGGCTTGCGATTGCCGGAGCCGTTGAAAATAACGTCCTGCATGGATTCGCCGCGCAAGGCCGAGGCGCGCGATTCGCCCAGCACCCAGCGCAAGGCATCGATCACGTTGGACTTGCCGCAACCGTTCGGCCCGACGACGCCCACGAGCTGCCCGGGCAGTGCGATGTGCGTGGGATCGACGAAAGATTTGAATCCAGCCAGCTTGATATGGGATAGACGCAATTTGATTCTCGTGAACTTCTATAAATCCAAACTCCGTCGCGATGCTGCGTTGCTCACAAAAAATGCCTCCTTACATATTAACTATATGCCGCGTCGCCATTTTTTATTCGCGCCTTGCCTCGCTTAGGATTTTGAATTTATAGAAGCCCTCTCCGGCTAACGATATAATGCGCGGCATTCTAACCCAAGCCGAGCCCCTCAACAAAATGACCACGCAATCCGATAAAACCTTAGAGACTTTCCCCAACCCGCAGCCAACGCGCGACTACCATATCCATATGGAAATACCGGAATTCACCTGCCTGTGCCCCAAAACCGGCCAGCCCGACTTCGCCACGCTGATCCTGGATTACATCGCCGACCAGCAATGCGTGGAACTGAAGAGCCTCAAGCTCTATATGTGGTCGTTCCGCGAGGAAGGCCATTTCCATGAGGACGTCACCAACCGCATCCTGGATGACCTCGTCGCCGTCACCCAGCCGCGCTTCATGCGCCTCACCGCCAAGTTCTACGTGCGCGGCGGCATCTTTACCAACGTGATTGCCGAACACCGCAAACCCGGCTGGCAACCTGCGCCGTTCGTCGAACTGAGCCGGTTCGACACGCAATCGAACACGCGCGGCTAACGGGTAATACACGACCATGAAATGGGGTGCAGGCATACGCCAACCCGGAGTGGCGGCGGCACTTGGCGCCGCATTGCTCTTCGGCACCGGCACTCCCCTGGCGAAATGGCTGCTTGATGCGGTCGATCCGTGGCTGCTGGCCGGCTTGCTGTATCTGGGTTCCGGCGGCGGCCTGATGCTTTATCGCCGCCTGGGCAACGCCCCCGCCGTTCACCTCGCACACAAAGAACTGCCGTGGTTTGCCGGAGCGATTCTGGCAGGCGGCATCGTTGCCCCCGTGCTGCTGATGACCGGACTGAGCGCAATGCCGGCATCCGGTGCATCCCTGCTGCTGAATGCGGAAAGCGTATTCACCGCGCTGCTGGCATGGTTTGTATTCAAGGAAAATTTCGACCGCCGCATCGCCTTGGGCATGCTCGCCATCGTGGCGGGTGCGGCAGTGTTAAGCTGGCCGCAGGAAATGCGTTTTGCCGGAGTATGGCCCGCGCTGCTTATCCTCGGTGCCTGCCTCGCATGGGGTATCGACAACAACCTGACACGCAGGGTCTCGCTCGCCGACGCCACCTGGATAGCCGCAATAAAAGGCCTGATATCGGGTAGCGTCAACCTGGCCTTGGCTTTCTGCTTGGGCGCTTCGCTCCCCGCGATCCAGCCGCTGGTCGGAGCCCTGGTGATGGGCTTACTCGCATACGGCGTGAGCCTGACCCTGTTTGTCCTCGGCTTGCGCCACCTCGGCACGGCGCGTACGGGTGCCTATTTTTCCGTCGCGCCATTTTTCGGCACCTTGCTCGCCGTGCTGATGGGCGAGCCGGTCACGTTACCGCTGCTCATCGCCGGAGGGCTGATGGCACTGGGCGTCTGGCTACACCTGACCGAACACCATGAGCACCGGCACATTCACGAAGCGCTGCGGCACGACCACGCGCATACTCACGACGCGCATCACCGGCACGAACACGACTTTCCGGTTACCCCCGGTAGCGGACACCGCCATTGGCACCAGCATGATCCGTTGACGCATACGCACCCGCACTTCCCGGATGCCCATCATCGGCACCGCCATACTGAGATCCCATAATTTTTTAGGTTCATCCACTAGTGTCGCAAACCAGAAATAAGGGGACAAATGAAACGGATGGATTTTTTTGTCAGGCAAGGCGCGGACCCGCAGCCGTATGGGGTATACGGCAAGGGGATGCAACGCGGCATGGCGAAAAAAGACGCCGTTTCATGTTTCGTTATTTCTGGTTTGCGACACTAGCCCGATCTTTGCACAAACCCAAAGACTTTGCGCAGCGTGTGCTTGCCTGTGCCCCACGGCACTTCTCCGACTTTGATCCCGCATCGCCGACCATCTACCCGCCGCATGCGGTACAGTAGGAACACGGCAAAGCCCCAGATCGGGATAAATTCAAACCGCCGGCAACTGCGGCGCTCATAGCATGGGCCAGACTGCCCGCATCCAGAGCAGTGCGGTTTGGAGCCCTGCCTGGGACGAACGCCGATCCCGACTGCCTGAGTGTCCTCACACAATCGAGCACCGGCATAGGCAAATCCTGGAAAATTGATGACACGCATTGAGCGAACGGGTGAGTAACATGAGAGGTAAAAAACAAACGGTGGGCGAGGTTGAGATTGTCGCCGACAATAATGCCGCCCACGCGCTTCTCGCCCACTGTCCAGATATTGGGGACTGTCCAAAGACTTGGTCATACGAGGAAAGCGATCTCGCCCCAGGACACCTCATCGTCGAGTTCTTCAAACCCTTCCTGCTGCACCTGTTAGCCAAGAAACTTGCCGCCAGCACATTGCGCCGCCATCGCGACCATATGTGGATGTTGGGTGGAGAGGTGATCCGCCGCCAAGAGTATCCGCTCCTTTGCAATTTGCCTGTCGAGAAAGTGACCTTTGATCTACTGGCAGAAGATGGGGCCCACTCATCTGGCCACGAATCACCGCGCAGGAGCAAGACACCTTTGACGCCTCATGCCGGGAGCTCTATCGTTTCCTCACGAATGCGCCACACAATGAGTTAAAGACCGGCTAAAATCACCCACCGATTCCACGGACGAAGCAAACTTACTGATGCTTCCGGTCATCGTCCTGACAATACGCATGCCGGCCAGGACATTGGGCAATGCCATGCTGCGGGGTCAAATTCTTAACATACAGAAACCGGTATATTTTGGGGGCTTCGTGCTGGCAATCGCACGGCTCTCCGACTACTGGCTCAACATTTCCATCCTGCCGAAGAATAATAAATGATCGATGAGGAAGCACCGCATATAAGCACAACCCTCCTTGTCATCGACGACAACGAAGACGATCAGCGTCTCTATAAGCGTTTTGACAACCTCTTCAATCTGGTGATGGCGTCATCAGCGAATGCCGGTTTTGAACGGATAGCCGAGTTCATGCCCGACCTGATCCTGCTCGATTACAACCTTCCCGACCTGGACGGACTCGGCTTTATAAAAAAGCTGTCCGGATTAACGGATACGCCTATTCCCATCATCATGCTGACAGGAGAGGGCAATGTATCTGTAGCCGTAGAGGCAATGAAGTGCGGTGCCGCCGACTATCTCGTCAAGGATGTTGGCGGGCAATATTTAAAATTGCTACCGAGTGTAGTTAGTCGGGTCTTGGCTGCCCATGCCCAGCGCGAGCGCGCCAAGCAGATGCAGATGGAAACCGGAATGTTGCTGCGCCGCAACCAGTTGTTTATGCAAAACTCCTTGGAGGGCATCCACATAACGGACATGCAGGGCAATATCATCGAAGCCAATGATGCGTTTTGCCGGATGCTGGGCTATACACAAGAAGAGGTTGCCCGATTAAATATACGCGATTGGGAGGTACTGCATTCGGAAGATGAAGTGCGAGAAAACTTTAATTCCATCATCGACAAAAGCATGCTGGTCGAAACCATTCACCGGCGCAAGGACGGCGAATTGATCAACGTCGAGACAAGTGCTTCCGGTGTGCTGATGGGAAATCAAAGACTTGTTTATTCCTCGAGCCGCGACATTACGGAACGGAAAAAAATCGAGTTTGAGCTAAGGGATCGCGAAGCGCTGCTGAATGCGGTGATGAAGGGGCTGCCTGTCGGGGTATGGGTCACCGACAAAGCAGGGAAAATTATTTTTGGCAATGATTTCGCCCAGCAACTCTTGTCCGCTTCGCATGATGTGAAGGGTGGCATAACAACCGGACGGTTCGGGGAGCGCAGTGATCTGCGTCCCGAATGGGGGAAGTCGATAGCAACCCTTGAAAGAATTGCATCGCAGGCTATAAAGGGTGGCGATATCCCGCTCGAAGAGGAAATCGAAATCGCATGCCCTGACGGCGCACATAAAACCATCCTGAATATTGCCCATTCGTACTGCGGAACCGAAGGTGGCATCATTGGCACAGTCATCGTCAGCAAGGACTTGACCCAGCGCAAGCAAACCGAGCTGCGGAAATTGCAGGATAGTGATTTGCGTTTCCGTGGCACGTTGGAGCAGCTTGCGGTGGGTATTATTCATGCGTCACTGGATGGCTGTTTCCAGCAGACAAACCAGAAATTCTGCGAAATTATCGGTTACTCCCGCGAAGAGTTACTGCGTATGAGTTTCAGAGAGATTACGTTTTTTGCCGATCTCGCCGGCGAAGAGGAGCCTTTGCTGCAACTGCTGGCTGGCAAAATATCTACTTTCAGCAGGGAGCAACGTTATGTGCGCAAAGACCAGTCATTAGCGTGGGTCAACTTGACGATTTCCTTGTTGCGTAAAACTGATGGGGTGCCTGTTTATTACATCGGTGTTGTTGAGGACATCTCCGAGCGCAAACATGCGGAAGTGCTGGCGCAACAGTACGGCCACTTGCTGCAAAGCTCGTTTGACGAAATCTATCTGTTCGACGCCGACACCCTGCATTTCCTGTTGACCAGCGAGGGGGCCGAGAGAAATCTGGGCTATTCGGATGAGGAATTGAATCAACTGACGCCGCTTGATCTGGAGCCATCATTCAACAGGGAGGATTTTGAGCGGCGGGTTGCCCCGCTGCGAAGTGGCGAACGACAATCAATCACTTTTGAATCGGAACATTTGCGCAAAAATGGCACGACTTATTTGACCGAAGTTCGCTTACAGCTCATGAATGCGGATTATCCGGTGTTTATGTCCATCATTCAAGACGTCACCGAACGTAGGCAAGCCGATATGGAGATCAGTCGATCCCGTCAATTGTTGCGTGATCTGGTCATGCAGAGTGAAAGGCTACGCGAAGAGGAGAGAAAACATATTGCGCGCGAGCTGCATGATGAGTTGGGTCAAATTTTGACTGCCTTGCGCATGAATGTGGCACTGTTGCGCATCGAGTTTGGAGTGAACGATGCCGTACTATTGGAGAAGATAAAAGGGATCACCGAGCTACTGGATCAATCCATTCAATGCACGCGCGATGTGGTGAGCAATCTGCGCCCCGCTGCGCTGGATACGGGAATTGTTTCCGCCGTTAGATGGTTACGCGATGAATTTGTCAAACACTCGAGCACGTCTTGTAAACTATTTATGCCCGAAGAAGAAATTCACTTGGATGAAGCGATCGCCGTGTCGGCATTTCGTGTGGTACAGGAATCTCTGACCAACGTGGCCCGCTATGCCGAAGCGAACAAGGTTGAAATTACACTCGGGCAAGATGCCGACAATTTTTCCGTGACGGTAAACGATAACGGCAAGGGGTTCGATTACATGGCTATTCAGCATAAAAAAACTTTTGGACTGCTTGGAATGCGCGAGCGCGCCATCGCTCTGGGTGGCGTTTTGAATATTTATAGCGCACCGCAGGAGGGCACACAAATATTCTTCGCCGTACCCAATAAACAAACCGTTGCCGATCTGCGGGGAGACCACCCATGATTCGCCTTATGATTGCCGACGATCATGCCGTTGTGCGCAATGGCATTAAGCAAATCTTGACACTCGCATCCGATATCGTATTGGTTGCAGAGGCGGTTGACGGTACAGTGGTATTGCATCAAGCGCGAGAAGGGGGAATTGATTTGCTGCTGCTCGATATGAATATGCCGGGCATAAGCGGTGTGGATCTGATCGGGCGTGTCAAGCTATGCCGCCCGGAGCTACCTATCCTGATTTTTACCATGCACAACGATGCTCAGCTCGCGATGCGCGCTCTTAAAGCGGGAGCATCGGGGTTTATTTGCAAAGACAGCGAGCCTGAAATGCTGTTGGCAGCGATCCGCAAGGTGAGCGCTGGAGGGAAATATCTGGATCCGGCGGTGGCCGAGCAGATCGCATTCGACGCAACGTCGACTAACCTAAAGCCACCCCATACCTTGCTCTCAGACCGCGAGCTGGAAATATTTCGCCTGCTGGTCGCAGGCAAGAGCGGCAATGAAATCGCCGAGAAACTATGCATCAGCAACAAAACGATCAGCACCCATAAGACCCATCTCATGGAAAAAATGAACCTCCACAATGTGGCCGATTTGGTGCGCTACGCCGTGCAATACGGCCTGACTGATTGATGTTAAGAAGGCTCTGTCCACGAAAACTGATAAAACTACTAGCCAATCCACTAAACGACCAAAGAACGGTCGCCAAGTGGCTGGTTAACGAAAGGCACGAAAAAAATCAAACGACTCTATACTGTAAATTGATACCCAATGGGTGAATGACTGTACAGAGGTAAGTAAGAGCACGACACGCCGTACATCCCCGGTTTCATTTCGTGCTTTTCGTGTATTTCGTGGACAAACTGCTTTTCTAGGAAAATTCCTACCCCCGCCCCCCACTTTCCAATGGCATTAACAGCCATTTCCTATAGCGGCACTTTTTCCCTACAAGCATCCTGCACGCCAATGATTAACTAATGCTGCGGGGAAAACATCATGCCTGAAATAAGCCAAGGGGAAATGACCATGCGGGCAAACGTGGATGCCTGGTTATGGATGTTGCCGCTGGCGAGCGGTGGTGCCGGGGTCGTCGCGTTGCTGGGGGTTTCATTGGCGGATGGAGCTAGCGTGCTGTTTGCTTTTGCGGTGGCCGCATTTGCCGCTTTATGTGCTTGGGGTAGCGCGTATCGGCAGCGCATCGCGCTACAAAAGCTGGTCAACCAAGCAGAGATTCTAATAGGACAAGCCGAACAGGCGCTGCGCCAGCAAAATGAAGCGGGCGGTCTGGGCAAAATCTGCGACCAGGCGATGCCCATCTGGTCAAAACAAATCGAAACCGCACGCAGCCAGACCGAGGAGGGCATTACCGAGGTGACGTTGCGTTTTGCCGCTATCGTCAACCGGCTACAAGCATCGGTGGTTGCCTCGCAACAGGCTGCCGGCGACGCTGCGGAAGGCGATAGCGTGGTATCCGTACTGTCGCATAGCGAGGCCGATTTGATCGCCGTCAACCGCTCGATGGATACCGCATTGCGCGAGCGTGCCGCGATGGTCCAGGATGTGCGCGAACTGGTCGCCTATACCGTGGACCTGAAAAAGATGGCTTCGGACGTGGGCGAGATCGCCTCGCAGACCAATTTGCTGGCACTCAATGCCGCCATTGAGGCCGCGCGCGCCGGCGAATCGGGGCGCGGCTTCGCGGTAGTGGCGGATGAGGTGCGCAAGCTGTCCACCCTATCCAGCGACACCGGCAAGAAGATTTACGAGAAGGTCAATGTCATCAACAAGGCGATCGCGGCCGTCATCGCGGTCGCGGAAAAATTCAGCGTGGAAGATACGCGCTCGGTAGATGAAGCAGAAAAAACCATCCGCCGGGTGCTGGACAACTTTAAAACAGTCACTAGCGGGCTGTCCGAATCATCCGAGATGCTGCGTCGTGAAAGCGATGGCATTCGGGCGGAAATTTCCGACTCGCTGGTTTGTCTCCAATTTCAGGACAGGGTCAGCCAAATATTGGCTCAAGTGCGCGACAACCTCGACGGCTTGCACGCGCGTCTCGCGCAACACTCTGCCGGGCGCGAAAACAGTGACCTGCCATCAATCGATGCCGATGCTTGGATACGCGAAATGGCGCTGGGTTATACCACCACCGAGCAGCGGCGTAATCATCTCGGTGGAAAACCGGAAACCGCCGACTCAAGCGAAATCAGATTTTTTTAGGGGAGATGCCATGAGCAAAACCATCATGATTGTGGACGACTCGGCCTCGACACGCCAGCTTGTCAGCCTCGTATTGGGCGGCGCGGGTTACGAGGTCATTGAGAGCTGCGATAGAAAAGATGCGCTGGCAAAGCTAAACGGACGAAAAGTGCATCTCATCATCAGTGACGTCAATGTGCCCAATATGGACGGCATTAGTTTCGTGCAAGCGGTAAGAGGTCTGCCTGAGCATAAATTCTCCCCTATCGTAATGCTCTCCATGGGTTTGGTCAGCTCGTCACGCGAGCAGGCGCGCGAATCCGGCGTCAAGGCGTGGATAAGCAAACCGGTTGACAAACCCCAGTTGCTGGATGCAGTTGCCCGCTTCGCTCTACCGTAAGCGATATTTTGTTCATGAATTTTATTTTGTTGGAGAGTAAAAATGGCTAAAACAGTGATGATTGTGGACGACTCTGCTTCGTTGCGCCAAGTGGTGGGCATCGCGTTGCGCGGAGCGGGTTACGAGGTGATCGAGGGTTGTGATGGCAAGGATGCCTTGTCCAAACTGACCGGACAGAAAGTGCATCTCGTCATCAGCGACGTCAACATGCCCAACATGGATGGCATCACTTTTGTAAAAAACCTGAAGCAGTTGCCCGCCTACAAATTTACGCCCGTGATCATGCTGACGACCGAAGCACAGGAAGGGAAAAAATTGGAAGGCCAAGCGGCGGGAGCGAAGGCCTGGGTGGTCAAACCGTTTCAGCCCACACAAATGCTGGCGGCGGTAGCGAAGTTGGTAATGCCTTAAAAGCAGGCGTAGGTCGGGTTGGCGGTTTTTTGCGTAACCCGACATTTAACTCATAAGGAGAAAATCATGACTATCAGCATAGCAACCAGTAACGGCGTATCCCACGTGCGCGTTTTGGGCGAAATGACGATTTATCACGCTGCCGAAATGAAGGGCGAGTTGCTGCCCTGCTTTGATCATTCTTCCGAAGTGGAAATCGACCTGTCCGAGGTCAGCGAAATAGACACCGCCGGTTTCCAGTTGCTGCTGCTGGCCAAGCGCACGGCGACCAGTACAGGAAAACCCTTGCATTTGGTGGCGCACAGTCCGGCCATACTCGAAGTGCTGGAGTTGCTCGATATGACGTCCTATTTCGGCGACCCGGTGGTCATGCCGCGCGCGGCACATTGAGGCGGACTCGCCAAACGCACCGGACAGGACAACGCGATATGTCGGAACTTGATCAGGCACTGCAAACCTTCTTCGTGGAAAGCCGCGAACTGCTGCAATCCATGGAAGAGTCGTTGCTGACCCTCGAATCCGAACCGGACGACAAGGAGGCGATAGGCGCCGTGTTTCGCGCCGCCCACACCATCAAAGGTTCGGGCGGAATGTTCGGGCTCGATGGCATCGTTGCCTTCACTCATGTGGTGGAGAACGTGCTGGATCGGGTGCGCAGCGGCGAAGTGCCGATCAACGCTGATCTGATCGCATTGCTATTATCCTGCCGCGACCATATCGGCATGTTGGTCGAACAAGTTGCCGCTGACCCGTCCTCCGCGCCGGACATGGAGACCGAGTCCACCGGGGTTATGCTGCTTAACCAGCTCAGGTCTTATCAAGCCGGCACAAAAGGGCAGCCCCCCGTCCTTGCGAGCGCACAATCCCAGCCCCAAACGACAGTATTGCCGCAGTCCGCAGGCACGGTGGCAAGCGATCATTGGCATATCTCGTTGCGCTTCGGTCAGGACGTGTTGCGCAACGGTATGGATCCGCTGGCGTTTATCCGCTATCTCGACAATATGGGAGATATCGTCCATATCGCCATCTTGCCCGACGCTATGCCCTTCCCCGCCGCAATGGATCCTGAAAGCTGTTACCTCGGATTTGAAATCGACTTTCATGGCGACAATGTCGATAAGGCGAGCATCGAAGGCGTCTTCGAATTCGTGCGCGAGGATTGCCGCATCCGCATCCTGCCGCCGCATAGCCGCATCGAGGAATACACCCAACTCATTAACGACTTACCCGAGGACAAGGTTGCCCTGGGCGAGTTGCTGGTCAATTGCGGCTCGCTGACCCGCAAAGAATTGGACGAGGCGCTGCACCTGCAAGAAAAACTGCGTACCGAATCCAGTCAGGAAGCGTCGCCCATGCTGGGAGAAATTCTGGTGAAACAGGGTGTGGTGCAGCCGGAGCTGGTCGAGGCTGCGCTGGGAAAACAGAAGGTCGCCAAAGAAAACAAAGTGCAGGAAAGCAAGCTGATCCGCATTCGGGCCGACAAACTCGACCATCTGATCAATCTGGTCGGCGAAATGGTCATCGCCGGGGCGGCGACCAGCCTGCTGGCGCAGCGCACACGCGATCCCGCGCTGCTCGAATCGACTTCCACGCTGTCGCGATTGGTCGAGGAAATTCGCGACAGCGCCTTGCAATTGCGCATGGTGCAGATCGGCGAAACCTTCGGCCGTTTTACCCGCGTGGTGCGCGATGTGAGCAAGGAGATCGGCAAAGAAATCGGGCTGGAAATCGGCGGCGCGGAAACCGAACTGGACAAGTCGGTGGTGGAAAAAATCGGCGATCCGCTCATGCACCTGGTGCGCAACAGCATGGATCACGGCATAGAAAAAACCGAGCTCCGCCTGCAACGCGGCAAGCCCGCGAAAGGCACGGTGCATCTCAATGCCTATCACGAGTCCGGCAGCATCGTGGTGGAGGTCGGCGACGATGGCGGCGGCTTGAACCGTGCAAGAATTTTGGCCAAGGCATTGGAAAAAGGCTTGGTCACGGCCAGTCAAGTGCTCTCCGATAAAGAGATATATGGGCTGATTTTTGAAGCGGGATTTTCTACCGCCGAGGCCGTCACCAATTTGTCCGGGCGCGGCGTGGGCATGGACGTGGTGCGGCGCAATATCGAAGCGCTGCGCGGCACGGTGGAAATCGACAGCCGCGAGGGCGCGGGTACCACGGTGAAAATCCGCCTGCCGCTGACCCTGGCGATTATCGACGGCTTCCTCTTGGGCGTGGGCAGTGCGTCCTACGTGGTGCCGCTCGATATGGTGATGGAGTGCATCGAACTGGGCGAGGCCGAACGCCAGGAAACACGGGAAAGTGGTTACATCAGTTTGCGCGGCACGGTGCTGCCGTTCATCCGCCTGCGCGACCAGTTCCGCGAAAAAGGAAAAATCGGCCGGCGCGAAAACATCGTAGTGGTGCAATACGCAGGGCAGAAGGCGGGGCTGGTGGTAGACGAACTGATGGGCGAATTTCAGACCGTGATCAAACCGCTGGGCAAACTGTTCGGAAATCTGAAAGGGGTCAGCGGCTCGACCATATTGGGCACAGGTGAAGTGGCATTGATTCTGGATGTTCCGGCACTGATTCAGCGCGCGGTAAACAAAGAAGCGCAACAGTTGGCATACAGCCAGGTAAACCAGTAACCAAGGGCTGTCCACGAAAAACACGAAAGGCACGAACAAAACCAAATAAATGAAGAACCCCGCCCCAAGGGACGGAGTATCAACCCCAAGGTCAAACCCGCAGGCTGTTCGCCTGCTTTACGCCCCAAGGGGCGGGGAATTGATCCCATAGAGATTAACATGCCGCACCAAGCAACCCGATGGGTGAGTCGCCGACTGAATGTAACCCACTGTTATTTTTCGTGCCTTTCGTGTTTTTCGTGGACAGTTTTGTAGGGTTTTGAAGATTTTAAATTGAGAGGGGTAAAGCGATGAGAACGAACATGCCGGTAACAAATGTGGAACGTGAATTCAGGGATGGCGAAACCATCGTTTCCAAAACCGACCTCAAGGGGCAGATCACTTACGTCAACCCGTATTATTGCGAGATGAGCGGTTACAGCGAACGAGAATCCATCGGCCAACCGCACAATTACATTCGTCACCCCGATATGCCGCCGGAGGCATTCGCCGATCTGTGGGCAACACTCAAAGCCGGAAAGCCCTGGACTGGAATAGTGAAAAACCGCTGCAAGAACGGCGACTATTACTGGGTTGTAGCCAATGCCACACCGATTCGTGAAAGCGGCCAGGTCATTGGATATATGTCGGTGCGCACCAAACCCTCACGTACCGCGGTCGAGGCGACCGCAAAGATTTATCAGGAAATCAGGGACGGTAAAAGCAATTACAAAGTCAGGGAAGGCAAAGCCGTCAAGCCTAATTTGTTCGGCTTTTTGAGACACGTCAGAAACCTGAAGTTAGGCGTCAAATTAGGTTTGGGGTTCGGGCTGATCGTGCTGATGGCGATTGGGATGGGGGTGCTCGCCTTGAATCAGATGCAAGCTTTCGAGACTCAATTGACACATATTGTTGCGCTGACTCCGGCACAGTCGCAGGAATTTGCAGCCGTGCTTAACATCAACCAAAAAGAGTTGATCATCGCGGCTAGCGTGGTGGCGCTGCTAGGGATGCTGCTGACCTTCTTGCTGGCTCGCGCCATCGTCAATCCGCTCAAGGCTGCGGTCGATGTTTTTGGCAAGATGGTGCAAGGCGATTACTACAACAAAATAGAGGCGGACGGCGAGGACGAGATCGGCCAGCTCATGTACGGGTTGAAATCCACGCAGATCAAACTCGGTTTCGATATCAATGATGCCAAGCGTCGTGCCGACGAATCTCTGCGCATCACTAACGCGCTCGACAATGCTTCCACCGGCGTGATGATTGCCGATCCCGATCTCAACATCATTTACCTCAACAAATCGGTCCAGGCGATGCTGAAGCATGCCGAGGCCGATATCAAAAAAGAGCTGCCGAATTTCAATGCCGATACGTTGCTGGGCACCAATATCGACGGTTTCCACAAAAAACCGGAGCACCAGCGGCAGATGCTGAAAACTTTTACCACCACATTCAACACATCCATCAAGATCGGCGGGCGCACTTTCCGCCTGTCCGCCAACCCGGTGTTTAACGCGGCCGGGCAACGGCTGGGCGCTTCGGTGGAATGGATAGACGCGACCAATGAAGTGAAGATCGAGGACGAAATAAAAGAGATTGTGCAGGCCGCAGTCGCGGGCGATTTGTCGCAACGCATCACCATGGAAGACAAGGATGGCTTCATGAAGGTGCTGGGCGAGGGCATCAACGAACTGACCGGGATAGCCGAGAATGTGATCACCGATGCGGTGCAGGTGATCGAAAGCGTATCCAATGGCGACCTGACCCATACCATCGAGCGCGAGTATCAGGGCATGTTCAAGCGCCTCAAAGACGCGACCAACGGCACGGTGCAGAAGCTGTCCGACACCATCTCCGATGTGCGCGTGGCAGCCGATTCCCTCTCCAGCGCCTCCGAAGAAATCAGCGCGACGGCGCAAAGCCTGAGCCAAAGCGCGAGCGAGCAGGCGGCCAGCGTGGAAGAAACCAGCGCTGCGATCGAGCAGATGTCGGCCTCGGTCGGACAGAATGCGGAAAACGCCAAAGTGACTGACGGCATGGCAGCCAAAGCCGCCAAGGAAGCCACCGAGGGCGGCGATGCGGTGAAATCCACCGTCACGGCGATGAAGCAGATCGCGGCCAAAATCGGCATCATCGATGACATCGCATACCAAACTAATTTGCTCGCGCTTAATGCCGCGATCGAGGCGGCGCGTGCCGGCGAGCATGGCAAAGGCTTTGCCGTGGTGGCGGCGGAAGTGCGCAAGCTGGCGGAGCGCAGCCAGGTGGCGGCTCGGGAAATTTCCGAAGTGGCCGGATCCAGCGTGGAACTGGCGGAGCGCGCCGGAAAACTGCTTGATGCGATGGTGCCGTCGATCAATAAAACCTCCGATCTGGTGCAGGAAATCACCGCCGCCTCGGACGAGCAGTCCACCGGTATCAGCCAGATCAATGGAGCCATGAATCAGCTCAGCCAAACTACCCAACAGAATGCGGCTGCCTCGGAAGAGCTGGCGGCCACCTCGGAGGAGATGAGCGGGCAGGCTGGGAGGTTGCAGCAACTGATGGCGTTCTTCAGTCTTACCGGCGGCGGCAAATCTGCGCTAGCGCAGACGGGCACCCCGCTTTCCTCAAGGCAGGCTGCGGTCAATATACCCAACAGGCCGGATCTAAAAAATACTGGCAATAAACAGAACGAAAACGATTTCGTCCGCTTCTAGGAGATGGCTATGGGTGCAATTGTACGGGCGGAGCAGCATACCGAAGCTGCGGATGAGGGGCAGAGCCAGTATCTGACTTTCCTGCTGGGCGGCGAGATGTTCGCCATTCCCATTCTCAACATCAAGGAAATCATCGAATACGGCAGCCTCACCACGGTACCGATGATGCCCGCATTCATTCGCGGCGTGATCAATCTGCGCGGCAGTGTGGTGCCGGTGGTAGACATGGCGCTGCGCTTCGGTCGCAAGGCCGGTGATGTGACGCGGCGCACCTGCATCGTGATTATAGAAATCGAGACGGGAGATGAAAAACAGGATGTCGGCGTGGTAGTCGATACGGTTAGCGAGGTGCTGGAAATTCCCGATACCGAGATTGAACAGACCCCATCCTTTGGTGCCAAGATACGTGCCGATTTTATTCGCGGCATGGGCAAGATCAACGGCAAATTTGTCATCATTCTTTCCGTTAATCATGTGCTTTCGATTGACGAAATGGCCACGCTGAGTCAGGTGGGTGATGCGGGGCCGGGACTGCTTGCGCCGGCTTGATCGGGGTGGACGGTATGGGAGAAATAATGGCAACTGGCGCTCACCAAACCAGAGATTTGTATCGCGTGGTCAAGGCCAACGAGGATATCAAAAAGGTGATCAGGATTTCGTCCGGGGTCAATCTGGTTGCCATCAATGCCATGCTGGTCGCCAAGCGCTCCGGTGAGCGCTCGTGTGGTTTTGCGGTGGTATCGTCCGAGCTGCGGGTATTCAGCCACAAGCTGGAAGGTGCGATGACCGGCTTGGGGACATTAATTTTTGAGCTGGTCAGTGATGCCGCCGCGATGCGTAAACAGCAGAAGGAACGCAGTCATTTTCTTTCCCTTGGTGCGCAGGGAAAGCCGATGCGCGAGTTAGTGCAGGCTGCGCTCGCTCGCGTGGACGAACGCATATGCGGAACCGAACAGGAGATAGACAAAGATTGGCACAAGCTCGGGCTGCAGCTCAACCGGGTTTTGCAATTGTGTGAAACCGGCGGCTCGCTGTCGCGCAGCGCCAAAATCGAAGCGGTATATGGCGGCAATATGAGCGGCACGCTGAAGCAGGTGGCGAACCAGATCGAGGACACGGTGAACGAAATATTCTCCACCCTGAAACTGTTACGTATGCAATTGGCGGAATAATGAAAAAACTTGAATTCATCTACGAAAATGGCCCGCATAAATGGGCGGTGGTGGCGCGCGACCCGGAAAAGCCGAACTATCTGATCGACACCAACGAATATCTGGTGATCAACGGCAACGAAGCGCTGCTGGCCGATCCCGGCGGCATGGAAATATTTTCTGCGGTGTTCTCCGCCATCAGCGCCCAGATCGATCCGTATACCATCCGCCATTTGTTCGCCTCGCATCAGGATCCGGACATCATTTCGTCGCTGGCGCTGTGGCTGGATTTCAATCCCGATCTAAAATGCTACCTGAGTTGGTTGTGGGGTTCGTTCATTCCTCATTTCGGCGGAACGGCCGAGACTTTTATTCCCATCTCCGACGAAGGCATGACCATTGCGCTGGGCGGGCTGATGCTGGAAACGATTCCGGCACATTACCTGCACTCGTCGGGCAACTTCAATCTCTATGATCGCAAGGCCAAGATTCTATTTTCCGGTGATGTGGGGGCAGCCCTGCTGCCGCCGGAAGACAGCGGCCTGTTCGTGGAAAATTTTGACCGGCACATCCGCCATGCGCGCGATTTTCACCGCCGCTGGATGGGCTCGAACGCGGCCAAACTGAACTGGTGCGAGCGCGTCAGCCGCCTCGACATCGCCATGCTCTGCCCGCAACACGGGGCCATCTATCAAGGCGAGGATGTAAAACGTTTCATCAACTGGTTCGCGGAGCTGGACGTGGGCTCCGGGATTAAGGATTAGCCATGCCAACCGCCATCCTGAACGATCTAGAATTTAGCCAGTTTCAGAAACTGATTTACCAACTTGCCGGTATTAATTTATCACCGGCAAAAAAAGCCTTGGTGGGCGGTCGTCTGGCGAAGCGCTTGGCCCACTATCACCTCGATACCTATGGTGATTATTTCAAGCTGCTAACCTCCTCCCGCAACGCGGACGAGCTACAGGTGACGGTGGACTTGCTGACCACCAACGAAACTTATTTTTTTCGCGAACCCAAACATTTCGATTTTTTGCGCGGCGAGGTGCTGTCTGCGCATCAACCCGGAAACAATTTCCGCGCATGGAGTGCCGCCTGCTCCAGCGGGGAGGAACCTTACAGCATCGCCATGGTGCTCGCCGACCACCTCGGCGACACCCCCTGGGAAGTGGTGGCTTCGGATATCTGCACGCGCGTTCTGGACAAGGCGCGCAGCGGACATTACCCGATGGAACGTATCGACGGAATTTCCAAAGAACATCTGTCGCGCTATTGCCTGAAGGGAGTGGGAACGCAGGACAATACTCTGCTGGTAGATAAACAACTGCGCAATAGAGTTAATTTCATGCAGGTGAACCTGAACCAGTCTTTGCCGAATCTGGGCGAGTTCGATCTCATCTTTTTGCGCAACGTGATGATCTATTTCGATCAGGAAACCAAGCGCCAGATAGTGCAACGTATGCTGCCCCTGCTCAAACCCGGCGGCCATTTTTTGATCGGTCATTCGGAAAGTCTGAACGGCGTGATCGACACCCTGCATCCGCTGGCACCGTCAATTTATCGCAAACCATGAGCCCGGCTATTTTACAAACCGCTAAACCGGTCAAAGTCCACCTCCTGCCCGGGGATTTTTATTTCAGCGATGAAAATAGCATCATCACCACCGTGCTGGGGTCGTGCATCTCAATCGCGGTATGGCATCCGCTGTTGCGTATCGGCGGCATGAGCCATTCCATATTGCCGGGCCGGGGAAAAGGCAAATCCGGCAACCAAAAACTTGATGGATGTTATATCGACGATGCGATCGAGCTGCTCCTGCGCGAAATCGGCAAACACCACACACACCCTGCCGACTATCAGGTCAAATTGTTTGGTGGCGGCAATATGTTTAAGCAACCCCATGCGGAAAGCGCTTTGAATATTGGCGGAAGCAATATCCGCGCAGCGCGGCAACTGTTGGGAGCCAGCGGCCTTACTGTTCATACCGAACATGTGGGCGGCAGCGGTCACCGCCGCATTATTTTCGATATGCGTGACGGCAGCGTGCTGCTCAAGCATGAAAAGATTTAACCCGGACTGTCCATCAGACAAGTATGCCTTCCCCCTTGCAGGGGGAAGGCATACTTAAACAAAAAACATGTCCAAAATAAAAGTGCTGATCGTGGACGATTCCGCCGTAGTGCGTCAGGTGCTACAGGCCATTCTCGAACGCGACCCCTCAATCCAGGTGATCGGTACCGCATCCGACCCTATCTTTGCAATGGAGAAGATGAAACACGATTGGCCGGATGTCATCGTGCTGGATGTCGAGATGCCGCGCATGGACGGCATCACCTTCCTGAAAAAAATCATGGCGGAAAATCCGACACCGGTAGTGATCTGCTCGACCCTCACCGAAAGCGGCGCAGCCACCACCGTGCAGGCCATGGAAGCCGGTGCAGTGACCATCGTCACCAAGCCGAAAATGGGTCTCAAACAATTTTTAAGCGATTCGGCAGTCGAACTAATCAACGCGGTCAAGGAAGCATCGCAGGTCAACGTCAGCCGCCTCAAACCGACGGTGACAATGATGCACAGAGTAGCGCCCAAGCTAACCGCCGATGCCATGCTGCCCGCTGCCGGGGCACACGCGATGGCGCAGACCACCGAGCGCATCGTGGCCATCGGTACTTCCACCGGGGGGACACAGGCACTCGAAGCGGTGCTCACCGCTTTGCCGCGCGTGTGCCCCGGCATCGTCATCGTGCAGCACATGCCGGAAAAATTTACCGCCTCCTTTGCCGCGCGCCTCGACAGCCTGTGCGCGATCGAGGTCAGGGAGGCGCGGAACAATGACCGGGTGATACCCGGACTCGCCCTGATTGCGCCCGGTGGCAGGCACATGCTGCTCAAGCGCAGCGGCGCCTATTACCATGTCGAAGTGCTGGACGGCCCTGTGGTCAACCGCCACCGCCCCTCGGTGGATGTGCTGTTCCGCTCGGTGGCGAAATTTGCCGGCAAAAACGCCACCGGCATCATCATGACCGGCATGGGCGACGATGGCGCCAGAGGCATGAAAGAAATGCATGAGGCCGGTGCGCCGACGGTCGCCCAGGACGAGGAAACCTGCGTGGTGTTCGGCATGCCCAAGGAGGCGATCAAGCTGGGCGGAGTTGACCGGGTGATGGGCTTGCAGGACATCTCCAAGGCGATCTTGGCGGAATAGCTACACAACTCCCTCAGTACCTCGCCGAGATATTTTCGGAACGCTCCAAATATCATTTTCTTCCGCCTCTTCGGGAGAAAGACAAGGCGCGCTCAAAAACCAAGTGCAACATTTTTCGGAGAGAATGTTGCATGGGAAAAATATACAAGCAGTTGAGTGTCGAAGAGAGAGCGATGATCCAGACGCAACTATCAATGGGGTTTAA
>SCUU01000112.1 GCA_004297065.1 Gallionellaceae bacterium
ATCTGCGGACTTGTTTCGGAGAGCCAGCTTTCGGTGCAGGCTAACTTCGCGCAGCGAAGTTAAGCGCAGCGGCCGAAACCAAAAGCTGCCGCTACTTTATGTGGGACTCACCCGGTAACTTAGAACATGGAACCCTTACGCTACGCAGGATTACACAATGACGAGAACGGCGGCATGACCCACTGGGGACAGATGGTCAAAGATGCTTGGCTGTTTGGTTTTATTCCCGATGACCAGGACTGCGCGGGCTGGACGCATGGCGAAATGCAAGTGCTGTACGAAAAATTATGGGCTGAATGGGAAAAGTACGGGCATTTGCCCAGCCACTTGCCTCCCGATTTGTTGGAACGGCATATGCGGATTCATCGGGAAGCCATAGCCCGCGCCAGGGAGCAAGGTTGGGATCCAGAATTGGGAGAGGATGACTAAGCGTTTTTGGAACGGTTAAATTTGAGTATGCGCGCCACCCCATGCGGCGCGTCTTTTTTGGCGAAATCCTGCAACGCGCTGCCAAAGTCGTGCTGCAACCGCTTCGTGGTTTCTTCTGCCGAGATGTTGTAGAACACCGCCTGATACGGAACCGGTTCATCCAGTGCGGTACGCGATTGGGGACGGAAATTCTGCCAGGCGATGTCGATCCAGCACTTGCGTTCGCCGTCGAGGAACACGAATTCCTCCGCGTCGAGGATGGCTAGGTATTGCATGCTGCGGATGGGCACGAACAGGCAGCCAGCGTTGTTGCGGGCGAGCAAGGTATGCGCGAGGTTGTAGGTCGCGGCTGGTAGGAAGCGGGACTCGCGCGCCAGTTCGGTATCGCGATAGCAGGTGATTTCCATTCGGGAATTTTACTGGACTCAAGACATGGGAGTCTCTAAAAATTCGTTTTGTGGGATGAAGCGCAAGGAACCGCGCAGCGAACGACGAGACATGCCAAATAGATAGGCGAGGAGTGGGCGAGCACGTGACGCCGCGATTCGCCCGAAAAATGGATTTATAGAGGTACCCACATGACAAAAGCGCGACTTCAATCCAGCATCACCAGCTTGCCCCTGCTCAATCGCGGCAAAGTGCGCGACATCTACGAAGTGGACGCGGAACGCCTGCTGATCGTCACCACCGACCGTCTGTCCGCCTTCGATGTCGTGCTGCCCACCCCCATCCCCGGCAAGGGCGCGGTGTTGACGGCCATTTCCAACTTCTGGTTCGACCGGCTCAAGGATATTGTCCCCAACCAGCTTACCGGGATCGCCCCCGAATCCGTGGTCGCCGAAAACGAACGTGATCAAGTCGCCGGTCGCGCCATCGCGGTGAAGAGGCTCAATCCGCTGCCGATCGAAGCCATCGTGCGCGGCTACCTGGCCGGCTCCGGCTGGAAGGAATACCGGAGCAGCCGCAGCGTATGCGGCATCCCGCTGCCCGAAGGTTTGCGCGAAGCCGATAAACTGCCCGAACCGCTGTTCACTCCCTCTACTAAAGCCGAAGCAGGCGCCCACGACGAAAACATCAGCTACGCACAGGCCGAACAACTGCTCGGCAAGGAACTCGCCGCCCAGGTGCGCGACGCATGCCTCACGCTCTACCGGGAAGCCGCCGCCTACGCCGCAAGCAAAGGCATCATCATCGCCGACACCAAATTCGAATTCGGCCTCGACGGGACGGGCAAGCTGTATCTGATCGACGAGGCCCTGACCCCGGACTCTTCGCGTTTCTGGCCGGTCGATCAATATCAGCCGGGCAGCAATCCGCCCAGTTTCGACAAGCAATATGTACGCGACTGGCTGGAGGCGAGCGGCTGGAACAAACAGGCTCCCGGCCCGGAACTGCCGCCGGAAATCGCCGCCAGAACCGGCGATAAATACCGCGAAGCATTAAAGCGCCTGATGGAGGTTGGGTCATGAGCCACATCGAAAAACTTGTAGCCGGGTTCAAACAATTTCGCAGCCACAATTATGAAGAGCATCGCGCGCTATTCGAGCGCCTCGCCAAACAGGGGCAATCTCCGAAGACGATCGTAGTGGGGTGTTGCGACTCCAGGGTGGATCCCGCCATCGTGACCAACTGCGACCCCGGCGACTTGTTCATCATCCGCAATGTGGCCAACCTGGTGCCGCCATACGAAATCAGCGGCAACTACCATGGCACCAGCGCAGCGCTGGAATTCGGGGTGTGCAATCTGGAAGTGGAAAACATCATCGTGCTGGGACACGCACAGTGCGGCGGCGTCCGGGCATTGATGAATTGGGCGCCTGGCAGCGAACCCCAAGATGGGTTTATTTCCGGCTGGATGAAAATTGCCCGCAACGCGCGCAACCGCGTGCTGTCCAGAATGCAGGGGGAGCCGATAGCAGCGCAGGCGCTGGCCTGCGAACTGGAAGCCATCAAGGTGTCGCTGGATAACTTGCTGACTTTTCCGTGGATACTGGAACGGGTCGCGCAAAAGAAACTGGCGCTGCATGGCTGGTATTTTGATATGGGGCGGGGCGAATTGCTGCGCTACAACCCCGACAGCAACCGCTTCGAAGCATTTTCATGACAATCATGCGAAGCGACGGCATGAGCGCTTGCGCCGTGCCGCTACCGTGTTTGCCCCACCCCAATCCAACCCCGGAAGAAAGTCCATGAAGAAATCAGTTGATAGCAAAAAAACCGCCAAGAAGACTGCCGACAAGATATTGGTCGGCATCCTCACCGGCAGCCCCAACGATCTGCCCACGGTGGTCAAGGTGCGCGACACCTTGAGCGAATTGGGCGTCGCCAGCGAGATCGTGGTCGCGTCCGCGCACCGCACGCCCGACAAGGTGTTGAACTATCTGGAACGCGCCCACCGCGAAGGCGTGCAAGTGCTGATCGGCTGTGCGGGTGTGGCCGCGCATCTGGCCGGGGTAATCGCCGGTCACACCAAATTACCGGTGATCGGCCTGCCCCTGTCCGGCGGCGTGATGTCCGGCCTGGACGCGTTGCTGTCCACGGTGCAGATGCCGCCCGGCGTGCCGGTGGCGACCGTGGCGGTGGACGGTGCCAAGAACGCGGCCATGTTGGCGGCGCGCATCCTCGCCCTGAAGTATCCCGAGATCGATGCGGCATTGGATGCGGCAGCGTTGCGTGAGCGCGCGCGCTACGAACAGAACGCCGATGCCGCGCTGGCCGGATTGACCTCACGCTAGGAGACCGCCATGCCGCTCGTCCATCTGAACGACATTCTCAAACACGCCAATCACCACCACTATGCGGTGGGAGCCTTCGGCGTGGTCAGTCTGGATTTTTTGGATGGCGTGTTGCAAGCCGCCGAGGCGAGCCGCTCGCCGGTGGTGCTCAATCTGCTCGAATCGCACTTTTCCTATTACGACTTCGACATCCTGATGCCGGCTGTGCTGTCCGCCGCGCGCAAGGCGAGTATGCCGGTCGCGGTGAATTTCGATCACGGCAGCAGCAAGGCGCGCGCCGAAGCCGCGATACGCGCGGGCTGCAACGGTGTGATGGTGGACACCTCGGCGCTGCCTTTTTCCGACAACCTGTGGCAGACCCGCGAGGTCGTCGCGATGGCGCATGCCTGCGGCGTCACCGTGGAGGGCGAGCTGGGTTATGTGCCGGGCAAGGAAGGGCAGAGCGCCGAGCAGCACCCCGGCGAGCTCGCCTACACCTCGGCGGCGGAAGCGGCGGTCTTCGTCGGGCGCACCGGGGTGGATTGTCTGGCGGTGTCGATAGGAACCATACATGGCCGCATGAAAGGCGTGCCCAAGCTGGACTATGCGCGACTGGACAAGATACGCGAGGCGACCACGCTGCCGCTGGTGATACACGGCGGCAGCGGCTTGTCCGACGAGCAGTATCGCAAGCTCATCGCCCACGGCGTGGCCAAGATCAATTACTACACCGGCCTTGCCGATGTCGCAGGCAGACGGATCAGGGCAAATGCAGTTGCCGACCCGGACGGAAGTTACAGCGCGCTGATGGCCGGAGTGCGCGAGGCCGTATGCGAGGAATCCGAGCGCTGCATCCGCATCTGGGGCAGCGGCGGGCGGGCGGCGGAAGTGCTGGCGCAGTGCCGCCCCTGGCAGGAGGTGGAGCACGTTGTCCTCTGCAAGGCCGCCAATGAAATGCCTGACATGGAGATAGCTTCCATCATGCGCGAGGGCAAGGAAGCCATGCAGTCGATCCCCGGCGTGCGCAACATCCGTATCGGGCAGGCCCTCCAGGCTGACGGCAAGTATCATTACTGCTGGGCAGTCACCCTGTCCAGTCAGTCTGCCATCGAGGTCTTCCAGAACCACGCGGCGCAGCAGAGTTTTGCCCGCAAGGTTTTCCTCTCTGTAGCAACGGAATGGATCGCGCTGGATTTCGCCGAGATACAGCCGCCGGTGGCCTCGTTTACGGCATCTCCGGCCAAGCTCGCGGCCAAAGGCTGAGTCGGCCTTGTCGCGATTAAGCCGAGCCCGACTTGCCTGGAAATAAGCCGATACAAAATATTTGCAGGTTCGCAGAAAAGGTAAAACTTTTCTCGCCAAGTGAGAATGGCCGCTTGCATGGGGGGCTTAATCTGGGCCGCATTGACAATGCTATTTGATTTTCGCCCGTCAGAAGCCTACTGTTCCTCGCTCGTTGCTTGCTGCGGTCGTGCCGTCTTCAACATCTCCTCCCGCGATGCCGGAGTCTCCAGGCTGATCCTTCCCAGCACCCCACCGCGATAATCTTGCAGCAAGGCCAGCGCGGCCTTTTCCAGATCGAACTCTCCGCCTCTCATGCGATAGCCGCGTTTCTTTGCCACGGCTGCGATGAGGTGGAAGCCGTCAACGGCAGCCCCCTCTCCCGCGAGGGGAGAGGGAATGTGGAAACCGTAGCGTTGCGTGACTAAAGCGGGGTAGTGCTTGATCAGGATGTCGCCCAGGAAGGCGGCGACTTCTTCGTCGATCACAGCGTTGCGGCCTATGGAGTGGCTGGCGGCGAGCATGAGGCCGTCGCTGTCGTGTTCGATTTTCGGCCACATCAGTCCGGGGGTGTCGATCAGGGTCATGTGGTCGTTGAGGTCGAAGCTCTGCTGGCTCTTGGTGACGGCGGGTTCGTCGCCGACGTTGGCGGCGCGGCGTTTGAGCAGGGCGTTCATCAGCGTGGATTTGCCGACGTTGGGGATGCCCATGATCATCATGCGCAACGGCTTGAGCGGGGTGCCGCGATGCGGCGCGAGCTTGAGACACAGCCCCGGCACTTTGGTGACATCGCCGGGTTTTTTGCACGAGAGCGCGGCGGCATGCACGCCTTTCTGGCTGTTGAAATGATCCAGCCAGGCCTTGGTGGCGACGGGGTCGGCGATGTCGGTCTTGTTGAGTATCTTCAGGCAGGGGCGCTGACGATGTTCGCGCAGCTCGCGGATCATGGGATTGCTACCGGCGGCGGGCACGCGCGCATCCAGTACTTCGATGACGACGTCGATGCGCTCCATGGTTTCGGCGGCTTTTTTGCGCGCCGAGGTCATGTGTCCGGGGAACCATTGGATCGCCATGCAGGGGATTACCTGAAGTTGTTGGAGGCGCGCATTCTACCTTGGTTGTGCGTTTAATCTCTATGGGATCAATTCCCCGCCCCTTGGGGCGTAAAGCAGGCGAACAGCCTGCGGGTTTGACCTTGGGGTTGATACTCCGCCCCTTGGGGCGGGGTTCTTCATTGGAGGCAATTGCTTTTTTGCTCAGTCTGTTTGGATCAAGTGCATCAAAGATCAACGCACAAGTATCAAGCAGCAGCACGACCGGCCTCCCAGTCGGCATTCAGGGGAGAGACAACATCCCCGATACGGCTGGTTGCACGCAGAGCGGCTAATTGTTGCCGTGCGCTTTGGCGTTCATTGCCCGAAGGTGGTGTCAGTTTTGCAATGATTTTCCCCTTTGAGGTGAGCGCGATGTCTTCGCCATTGCGAACTTTCTCAAGATAGTCGGGAATGTGGTTGCGGAATGTGGTTACCGATACTTCAAGCATGATTTCTCCTCAATGCTGTTTGTGCGCATTCTACCTGTTATGCGGGCAGAAATGAAAACCCCCGGTTTTGGCCGGGGCTTTCGGTGTTGCGGCAATCCGCGTGGGCACAGAAACGTGCCCACCCTACGTGCTTACTTAATCACTTCTTTCAGTTGCTCAAGAATCGCTGGGTTCTCTAAGGTAGAGACATCCTGAGTGATCTCTTCGCCCTTGGCGATGGCGCGCAGCAAGCGGCGCATGATCTTGCCGGAGCGGGTCTTGGGCAGGTTCTCGCCGAAGCGGATTTCGTCGGGTTTGGCGATGGGGCCGATCTCTTTACCTACCCAGTTGCGCAGCTCTTCGGCCAGCTTCTTGATACCGGCTGCATCGGCGGGACGTGCGCCCTTGAGCACGACGAACGCAACGACAGCTTCGCCCTTGATGTCGTGTGGCTTGCCGACCACGGCGGCTTCGGCCACGAGCGGGCTGGCGACCAGCGCGGATTCGATTTCCATGGTGCCGAGACGGTGGCCGGAGATTTTCAGCACGTCGTCATTGCGTCCCATGATCCAGATGTAGCCGTCCTCGTCGCGGTGGGCGGAGTCTCCGGCGAGGTAATACCCGTGCATTTCTTCCGGGAAGTAATTTTTCTTGAAGCGTTCCGGGTCGCCCCAGATGGTGCGGATCTGCGAGGGGAAGGGTTTCTTGATGACCAGCGAACCGCCGTGCGTGCCTCCGACATCCTGGCCGGTTTCATCCACCACGCCGACGACGATGCCGGGAATGGGCAAGGTGCAGGAACCGGGTTTGGTCGGCACTGCGCCGGGTAGCGGCGAAATCATGTGGCAGCCGGTTTCGGTTTGCCACCAGGTGTCCACGATAGGGCAGCGCTCCTGGCCGACGGCGGTGTGATACCACATCCATGCTTCCGGGTTGATCGGCTCGCCCACGCTGCCCAGCAGGCGCAGGCTGGAGAGGTCGTATTTTTTGGGCAGGTCGCCGCCGAGTTTGATGAGGGAGCGGATCGCGGTCGGCGCGGTGTAGAAGGTGGTGACCTTGTGGTCTTGAATCATCTTCCAGAAACGTCCCGCATCGGGATACGTCGGCACGCCTTCGAAGATGACTTCGGTCGCGCCCATCGCCAGCGGGCCATAGGCGACATAGCTGTGGCCGGTGATCCAGCCCACGTCGGCGGTACACCAGAAAACGTCGCTGGCTTTGTAGTCGAACACCCATTGCATCGAAACCATCGCGCCGAGCAGGTAGCCGCCCGTGGAATGCTGTACCCCTTTGGGTTTGCCGGTGGAGCCGGAGGTGTAGAGGATGAACAGCGGATGTTCCGCACCCACCCATTCGGGTTCGCAGGTGGTGGATTGCCCGGCGATGGCATCGTGCCACCAGACGTTGTTCGCCGCGTTCCATTGCACTTCGCATCGGGCGCGCTGGTACACGATGACGCTATGCACGCCCTCCGCGCCGCCCATGCCCAGGGCTTCGTCCACGGCGGGTTTCAACGGCATGACCTTGCCGCCGCGCAGTTGTCCGTCGGCGGTGATGACGGCAACGGCTTGCGCGTCGGTGATGCGCTCGTGCAGGCTCTTGGAAGAGAAGCCGCCGAACACGACGGAGTGGATCGCGCCGATGCGCGCGCAGCCTTGCATGGCGACCACCGCCTCGATGCTCATCGGCATGTAGATGACCACGCGGTCACCTTTCTTGATGCCGCGCGCTTTGAGCGCATTGGCGAACTGGCCGACGCGGGCGTGCAGGTCGCGGTAGTTGATCTTGGTGACGCTGCCGTCGTCCGCCTCGAAGATGATGGCGGTTTTTTCCGGCTGGGTGGTCAGGTGTTTGTCGAGGCAGTTGTAGGAGACGTTGAGTTGTCCGTCCTCGAACCACTTGAAGAAGGGCGCGTTGCTCTCGTCCAGAATCTTGGTGAAAGGCTTGTGCCACAGGATGTTCTCGCGTGCCAGCTTGGCCCAATAGCCTCCGTAATCGTCCTGTGCCGCTTTCGCCATCGCCTGATAGGCTGCCATGCCGGAGACATTGGCCTGTTTGACAAAAGCATCGGAGGGTTTGAATACGCGGGTTTCGTTCAGGCTGGATTCGATGGACATATTAGCTCCTGTATGGCGTGGTTTGTATATGCGATTGGGATGTTGTAACGAGGTGTAGGCGATTCAGAATCCGGTGAGTTGTTTCATGTCGAGACCCCATTTTTCCGCCACTTCGATATTGGCGATGCTATCCGTGGATTTGGTGAGGTCAATTATTTCCGGCATGGTAGGTTCATTGGATTTGGTGGAGAAAAATGCCTTCACGATCGGGGTGAGCAGGCTCTTCTCGGTTTGCTCCAGGACTATGGCGAGTCTTCCTGACTTGAGCCTTACTAAAGTGCCGGAAGGGTAGATGCCGATGGTTTTGACAAAGGCGTGAAAAATGCGCTCGTCGAAATGCCCGTTGCGCCATTCCGCCATTTTGCGCAGGGCTTCTGAGGGCTCCCAGCCGTTCTTGTAACAGCGGTTGGAGGTGAGTGCGTCGTATACGTCGCAGACCGCGCCCATGCGGGCGAACAGGGTGAGTGCATCGCCGGAGATTTTTTCGGGGTAGCCGGTGCCGTCCACGCGCTCGTGGTGATGCAGCACCACATCCAGCGCGACATGGTTGGCCCCTTCGGAGATGTGCAGTATTTCCCAGCCGCGCAGAGGATGGGTTTTGATGATCTCGAATTCTCCGTCGGTCAGCTTCCCCGGCTTATTGAGCACGTCATCGGGGATCATCATTTTGCCCACGTCGTGCAGCAGGCCCGCCATGCCCGCGTCCTTGATGTCCCCGGCGGAAAGCCCCAGTTGTTTGCCCAGCGCGATCATCAGCGCGCAAACGGCGACGGAGTGCAAATAGGTGTAATCGTCTTTATTCTTGAGGCGTGCGATGTTCAGGAAAGCTTCGGGATTGCGCGAGATCGATTGATTGATCTCGTCTACCAGCGGCGCGGCTTCGGCAACCTTGATGGCGTTGCCCATGCGCGCTTCCTGAAACATGGAGGTGACGGCGGCTTTGCTTTTTTCCTGTAGCTTGCGCGCGCGCGCGACCTCTTCCTGCATGGAGACGCGAATCGCAGCGATATTGTCGCCGCGCGCGACTTTCTGCAATTCCTGTTCGGTTTGCTTTGTTTGCTCTTCGGCTGTTGTGACGACGGCGTCGGCCCCGACGTCCAGACCCCTGCCCGTGTCGATCCAGACTTCTCGCAAGCCACATGTTTGCAGGGTTTTCAAATCCTGCGGGTCGGCGAGCTCGAATGATTTATGCCAGAACGGGTGATCCATCCAACTGCCGCAGAGCTCCTGGATGTACATGCCGAGGCGGGCATCGCGCACATGGATTTTTTTCAGCATATCGACTTTGGGCTAAGGCGGATTGGTGCCGATTATACCCAGCGCGGGGGGATTCAGGGCGCTTCTAAAAATGCAGATTTCGCCCAAATGCAAGGCGCGGAAAAAATTTCGCCGCGCCGCATATGGGTGATATGCGAGCAAGAAATTTTTTGCGAGCCGCCGCTTCGCGGCTTGCCTGCTTACCCCGCTGCCGCAACGCAGCATAACCAGCCACTTGGTCGCCGTCTTTTGGCGACCTTAGTGGAATGGCTAGTAGTTTCATCAGTTGGGATGAAATATGGATTTTTAGAAGTGCCCTTCAACCAAAGCGGATTTTCATCGCCAACACCGCCCCCGCCAGACATACGGTGATGCTGTTGGAAACGATGATAGGCCACGAGCCGAGCAAGATGCCGTACACCAGCCACAAAGCGACGCCGCAGGTGAAGGCGGCGTACATGGCGAGCGAAATATCCTTGGTGTGTCTGGTGCGCCACACTTGCCAGACTTGCGGGATGAACGCGACCGTGGTCAGCATCGCCGCCAGGCCGCCGATGAGTTCTGCGGATTGCATCAGTGCGCCTCGTGATGGTCGGGATCGACCCAGAGTTGGTGTGCGTCGAGCTGCAAGCGGTAGCGCGCCTCGTTTGCATCCAGACGCGCGAGGTTTTCGGATAAAGAGGCCTCCAGTGCCTGGCGGCGCGCAACCAGCGTTTCGCCGAGACTGCTTTCGCCCAGGACGTAAGCGCGTGCGGCCAGATCCGCATTCTGGCGTAACGCGACCGCCGCATCGCGTGCCTGTTGCCAAATCTGATAGGCGTTTACGGCTTGCGTGTAGGCGGTATAGATGTCGCCGTCGAGACGGATGCGCAATGCCTGCTCGCGGTCGGTCGCCATCTGCGCCTCGTGCGCGGCATTGTCGGCATTGGCGGAGCGCAGGCCGGAAGGCAGCGGGATCGACACGTAGATGCCGCTGACCCTCTGGTTGCCGCCCAATTGCGAGGAGTAACGCACGCCGACGGTCGGGTCGGGCATGCGTTCGGCGCGGGCGCGTTCGGCTATTTTTTCCCGGATGCGCGACTCGGCCTGTATCTGGCCGAGTTCATGGTTGTGGTCAAGAATAATCTGGCGCCAGTAGGCGATGCCGTGCGGAATGGGTTGCGGTTCCAACCGGGGAATGTCGTCCGGCAGTTTGATTGCGACAAACTGGCGCGCCAGTTCGCTGGCAGCCAGTTCGGCACGCAGGCGCGCCTGTTGCAGGGAAACAGCCGCCAACGCGGAGGCGGCACTCACCTGGTTCGATTCCATACGCGGCGCATCGCCCGCCTTGATGCGCTTTTCGGTAAGCATCGCCTGCTGTCCCAGAATGTCCACTTGTTCCTGCCACTGCGTAATCTGGGTGCGCTCGCGCTGCCAGTTGAACCAGAGACGCAACAGAGTGCGCGAAGCTTCATGGCGCGCATCGCCCAAGGCGTTTTCGCCGCGCGCGACGCCTGCGGCACCGATTTCGGT
The DNA here is from genome assembly GCA_004297065.1 of Gallionellaceae bacterium. GTDB lineage: Bacteria > Pseudomonadota > Gammaproteobacteria > Burkholderiales > Gallionellaceae > PALSA-1006. The sequence continues at coordinate 10,833 of SCUU01000112.1, forward strand.
GTCTATGCGCGCTTTGCCGGGTAGACGCAGCGGCCTTTCCAGCGCAACTTCCCAGTCGTGGTAGTTTTCCGCCGGAGTGACGAAATTGTCTTTGGCTATACCCCCGAGCAAGGTGTATTCGTATTCCCCGCTTTCGCGTTTGCGCCGGTTGACCCGGTCGATCTGCAATCTGCTGGCCGCATTCAATACGTTGAGGTGTCGGTCGAGCGCGCTATCCACTTGCTCGTGCACCGGCAGGTCGGACAGGGGGGCTGATTCGGCCAGCACGGATAGCGGGAGCGCGCAAAGCAATACGGCCAATGCATGTTTGTGCATGCGCTTCATCCCAGCCTCCCGAATTCAATCACGGGAGTAATCCAGTAAGCGATTTCCGGATTGGCTTCTTCGCGTTTCAGATAGGCGACGAGTTGCCGGGCATCCCCGCTGTTCATCACGGTGGCGATCTGCACGCGCTGCGAACGTCCGCGCACTTGTTCCAACATGCTGGGCAAAACTTCTTTCTGGCTACCGCCATCGATGCGCGCGAGCGAAAAACCGCGCACCCAGTCCGGGTGTTCCAGCAAGTGATCCACCAGACGCTCTTCCAGCGATTCGTGGCAGACCAGCGTCAAACAGCAATTTATTTCTTTCATGATTGGACCTCGGTTTTATCCAGACCGAAACGGCGGTACAGAATGGGGAGCACGATCAGCGTCAACAGCGTCGAACTGACCAGGCCACCGGTGACGACGATGGCGAGCGGCTTCTGGATTTCCGAGCCGGGGCCGGTGGCGAACAGCAGGGGCAACAGCCCCAGGGCGGTGATGCTGGCCGTCATCAGCACCGGGCGCAGGCGGCGCTTGGCACCTTCAAACACCGCACGGGTGATGTCCATGCCCTGGGCGTGCAACTGGTTGAAGCAGGACACCATCACCACGCCGTTGAGCACCGCGATTCCCAACAGCGCGATGAAGCCGACCGAGGCGGGCACCGACAAATATGCGCCGCTCGCCCACAGGGCCAGCACGCCGCCGATCAGCGCGAAGGGGATGTTGGTCAGTACCAATGCCGCTTGGCGCACCGAGCCGAAGGTGGCGAACAGCAGCATGAAAACCATGCCGAGCGCCACCGGGATGACGATGGCGAGCCGCGCCGCCGCGCGTTGCTGGTTCTCGAACTCCCCGCCCCAGGTCAGGCGGTAGCCTTGCGGCAACTTGACCTGCGCGGCGACGGCGGCCTTGGCTTCGTCGACGAAGCCGACCAGGTCGCGCTCATGCACATTGCTGCGCACCACCACCATGCGCTGGCCGTTTTCCCGGTCCACCTTGACCGGACCATCCACACGCTCCAGTTTGGCGACCGCCGATAGCGGCACGCCCTGCCCGTCCGGCATGGGCAGGGTGAGCGCGGCAAACAGCGCGGGTGAGCGCTGGATTTCGCTTGCGCCGCGCATGACCAGCGGAATGCGCCGCCCGTCTTCGATCACGATGCCGAGCTGCTGGCCCTCGACCTGGCTGCGCAGGGCGTTGCCGATGTCGTCCACGTTCAACCCCAGGCGCCCCGCCGCGAGGCGGTCTATCGCCACGCGGTAATACTGCACGCCGCTATTCTCCGTCATGTACACATCCCGGCTGCCCTTGATGCCTTTTAGCACCTTGACCATTTGCCCGGCGGTCTCGTCGAGCTTGTCCATATCCGTGCCGAAAATCTTGATCGCGACATCGCCGCGCACGCCGGTGATCATTTCCGAGACGCGCATGGAGATGGGTTGGGTGAAGCTGTAAGAGATACCCGGCAATTGATCCAGCACCTTGCGCAATTCGCCGAGTAGCCATTCCTTGCCCGGCTCACGCCATTCTTTCATGGGTTTCAGTATCAGGTAGGTGTCGGTCTGGTTCAGCCCCATCGGATCGAGACCCAGTTCATCCGAACCGGCGCGCGCCACGATGTTTTTCACTTCGGGTATTTGCGCCATGATGGCCCGATGAATTTTCAGATCGACTGCCGCCGTTTGTTCCAGGCTGACGGAGGGTAATTTTTCGATGCCGACGATGATGTCTCCCTCATCCATTTCCGGCATGAAGGTCTTGCCGATCTGGGTATACACCGCGCCGGTAACAAGCAGCATGACCAACGCGCCGATGATGACCGCCCGCTCCCTGCTCAGGGCGCGTTGCAGCAGCGGCGCATAAACGCCCATCGCCTTGCGCACCAGCCACGGTTCTTCGTGGCTGACGCGCTTGAGCAGGTAGGATGCGATCATCGGCACCACGGTCAGCGATAGCAGCAGCGATGCGGCCAGCGCGAACACGATGGTTAACGCCACCGGAATGAACAGCTTGCCTTCCAGACCCTGCAAGGTGAGCAGCGGCAGGAACACGATGATGATGATGGCGACCCCGGCGGCAACGGGCGTGATGACTTCCTTTACCGCGCGGAACACGACATGCAGGTGCGACAGCTTGCCGAGATTTTTGTCGTGCGCCAGATGCGACTCGATGTTTTCCACCACCACTACCGCCGCGTCCACCAGCATGCCGATGGCGATGGCCAGGCCACCCAGACTCATCAGGTTGGCGGACAGACCGAATTGCTGCATGAGGATGAAAGTGGACAGCATCGCGAGCGGCAACGTGATGGCCACCACGATGGCCCCGCGCAGATTGCCGAGAAACAGCACCAGCAGAATGACCACCAGCACGATGGCCTCGGTGATGGCCTTGGAGACGGTGCCGACGGCGCGTTCCACCAGACTGCCGCGATCATAGAACACCCTGGTGGTGACGTCCTGCGGCAGCGTGGGCGCTATTTCCTCCAATTTGGCTTTCACGCTGGCGACGACTTTTTGCGCATTCGCCCCGCGCAGCGCGAGCACCAATCCTTGCACCGCTTCGCCTTTGCCATCCTTGGTCACCACGCCCAAACGGGTCAGGCTGCCGATGCGCACCTGCGCCACATCGCCGACTCGAACCGGATTGCCGCCCGGACTGGCGACGACGATGTCGCGCACATCCTGCAGGTTGGTGATGTTGCCCTCGCTGCGCACCAGCAGCGCTTCATCGCCATCGTTGAGACGTCCCGCGCCATCGTTATGGTTGTTAGCTTGTATGGCCTGTTGCAGCATGGCAAAAGAAATGCCGTGCATGGCGAGGGAGCGGTGATCGGGCGCTACCTCATAGGTGCGCACCATGCCGCCCAATGAATTGACGTCGGCCACGCCGGGCAGGGTGCGCAAGGCGGGACGTATCACCCAATCCAGAATAGTGCGGCGCTCCTGCAGGGAGAAGTTTTCGCCCTCCACGGTAAACATCAACACTTCACCCAACGGTGTGGTGATCGCGGCAAGTCCGCCGCTGACATTGGCCGGCAAGTCGCGCTGCACATTGTTCAGGCGCTCCGCGACTTGCTGGCGCGCCCAGTAGATGTCGGTGCCGTCCTTGAAATTGATGGTGATGTCGGCAATCGCGTATTTCGAGGTGGAGCGCAGGATGTCCTGGTTGGGGATGCCCAGCATCTCCAGTTCGATGGGGGCAACAATGCGCGATTCAACTTCCTCCGGCGTCATTCCCGGCGCCTTCATGATGATTTTGACCTGGGTCGGGGATACATCGGGGAATGCGTCTATCGGCAAATCGCGGTATGACGAGATACCCGCACCGATCAGCAGCAGCGTCAACGCCGCCACCAGCATTCTTTGTGTCAGCGCGAATTCGACCAATTTGGTAAACATTATTCGCCCTCACCCATGCCGCCGATGCCCATGGCGCTCGCCTTGAGTGTCGAAACGCCGCGCACGGCGATGTGTTCATTCCCTTTGAATGTGCCGGTGACCACGCTGCTTTGCGCGCCTTCATGCACGACAGCAACCGCTTCGGCGCGAAACCCGTTGGGGGTTTTTATGAAAATGACGGTGCGCTTGTTCATGCGGGCCAAGGCGCCATTCGGGAGATTCCACTGCGCCGCCGCGCTACCTTGCGCGGCGATGCCCGCCTCGACAAATTGTCCCGGACGCAGGTTGGCGGCACCTTCATGGATGAGTGCGCGCACCAGGATAGTCTGGTTGCTGCCGCTCAGACTGCGCCCGATGGCAGTGAGTTTGCCCTTGGCGTTAAAAGCGGGGATGGATACGGCGGCACCGACCTTCAGGTTTTGCACGCTGGCGAGCGGTACCTGTATTTCCAGCGCCAGCGGTTCCAGTCTGGCGACTTTGAAAAGGGGGATCGCCGCATCCAGGCGCTGTCCGGCACTGGCGGTTTTTTCGAGGATCACACCTCCGATCGGCGAAGCGATGGAAAGCGCGCTGCTCAGGTTGTTGCGCGACAGGAGCAAATCGATCGCGTTGTCGGACATGCCGGAAAGTTTGAGCGCCTGTTTGCGTTCCGCCAGTGCCGCGTTGGCCTCCATTTGCTGGCTGCGCGTGGCGCGCAAACGGCTTTCCGAGATGATCCCGTCTTTCCATAACTGTTCATCACGGGCCAGGTTCTCTTTGGCGAGCTGCGCCTGGGTCGATGCTTGCAGCAATCCGCGCTGTGCTTCGGCCAGGGCAGGGCTTTGCAGCGTGGCCAATACTTGGCCTTTCCTGACCGTATCGCCGACACCGACCAGAATTTGTTCCACCATCGCGGGGAGCGGGGTGCTGACGGTGAACAATTGGTTGCCAGGGATGACCACTTGCGCCGGCATACCGGCCAGTTCGCCCCGTTGTTTGGGGGGGAGCGCCGCGGTGGCGATTCCCAATGTCTGCATTTGGTCCGCGCTAAAAGTTATTTCATCGGCAGCCAGGGACGGCAAGGGTAAACACAGTGCCGCCAAGAGATAAAAACGGGTTGCTTTCATTCAACTGATCTCCTGAGATTGCGCGTTGCGCTATCTGTAAGGTTTGAAACGGGAGCCGGGGCGAGCCAGGCTGGCTGGGTAGGTTAACCCAAAGCGGGCGGAGCTTGGGGGTGGGATTTGCTGTAGGGGGTAAAAATGGCGCTGCGGGGGAGGGGTGCGGGCAGGAACTTTGCCGCGGCAACGGGATGTGCTTTAGATGTGTGGGCGCAGGCAGGGGGCGCTATTGCCGGCTGATCATTCCTTTTTAGTTCGTGCGGAAGCCCGATGGCGGCGGATTCGGTTTCTCCAATCACGCGATGGGTCGCCTGCCCGCCTGATGGATATTGCGCCGTAATGGCGGGGGGCAGGAGACCGGAAAGCTGTCCATCGACATGCGCATGTACGAGCGGAGCCGCACACTGCAAGAGTGCGAAGGCCAACGCGAGTAAGGCATGTAAAGGGCGTTTCATCGTTAACGGAGAATTTTAATTGTGCGCGTTACAGTTATGCGGAGAGTGCATCGGACAGGCGTTTGCGGATAGAGTTCCTTTGTTCCGGGAGAAATATCGTCAATCCTCTTCGTCGATATATTTTTCTCTGGGCGGATTGCCGTCGTAAACCAGGTTCTGCCGCCGCGCGATGTAAAAGTCGCGTATGAAGGCATAGCGATCGGAGGCTTCTTCGAGAGTCTTTTCCCGGTCGAGCAATCTGGCACGAGTGTTGATCTCGTCGCCGGCGAATAAACCATAACGAGCCGGTCTGTCGTTGATGTTGGAGATAACGCCCGTTACGGCATCTCCGTACAGACCTACGCCATCGCGTATCGAACTGGGGCCGAAGAATGGCAACATCAGGTAGGGGCCGCTGCCTATGCCCCAATAACCCAGCGTTTGACCGAAGTCCTCATTGTGCTTTTCCAGTTGATCGGTCACGTTCAGCAGGCCGAATATCCCGAAGGTGGAGTTGAACAGCACCCGGCTGCCGTCGGAGACCGCTTGTTTGAGTTTCAGTTGCAGCACATCGTTCAGCGTGACCGTCACATCGTCCAGATTGGAAAAGAAATTGTTCAGCAACACTCTGGCCGGTTCGGGCAATACGGCAATGTAGCCTTGTGCCACAGGTTTGAGCACGGCCTTGTCGAGCGCTTCGTTGAATTTGTAAATGCTGCGGTTATAGTTTTCCCATGGATCCTTGGGGTTGCTGCCGGGCATCGAGGCGCAACCGGTCAGGAGCAGGGCGATGCCGGGGGCAAGAAGACTTATGCGGCGTATTCCAGAACTCATACGTGCTTGTCCGGACCGGGTGCGGGCGGGGTCAGGTCGGTGTTGGAGAAGTGGAAGCTGCCGTTTTTACGGTCGGCGAAATAGCGTTGCAAGGTATATTTCACCGGGCGGAAAGCGAGCGTATCCCACGGGATGTCTCGCTCTTCAAACAGCGCGACTTCAAGGCTTTCCACGCCCGGCGAAAAATCGAGATCGAGCAGGCGGGCGCGGTACAGCAGTTGCACCTGGTTGATATAGGGCAGGTTGTGCATCGAATAGAGCTCGCCGATGGCGATCCGCGCATGGGCTTCTTCCAGGGTCTCGCGTGCGGCGGCTTCGGCGGTGGTCTCGCCGTTCTCCATGAATCCGGCGGGCAGGGTCCATAAGCCGTGGCGCGGTTCGATGGCGCGGCGGCACAACAGGATGCGCCCGTCTTCCCACTCCGGGATGGCGCCGACGATGAGCTTGGGATTGTGGTAATGGATGGCGGAGCACACGGTGCAGACATGGCGCTCGCGATTGTCGTCCTGCGGCAGGCGCAATTCGACGGGGGCCCCGCATTCAGGACAGAATTTCAAGAGGGGCTCCCGATCTCAATCCCGGCATTTTCACCGGGGGTTTGCTGGCTTGGGGATTTCGCGCAGCGCGGGCGCAACCTCGTTTTTGGCGAGATTCCGGTTCAGCACGCGCTTTGCGTCGTCGCGCAGTTCGGTCAAACCCATGGCATCGTAGGCTTGCGCCATGATCTGCAAGGCTGCGCGCGTTTGCGGTGTTTGCGGGTAATCGATCAGCACGCCTTTGGCGCGGTTCACTGCCGCGACATAAGCCCCGCGGCGCAGGTAATAACTGGCGACATGGATGTCGGAGCCGGCCAGCGTGTTGAGCAGGTACTGCATGCGCAAGCGTGCGTCCGGTGTGTATTGGCTATCCGGGAAACGGCTCACCAGCTCCTTGAATGCGTCGAACGAATCGCGCAGCGATTTCTGGTCGCGTTCGGACGGATCCTGTTGCGAGAGCTTGTTTATGACCCCGCCCAGATTTTCGTCGAAGTTGATGAGCCCTTTCAGGTAATACATGTAATCGAGATGCGCATTGTTGGGATATTGCTTGATGAAACGGTCAATCGCGCTGAGCGCCGGGGCGGGCTCGCCCTGCTTGTAGTAGGAATATGCGATCTCCATTTGCGCCTGCTGCGCGTAGCGACCATAAGGGTAGCGCGATTGCAGCTTTTCGAATTTTTTGACCGCCCGCTCGAAATTGTGATCCTCCATCGCCTCCATCGCCTGCGAGTACAACTCTTCGGCGGTGTAGTTCTTGTCGTCGGGGGTAGTGCCGCACGCGACTAACGTGAGCAGGAGGAAAGCGTATAAACTATGGCGCATGACCGAATCCAAAAAAAATTTGCGCGATTATAGCAAAGATACCCATGCCAACCCGCCTAGTGTTCCCCTGCCGGAAGATGATGCGGATGCCGATCTTGAAGCCGCCGCCGTTCCCGATGCGCTATCGCCATCGAGTTTCAAAGTGCCGCCCGACTACGGCGGCCTGCGCCTGGATCAGGCGCTGGCGAAATTACTGCCGGAATATTCGCGCAGCCGCTTGCAGGACTGGGTGGCGCAGGGGCTGGTGACTTTGAACGGGGCGGCAGTCACGTCCAAGCAAAAAGTGTGGGGCGGCGAGACGCTTGATGTGATCCCGCAAAGCAACCCTGCCGATATGCCTTACCAGGCCGAGGATATCGCACTCGATATCGTGCATGAAGACGACAGTATCATCGTCATCAATAAACCGGTCGGGCTGGTGGTGCATCCCGGCAGCGGCAATTGGCAGGGCACTTTGCTGAATGCGCTGCTGCATCACGACCCGGCGCTGGGCAAAGTGCCGCGCGCGGGTATCGTACACCGTCTCGATAAAGACACCAGCGGCTTGCTCGTCATCGCCAAAACACTCACCGCGCAAACCGCGCTGGTGCGCCAGTTGCAGGAACGCAGCGTGCGCCGCGAATACCTGGCGTTGGCGCATGGCGAAATAAGCAGAGGCGGTCGGGTGGATCAACCTATCGACCGCCATCCCTCGCAGCGCACCAAGATGGCGGTGGTGGATGGCGGCAAGCCTGCCGTCACGCATTACGCCATCGTCGAGTCGTTCCCCGGTTGCACCCTGTTGCGCTGCAAGCTGGAGACCGGGCGCACGCACCAGATACGTGTCCACATGGCCTTCCTGCAACACCCATTGGTCGGCGACCACATTTACATCAAAGGCGCGCAAAAATGTCCGCCGACTATGCGTTCCACCCTGATGGAGTTCCCGCGTCAGGCTTTGCATGCGGAGCGTCTGGGTTTGGGGCATCCCGAAACGGGGGAATGGATGGAATGGCAGCGGGACATGCCCGACGATATGCGGCAGTTGCTGGAAAAGGTCAGGGGAATGGCGCATGAGCTTCCGTGAGCATTGCATCACCCCCGACTGGCCAGCGCCCAAGAACGTGCGCGCTTTGCAGACCACGCGCCTAGGCGGTGCGAGTGCCGCTCCTTACGGCAGTTTCAACCTTGGCGATCATGTGGGCGATGTACCGCAGGTCGTCGCGCGCAATCGTCAGATGCTCGCAGCACTTATGCCGGGCGAACCGGTGTGGTTGCAGCAGGCGCATGGTACGGCGGTGGCCGATGCGGACAATGCCGGCTGTCTGATCCGGGCCGATGCCAGCATCGCGCGCCGACGCGGCTCGGTATGCGTGGTGATGACGGCGGATTGCCTGCCGGTGTTGCTGTGCGATGAAGGCGGTACCGTGGTCGCTGCGGCACATGCGGGATGGAAGGGGCTGGCGGCAGGCGTGATCGAAGCCGCGGTGCAGGCTATGGATGTCGAGCCGCATAAATTGATGGCATGGTTCGGCCCCGCCATCAGCCAGCGCGCATTCGAGGTGGGCGAGGAAGTGCGCGCCACCTTCATCGCGCAACATGCGCAAGCAACGGAGGCGTTCTTGCCGGGAGCAGGGGGCAAGTGGATGGCCGACATCTATCTGCTGGCGCACCAGCGTTTGCACGCACTGGGTATCACCCGCGTGTACGGCGGCGAACTTTGCACCTACAGCGACCCGGCGAATTTCTTTTCTTACCGGCGTGATGGCGTGACCGGGCGCATGGGCACGTTTATCTGGCTGGAAATGTAACTCGAATATTGCCTTGAATCAGTCCGCTGTCTTTTTTCGTGGGACACAAGCGCGTTCCGCTTCTTGTATCTTCACTAATTCCCTTTAGACACATTTCCATAATTTGCCTGTCATGCAGACTTGTTAGAGTGAAATCAGGAAAAGTACCGGGATATTTCGTTGCCCGATTTTTGTCGATGGGGATATCCAATGAAACCATTTTCAATATTCAATTCACTTAGTTTGCAAAAACAACTGAGACTGATGACCGGAACGTCGCTGGTCGGCATGTTTGTGGTGGTCTGTTTTGTGATGCTCAGCCTGAATCAACTGCGGCACGAATTTGCCAGTTACCAGTCATTGCAGAGTACGGATAAAAGCCTGATCGAGGTTAAGGCTACGGCACTGGCGATCAGCCGTGCCGATCCGGTGTTGTTCGAGACACCGGAACAATTGGCGAAGGCCGATGCACAGATCCGTTTGCTGTTTCAGCGGATCGCGGGTTATACGGTCGATGACGCTGCCAAAGCGCAACTGGTTGAGACCTCCAAAAAATGGGGCGATTATGTGCAAGGTTTTCAAGGCGCGATAAAGATCGCCAAAGAAAGTCCGGCCGACGCACTGCTGATTCCCGACGCGATGTACGGCATGCACCTGCTGCCGATGATCAAAACGCTGGACGATGTCGTTGTTCAGAACAAAGCCGCCGAAAACGATGCTGAGGAAAAGATAGATTCGGTGATGAGCAAGATTCTGTGGGTCGTGCTATTGCCCATGGTGTTGCTCGGTATCATGACGACCGTGACGCAATCGCTGTTCGGCCATCACCTGAACCGGCGTCTTGATGGTATCACCAGCGAGATCGGCTATTTGCAAAGCGGCGACCTGACCAAGCCGTTGTCGATGAACGGCAACGATGAGATCGGGCAATTGGCCAAAGGTATCAACAGTTTCATCGCCCGTTTCGATTCCATCCTGTTCGATGTCTATTCGTCGGCAAACCGTACCCACAAGACCGCCAACGAGGTGAGCGACATGGCGCATTCGGTGACCAACAATGCCCATGAGCAGTCTGCCAAAGTGAATGAAGTGAGCGTCGCTATCGAAAGCATGGGCAGCACCATCAAGAAGATCGCCGAGAATGCCACCAACGCCTCCGATGCCGCAAAACAGACTTTGATGCTGGTGCAGTCCGGTACCGAGACCGGGCAGTCCACCATCCGCTCACTCAGCCAGATCGACCAGACCGTGGGCTCGTCGGTCAATACGATGGGAGAGCTGAATGTCGCGATCCATCGCATCAGTACAGTCAGCAGCTTGATCAAGGACATCGCAGACCAAACCAATCTGTTGGCTCTCAATGCGGCGATAGAAGCGGCGAGGGCAGGCGAGCAGGGGCGCGGATTCGCCGTGGTGGCCGACGAAGTGCGCAAACTTGCGGAGCGAACCGCAAGCGCTACCTCAGATATCATCAAGATCGTTCAACTCATCGAAAGCCAGACCGATACCGCAACCAAAGTGATGACGATCGCCAAGCGGGAAGTGGCGCAGGGTGTCATGCACGGGGAAGACATGGGCAAGTTGCTGCAGCAGATCGAGACTTCGGTACATTTTGTCACCGATATGATGAAGCACATCGCCGACGCGACGGAGGTGCAATCGGAAACCGGTGAGCGCATCTGGCGCAACATCGATTCGGTCGCCACGATCAGTGCCAACACGGCTGCCAGCATTGAAAAGGCCAGAAACGAGATGAGGTCGTTGGCAGACACATCCCGCACACTCTACGAGACGGTAGGCCAATTCAAATTGGCAAGCGCGGTCTGATCGCAAGGTTCCAGTATCCGGGCGGCAACATCGGCGATGAAGTGCCTGTCGCTTTGGGTATAATCCGCGCCTCATTTCTAACCCGTTTTCATACATGAGCGTTTTTGCCTGGATCATCGTCGCGAGCCTGTTCGGCGGCATGCTGAGCGTGATATGTGCTGCGCTGTTCGCGCTCAATACCCGCGCGCACTGGATCGGCGGACTGGTGAGCTATGCCATCGGCGCTTTGCTGGGCGCGGTGTTTCTCGACATCCTGCCCGAGGCGATCAAGCTCAGTCCCAGCGTGGCCGCTGTCAGCGGCACGGTGCTGTTCGGCATCCTGCTGTTCTTCACGCTGGAGAAAGTGCTGATCTGGCGCCATTGTCACCACGACCATTGCGAAGTGCATGAGCCGCATGAGCAGGATGCGCGCGACCACGGACGCAGCGGCACCATGGTCATCGTGGGCGACACTTTCCACAACTTCATCGACGGCATCATCATCGCGGCCGCATTCCTGACGGACATCCATCTCGGTATCGTCACCTCGCTCGCCATCATCGCGCACGAGATACCGCAGGAGGTGGGCGACTTCGCCGTGCTGCTGCATTCCGGCTATACCAAGTTGCGCGCATTCCAGATGAACCTCATCTCCAGTTTCGCCACCGTGGTGGGCGGCGTGCTGGGCTATCTCGCTTTGCAGACCATGCAGTCGTGGGTGCCGTCGCTATTGGCCTTGGCGGCGGCCAGCATGATCTACGTGGCCGTGGCCGACTTGATCCCCGGTTTGCACAAGCGCACGCGGTTGCGCGATACCGTGCAGCAGGTGGTGCTGATCGTGCTGGGAGTCGGAACGGTCGCGCTGATGAATGCACTGATCGCGGAGTAAACCGTCATTCCCGCGTAGGCGGGAATCCAGCGATTTTATTCAACATGCCTTTGGGGTTTTGTCCTTGCTGCGTAAGGGATTCGTTATTTGACTGGATTCCCGCCTACGCGGGAATGACGCGGTAGCAAATTGAAATACGGAAAATTTTTATGAAAAAACCTCACACCCCCAGCATCGGTTTTGTTTCCCTCGGTTGCCCCAAGGCCGCGACCGACTCCGAGCACATCCTCACGCGCATGCGCGCCGAAGGCTACGTCATCACGCCGAGCTACAAAGAAGCCGACCTCGTGGTGGTGAACACCTGCGGCTTTATCGACAGCGCGGTGGCGGAATCGCTGGAAGCCATCGGCGAAGCCTTGCAGGAAAACGGCAAGGTGATCGTGACGGGCTGCCTCGGCGCGAAGGGCGACATCGTGCGCAACGCGCACCCCAAAGTGCTGGCCGTGACCGGCCCGCACGCAACCGACGAAGTGATGGAGGCGGTGCATCACCACTTGCCCAGACTGCACGATCCCTACAGCGACCTTGTGCCGGCGCAAGGCATCCGACTCACGCCCAGCCACTTCGCCTACGTGAAAATTTCCGAAGGCTGCAACCACCGCTGCACTTTCTGCATCATCCCCAGCCTGCGCGGCGATCTGGTCAGCCGCCCGGTGGGCGACGTGATGCAGGAAGCGCAAAACCTGGTGGATGCGGGCGTGAAAGAGTTGCTGGTGATTTCGCAAGACACCTCGGCCTACGGCGTGGACGTGAAATACCGCACCGGCTTCTGGGGCGGCCGCCCGATGAAAACGCGCATGACCGAACTCGCTGCCGCGATGGGCGACCTCGGCGCGTGGGTGCGTCTGCATTACGTCTACCCCTACCCCAGCGTGGACGAAGTCATCCCGCTGATGGCCGCAGGCAAAATCCTGCCCTATCTCGACATCCCGTTCCAGCACGCCAACGAACGTATTTTGAAATTGATGAAACGCCCGGGCGGCAGTGCGGCGGGGTTAGCAGGGATGGACGGCAAGCCGTCCAACTCGCAAAACGTGCTCAAGCGCATCGGGCAATGGCGCAGCGTTTGCCCGGACATCACCCTGCGCAGCACCTTCATCGTCGGCTTCCCCGGCGAGACGGAAGAAGAGTTTGAAGAGCTGCTCGACTTCATCGAAGCAGCGCAACTCGACCGCGTCGGCGCGTTCAAATACTCCCCCGTGGAAGGCGCGCTGGCAAACGAACTGCCCGACCACATCGACCCCGACGAACAGGAAGACCGCCTCGCGCGCCTGATGTATTTGCAGGAAGAAATCAGCGCGGAAAAACTCGCCAAAAAAGTCGGCAAGACCCTAACCGTGCTGGTGGACGACGTGGACGCAGAAGGCTCCATCGCCCGCAGTGCCGCCGACGCACCGGAGATCGACGGTCTGGTGTACATCAACGGCGAAGACCTGGAAGTAGGCGAATTCGTCACGGTGAAAATCACCGACTCGGACGAGCATGATCTGTGGGGAGAAGTGGTTTAGGGTTTGGCCGATAGTTCCCTCTCCCCTGTGGGAGAGGGTTAGGGAGAGGAGGCGGTTTAACCCTCGTGCTTATGCAATCAAGCGCAGTTTTCTTGCTAAACCGCGCGGAGCGCGACATTGAAGTGACGCCCCCTTGCGGGGCGGCTCTTCGATGTCATGTTCCGGTCAGAGCACAAATCCCAATCTGCTAAACTCCCGAACATGGAAACAGCAAAACCATATCCGTTCCGGTCAGAGCACAAATCCCAATCTGCTAAACTGACACCCTTTCGGGTATCCACTGTGCGCGCGTTCCGGTCAGAGCACAAATCCCAATCTGCTAAACTCGCAACACAACAACCGCCTGATTCATTAGGCGGTTGTTGTGTTTTTGTGAGGTGTAAACGAAGGGTTTCATTAGAAAAGATTGAACTGGTCGGGTGATTTATTGGCGGGCTGTTTTGATTTTCCGCTGAAAGAGATAATTCGCTCGTATTGCTTGTCGGTGAACTGGAGGATATTTACTTTTCCACCCGCAGGCAAACACTTTTCCACCTGATTACAGTAGGTGTCTATTTGGGCTTGGCTGCTACAGAAACGCATATAGACCGAGAACTGCGACATCTCAAATCCCATGTCCAGTAAGGCATTGCGAAAGTCTGTGGCTGCTCTGCGTTCGGCTTTTCCCACTACTGGCAAATCGAACATCACCACGATCCACATCAGCCGATACCCCGATAGCATGGCACGTTATTCTTCTTGCAGCGAAGCGGCCAGGCTGATGGGAAGCCCCGGCAAAGGCAAGTCTAGCTTGTCTTTCTCGCCCATGAAAACTTGTGCCAACGAAGTGGCAAGTTTTTGCGTGCAGACCATGACCGGGGTGGCACCAGCGCTGGATTGCATGTCGTCATAGAGAGTGCGAACCAACGCTCGTTTGGTCTCCGGTGTGATTTCGCTTTCCCCTTGCTTTTGTAGTTGCCACACCTTGAGGTCTATCACAGGGCGAAAAGGCTCCATCAGGTCATCCACCAAGCGCATGGCATTGCCTTCATTGCTGTGGTGCAAACCAATCGTGGGATGCAAGCCGGCAGCCACGATGGAGCGTGCTGTCGTCGCACGTAACACGGTGTAGCCGTAGTTAAGCATTCCGTTGATTCCCCCACCTTGTTGGTCCCGACGGAAGCTGTCACCGAACAACAACCCCCAATAGCGGCGAGCCCCTTGAGCTTCGAAATTGTCAGGATCGCCAGAGCGCACTTTGCGCACTAATGCTTGCAGTGGCACAAATGGAGAGCCTGCTGCTTCCAATGCGGCAGCCTGCTGTTGGAGTTTGGATTTCACGATTTCCGCCCATAGACGTTTGATGAGCGGCTGGTTTGCGGCAATCTGCGCGTCGTATCGTTTGGCTTGTTGATAGTTGCCTTCGATGGGTAGCACCATGCCAACTGCGTTGTGATTGGCCGCGCACAGCACAAAAGGCGCGCAGCGTTCCGCCAGCGCCACCAGCAGGTTGTTGGTGTAGCTCAGGCCGTGCGCGTTGGCGATGACGGCGGAGATGTCATCCAGCGGCACTTGCCCCAATTCCTTGCGTTCGCCCTCGGTGTCCTGTACCACCAGAAAACCGCGCGAAAGGAACAAGTGCCGCCTGTCATCTGCCACTTCAACGATGCGGCCTATCATCGCTTACCCCTTGAAGCCGGGGTCGTGAAGCTCGCCGATGGGGGAGATTGTTACGCGGCGAGCTTTTAGTTCACGCAGACTGCCAGCTGAAATCGCCTTCTGAAAGAATTCATCATTCAGCGCGCCTTCGTCAAATTCCTTTCCTTCGGCAGCCAATTTTTGGGCAGCCAACTTAGCGTTGTATCGACCAGGAATATTGGTTTCATTAACACGGATGAAAGTGATAGAGCCACTACTACTAATTTTCAGAACCTGAAGGGTCTCAATTACGCCGTCAATTTCGGCACGGATGGTGTCGTCGATGCTGAGGCGCATTACAAGAGGCTTTCCCGATATGCTTCGAGTTGGTGATCGCAAAGCTGCAAGGGCTTGTTCTTCGGTGCATCCATGGTGCTGTTTCTTGAACTCCCGCACAATTTCATAGGCTTTGAATGTGGGAATTACTTCACCTTCCCAATTATTTTCAGACAGCACGATCTCGATGCAGTAGTTACTGTTGGATAGCAGCCCTTTATATGGTTTAGGTTGCCCATTGTTGCCCCGATGTCGCTGCTCACTGGAACTGCCCTGGCGGGCATTGAATGGAATAACTGTACGCACCTTGGCGGCGATCCTGCTGAAGCCGTCTGCGTTGTAAATCGTTTGATCAAACATTTCATCCTGATAGTCATGGTCGGGCTTGTGGCTAACCCAGATATTCTCAACTGCCCGTTGCACATGCTCGCGATAGCTATTCCACGGTAGCGGCATACTTTCCACTAGCCTGTTCAGTTGTTGCTCGCGCGCACTGGCGCTAGCCTTGGCGAAGCGTTGCAGCAAGCCCTGATCGGTTACTCCGATCACGCAGGCATCCACGGCATGGTGGCGATGGTCGTTGCGATTTTTCTCGCCATGCAGCCCTAGCACGTCATTCAGGCCGAACTTGCCGCGCAACATGGCGGTCATCTGGCCTGGGATGGTGCGGGTTGCTTGCGGGCAGATAAAAATCAAATACTCGCTGGCAATACGGCTCAGGTGACGGGTGTCGTTGAGTGCACGAGCTAGGAAGGTATCAGCTCTACCTTTCCATTTTTCCATAGCATCAGCGCCGAACCTGTAGCGTTTTTGTTCCGGCCAGTTTTTTACTCGCGCAAGGATGTCCTCATATTTCCAGTCGTTCAGCCGAAGAAAATCATCCTTTGCCTCTGTGGGGGGGCGCTCTTTTTTTATCCGGTTGGCCTCTCGCAAACAAAGAACCTTGTTTGCCATGCCGTCATCTAGGGTGATGGAGTGAGGCAGAATGTGGTCAATTTCCACGGCGGCAGTGAGTATTGCTTCTATGCCCAATGTTTCCCCGCTATAAGGGCAAGTAACTACAGCGCCATTGAGTTCCATCGCCTCTTTCCATAGGCGCATTTTCTCCATGTCATAGTCGCCGGGGTTGCGGCCGAGTATTTTGAAAGCTGTGGCACGAAGCTCCTTGTTCAACTCTTGGTTGATGGCTTGCCTAACATTCACACAACCAGCGCAAGAGCAGTAGCGGCGCATAGTTTCTTTGGAGATTTTGCCAACTCGGAATTCTTTTTTTCGGTGGTCTACGGGACGCTTCAACTCGTTGGCCACCTCGATAATGACTTCGCTGGGATGCCCATAACGCCCAATGAGTGCATTCACCACCAGACGGATCTGATTCAAGCCGACATGTACGGTGGGGTTGGCAATTTTTCCGTAGCGCTTTTCTGGTACATCTTCTGGCTTGCCACTACCGAAGCCGACATGGCGCTGAAGATACTCACCGTAGTAGGGGAGTTCATGGAACGCATGCAGTTTTTCGATTACTCCGGTTTGTTTATTGATGCGTTCAATCCCTGTATCGAATGTTCGACCGGGGATAATTGGGCATCCTCCAATTTCACTGTGGTGCTCGAATCCGGCTGTCTGAACAGCCTTGTCACAGGTGATTACGTCACGTTTTAATTCGGGCAGGATGCGCGCCAAGGCCTTTTCGCACAGGCTGCCGTAACCTTCCGGTAAGCCAACGTTGGCAATGGCCTCTGCGCGTTGTTCATCTACGCCAGTTTCATCTTGCAGCCAGCGGATGAGCTTGGCTTCGTTCTCTTCTTTGACCAACTGCATCACGATGGCATCTTGTTTGGCTTCATCGAATTTGAACCACGCATCGCCGAAGTGTTCAGCTCTGCCCAGAGTTGCGCTGGTGGTATTGCCTTTGAATTCCTGCCGTTTCGGGTCTTCAAAATTGAATTGCACCGCCCCACCTAGGCAGAGCAATTTTTTGATTTGTGTGAAAGTGAGTTTGCTTTTTGTTTCCAGTGCGGCGATCAAGTCATCACGCTGTTGCAAGGTCAATGGAATCTCTTTCAGACCTTCGCGCAGGATGCGTAGATTGTTCACTTCCTGATACATACGGAAACGCTGCGTGCTGGGTAAAGCGAGCGGCGCACGTTCTTCTTCTGGCATGAAGGTACAGCGACCAGCTTTGACGGGTTTGAGCGGGCGTTGATGTAGCAACACGTCTTTCAAGTCATCACGAGCTTTATCATTGAACTGTGTTGGATTTAGTTTTGCCTGTTTTGCCCACAACGCATCGAACTCAGCCTCAATCATGGCTCGGTCAATGTAGAGGTCGTAATACTTGTTGATCTTGGATTTGCCGTCGTCCTTGATGATTTTGTCTTGATGGTAACGGGCGCGGACAGTTTGTCCTTCCGCACTGCGTATGACCTTGCCCCTGTAATCCGTACATCTTAACAAGTTCATTATGCGGCCTTCTTCAACCGTGCCGCAAACCAGTTTTTCTCGAACTGCATCGGACTGATGTAATCCAATGTCGAG
>SCUU01000313.1 GCA_004297065.1 Gallionellaceae bacterium
CTCAGGACTTGGTCTTACAAAATAAAATGCAGAGAAAGATGGGACAGAACACAGGAACATGTTTTCAGCGCTGTGTAGGAATGGATGCAATAAACTCACTACATTCTACAACATATGAAATTGATGAAAAATATGGTACCAATTACCATAAGCGGCTTTTAGATTTCATAAAAATGATTCAGACAGAAAACCTTGTAATTGGCGGGGCCATGACAGATCCAAAAGGAGATAGAAGCAAAGGTCCAGCAGAACAAGCAGATCCTGACATGTTTGTTCGTATCGTTGAAAAAAATAACAAGGGTGTTTACATAACAGGTGCAAAAGCACACCAAACAGGATGCATCAACTCACACTGGATTATTATCATGCCAACAATGAGATTAACAGAAAATGATAAGGACTATGCAATAGTTGGTGCAGTACCAGCAGACGCAGAGGGTATGACTTACATCTATGGACGACAGTCTTGTGACACACGAAGCATGGAAGGAGGAGATATTGATGCTGGAAACTCTCAGTATGCAGGACAGGAGGCAATGATAATACTTGATCGTGTTTTCATTCCATGGGAAAAAATTTTCATGTGTGGTGAATACGACTTTGCTTCTATGCTTGTTGAGAGATTCACTTGTTATCACAGAAGAAGCTATGTTTGCAAGACTGGACTTGGCGATGTACTAATTGGCGCTGCAGCTACAATTGCAGATTATAACGGAATTCCAAACGTTTCACACATCAAGGACAAACTTGTCGAGATGACACATCTTAACGAATCAATTTATGCTGCAGGTGTCGCATCGTCTTATCAGGCACATAAACTCAAGTCAGGAGTATGGCTAAACGATGACATGTTAGCCCAAGTATGCAAACACAATGTTACAAGATTCCCATATGAGATTGGTCGACTGGCACAAGATATTGCAGGTGGCTTAGTTGTTACAATGCCATCAGAAAAGGATTTTAGAAATCCTGCAACTGGTCATCTGCTTAGAAAATATTTGGCAGGAAGAAAGGGTGTTGATGTTGAAAACAGAATGAGAATACTACGATTGATTGAAAACATGACGTTGGGAAGAAACGCTGTTGGTTATCTTACAGAGTCAATGCATGGTGCAGGCTCTCCACAAGCGCAGAGAATCCAAATTGCACGCCAGATGCAGCTTGGCTACAAGAAAAACTTGGCAAAACACCTTGCTAATGTAAAAGGCGACTTTGAAGAACCACAAGAAAACTCTGAATACTTTAATCGAGTATTCAAAATCAGTAACGAAGAAAGCTAGCCATCTAATCTTTCTTTAGAGTCAGTTTCTTTAGATTGATTAGCAGTAA
>SCUU01000203.1 GCA_004297065.1 Gallionellaceae bacterium
AGGGACAGTGGACTTGCCCCGAGAATGTGGACAGTTAGTTAGTAGAGTTTAACCGTTCATATTCAGCAGGGCTTAAGTAGCCCAGCGTTGAATGCATCCTTTTACGATTGTAAAAGACCTCGATATATTCGAATATTGCTGATCTGGCCTCGTCTTTGGTGTTAAATTGCCGATGACGGGTCAGCTCGGTCTTGATGGTCTTGAAAAAACTTTCGACCACGGCGTTGTCGTAGCAATTGGCCTTGCGGCTCATGCTGATGGTCATCTTGTTCTCTCTCAGAAGCGACTGATACTCGTTGTTTGAGTATTCCGCGCCCTGATCCGAATGATGCATAACGCTGCAATCTGGCGCACGGGCCGCCAGCGCCATACGAAGGGCGTCTTTCGTTAGTTCTTTGTCAAGACGATCGTTCATGGACCAACCGATAATCCTGCGAGAAAACAGGTCCATCACGACGGCCAGATGGATCCAGCCGCTTCGGGTCCAAAAATAACTGACATCGCAGGCCCAGATAGTATTTTTCTCGCCTACCCGGAAAGCTCGACCCAAAATATTGTGGGCCACCGGTTGAATTCGTTGTTGCGATACCGGCTTTTTGTATTTCCTGCGCTTTCGGGCGACGATACCGTCTTCGCGCATGAGTCTGGCGATCCGATGACGGCCGCAGGCAATTCCTTCGGATTGTAACTGGCGATGGATACGCGGCGATCCATAGCTCTTTTTACTTTCAAGAAAGACACGCTGGATGTCTCCACGAAGCGGCGAATCGTCGTTCTTATTACATCGGCGGTAATAACCGCTTCGAGAGACTTTTAAGGCGCGGCACATGGCGCTGAGTTTGAATTTCATTCTATGCATATCTATGAATTTGTGTTGCCATCGATCTCTTTGGCAAAAAAAATCGATGCTTTTCTTAAAATAGCGTTCTCTTCTCGCAGGCGGGCGTTCTCGCGTTTGAGTTGCGACAGTTCGTCTTGAACTTTGCGCCCGCGTCCGGGGAAAGCATAATCGCCCTGCTCTTTAATAATTTTACGCCAAGCATGCAGGTCATTTTCACGAATACCTAGCTCTCGAGCCACTTCGGCAACCGTACGACCTGGTTCTTGGCTCATCTTCACGGCTTGGAGCTTAAACTCTCGACTATGCTGTTGATAGTTGTTCTTGTTTGGCATTGGACACCTCCGCGTGGCATTATACCACCGTTTCTTTGGTGTCCACTATTTCAGGGCAAGTCCACTGTCCCTAATTATGGTGAGTAGACATACCTGAGCTCGTTGTCAATGAGGACCTGCGGCATGGCTTTGCCTTTGATGTCTCGAAAGGGATAATCGCCGGGGGGCGCGTTCTGGGGGCTTAAAGTGTTTTCGTGGAACCAGCGCAGTTTTCCCCGTTTGATCCAGGCTTCGAGATTATAATCGTAAACGTCATCGACAATATCCCAGCCGCCGCGGCCGTCTTCTAGAATAAATTGATATTCTTTTTGCGCCCAGCCCTGGGTCAAAGACCGCTCTTTGGGAGGCACCCGGGAAAAGTAGGCGACGGGATAAGCGTTGTACCCCCAGCGCAGGGGGACCAGGGAAACCACCGCCGTCATCGTCGGCCATTCCAGGAGCCGGGGGATGACAAACGGCACATCGGGTCCCAGGCGAGATTCAAAGACACCCCCTTGCGCGGGCAACCCGTTTAAATTGACCGAGCCTAACAGCAGACAAAAATGCGGACAAGGCGCTGGCTCCGGCCGCGGCCGCTGGGTGCGGTCCATCCACCAGAAGCCCCGCAGATCCACCGGATCAAAAAGACGCGCCAGATCTTTTTGGCAAAATGGGCAGCGGCTTAATTTAACCGCAGGCACCCAGTCCCAGTATTCCTGGACCAGAGGCTCAATCTTTTTTACCGTCTGGCTGCGCTCTTTTTCCCACTCCCTCCAGGCAGGGTCCGAGGCCGCAGCCAGTTTGCTGATGATCGGCTCCACCCGGCGCAGGTCGCGGATGATATGATGATGTGTATCGATAATATGATTACGTTTGGCTATAGAGTCTATGTTCATAATTTTTAAAGAAGCAGTTCGTTAAAAGAAACAGCATTGATCGGTTGTGCCTGCTGATCAAACAACAAGACAAGATCGCCGACCGTTTTCAAAGAATCCGGATTAAAATCACTAAGCGCCCGCCCGGCCCGGCGGGCCGTTTCATCGACAAGATCAGTTAAGTTCTTAATCTGCAGGTCTTCGCGGAATCTGTCCTCTGCGCGCAATGGAAAATCAGGATGTGCCAGGGAAAGATAATCCTGGACCTGTTCATAAACAGCGCGAATGACCCAGGGCTCGACGTTGTGCGCTGCAAATGACCGGGTAAAGGTATAAAACGACTCAGCCGTCCTACTTGCGGATAGAATCCCCAGACGATATCTCATCATGACATTAGAAGACTGCGCCCAGACGACCACCAGAATCGTCAAGCTACCCATGACCCAGGGATGATGCCAAAACCCATACCCGTAAAAAAATAACAGCACGGCCAGAATAATCCAGCCGTACCATTGATGCGGCCTGATTTGAAGAAACAACCGGGCTAAGTCCCTCATTATTCAGGTAAAGTAAACGGGGTCGAGGCGATGTGTTCCCGGCCGTTGTTGTCGACGGCGCGGATGCGCAGGATCCACTCGTCGCTGCCGCGCAAAACATCCTGCACGATAAGCCGGGTGATGTGCTGATAATCGGACCCTTCACGGTAAGGTCCGGCAACAGCGTTAAAACGCGTGGCGTTTTTGCCCTTACCGGCTTCCACGGTATATTCTTTAAAAGTCCCGCGCACCGTCCCGTAAACATCGACGGAAACGACTTTGCCGCGTGGGTCGCGATTGGTCCGGATGTTGGTGATCATAACCGTTAATTTCTCGCTGGTATCGGCCCGCAATGCGGCCGCGGCGTTTAAAAGCCCGGCGCCGGTCATCCCGTCCCAACCTGAATCACCCATGTCGGTTGCTGTTGCCAGAATAATATCCGCGACTTGCTCATTGGTAAGAGCCGGATTCTTCGCCCAGAGCAGCGAAGCGGTCGCGGCGACCATCGGCGTTGCGAATGATGTACCGTCTTGTTTATAATATCCGGTCTTGCGGATAGAAGGCAAAACGTGCTTATTGTCTTTAGAACACAGTGAATAAATCTGTTCGCCGGGTGCGACCAATCCTAAGTTGGGACCCCAGTTGGAGACTGTTGAGCGCACACCGCCTGCCTCGCCGTCAGGCGGGCTGTAATCGATTTGCCCGACGGCCAGGGCGTGTTTCGCTGAGGACGGCCCGAAGGCAACGAGGCTCTCGTTACTGTTACCCGCGGCAATCACAACCAACGCACCCATGGCGTGCGCGCGTTCAACCGCTTGCTGTTCGAGTTTGGAAATCGCCTTACTCCCTAAGCTGACGTTGATGACTTTCGCTCCGTGGTCGACGGCGTAATTGATGGCGCGGTAAATCGCGAGACTGTCGGTCACCCCTTCTTCATCAGCGACCTTAATCGGCATAATGGCGCCGGCATCGCCGGGATCAACC
>SCUU01000167.1 GCA_004297065.1 Gallionellaceae bacterium
CACACATGTAGAAGGAACAGGGACAGCCGACACGTTTCTTGCTATGCTAGCGGGGAGACCGTGGGTTGTCGTGACCGTCCCGGCATTGGTGCTCTGTGCCCGTTTGTTAGGTTGGTCTCGGGAGCTAGCGACCACATCATTGGTGACAGGCCCCGTCCTGATCCCGTTTGGGAGACTGCCCGTTTTTCCGTCACTCCCGCTCCCACGGCTGTCCTTCGTGTGTTTCCTACTCTTGGAGACTGCCATGACACCCCACAAAGACTTTTTTCTCGACGCGTGTCCATCGGCCCCTACGCCGACGCTCCCGCAGTCACCCGTGCTCGCCGACGCACTCCAGGTCTGTCACCCCCACGCCGCTGGCATCGACATCGGGGAGGCTGAGCACTGGGTCGCCGTGCCCCCGGGTTGCGACCCCCAACCCGTGCGCCGTTTCGGCACGTTCACCGTCGACCTTGACGCCTTGGCTGACTGGCTCATCGATTGTGGCATCACCACCGTCGCCATGGAATCAACCGGCGTCTACTGGATTCCCCTCTTCGAACTTCTGGAAGCCCGTGGCGTGCAGGTCGTCCTGATCGATCCCCGCCAAGCCACGCGCGCCCCCGGCCGGCCCAAAACCGATCGGCTTGATTGCCAGTGGCTGCAACGCTTGCATGCCTATGGGCTGCTCGCTGGCGCCTTTCGGCCCGCTGACCAAGTGTGCGTGCTGCGCGGCTACCTGCGTCACCGGCAGATGCTCATTACCTATGCGGCCCACCATATTCAGCATATGCACAAGGCCTTGGAACAGATGAACCTCAAGCTCACCCAGGTCGTCAGTGACATCACCGGTGCGACCGGCATGGCGATCCTCAAGGCCATTGTCGCGGGCGAGCGCGACCCGCAGCGCCTGGCGAAGCTGCGCAACGCACGCTGCCACCACGATGAGGACGACATCGCCAAGGCGCTGCAAGGCACCTGGCGCGCCGAGCACCTCTTTGCCTTACAGCAAGCTGTTGCCCTCTATGCATTCTCTCACCAGCAAGTGGCCCTGTGCGATCAGCAGATCAAAGCCCATCTGGAGACCTTTGCCGACCAAAGCGCTGGGCAACCCTTGCCCCCCAAGGCCCGCCGCCACACGAAGACCAACGAACCCCGGTTCGAGGCCCGCACCCCGCTCTATCGCATGGCCGGCGTCGACCTGACGGCCATTGAGGGCATCGAAGAAGGCACCGCCTTGGCGATCCTTGCTGAAATCGGGACGGACATGCACCGGTGGCCGAGCGTGAAACACTTCTGTAGTTGGTTAGGGCTGTGTCCCCAGCACCAGATCTCGGGCGGCAAGGTGCTGTCGCGGCGGGTGCGCCCTGGTGCGCATCGCGTCACGGTCGCCCTACGCCTCGCCGCCCGCAGTTTGCATCATTCGCAGAGCGCCTTGGGGGCCTTCTTTCGGCGGATGAAGGCGCGGCTTGGCACCCCCAAGGCCATCACCGCTACCGCGCACAAGCTGGCGCGCTTGGTCTATCACCTGCTCAAACACGGCAGCGCCTATGTCCAACAGGGTCTCGACGCCTACGAAGCGCAGTACCGCGAACGCAAGATCACGACGATGGCCAAGCAAGCCAAGGCGTTGGGCTATACGCTGGTGCCTCTGCCCGCGTAGGGATAAGACCGCGTCCCCTGGCCGCTACGGTCAGGCCCGTCCTCCCATAGCGCCACCCATGCCCTGCGAGGTCACGTGTCGCCAGGGCTCAGGGGCAGGTGTGTGCCGAGCACCCCACGCTCGTCAACACCACCCGTCAATCATGGCTCTCTAGCGGTGGTAACCCCTTCCCAGACGCTCCTCACCCTTTCCCAGACACTCCTCACCCTCCTCCAGAAAGGCCTAACCTCGCGGGGGAGTTCCTTGGGAG
>SCUU01000315.1 GCA_004297065.1 Gallionellaceae bacterium
AAAACAAATTCCTTAACTCCTCTACAAATTCCGCTATCTTATTGTTATTTCAAAAATTATTGAATCACAAAGACCATACCAAAAGGCAACAAAAGAAAATTGAGAGATAAGAGTTTACGGAATTCCAGTTAATCCAAGAGCCTTTTTAGGAAGCTTACCTCAATAAAAAGGGTACTTGTACCCGCACCTCATGTAAATTTTAGCGAAGCTATGTAAACCACTCGATAAAAACTTGATTGCTAAGCAATTCTATCGGGAGATGATCCCCGATTTGGAATTAGGAACGACAGCGTATTATCCCACTCATGGGTAGATTAGCCCCTTCATACCGAACAGGGAAAGTCTCAGGTTGCTGGCCGTGGCCGTGTCCGTCGTCCAGCGGTAAGTGAAGCGCGTGTTCTTCGGCCAGATGATCGGGTACGGAAAGCGGCAGTAATAGGGCTGGGCGCTCCCATCGTGATTCGCCGCCGCGCCCTGCGTGTAGGGCATTGTCAGCGAGGCGAAGGTCGCTGTCGGTGGATTCCCCGCGCCGTCGGTGCCGCCATACCCGAGCGCGACCTCGTGTTGGTACGCGACCGGTTGGGCGCTGCTAGTCTCCACCTCCGCTGTGAAGCCAAACACCAACGAGTCATCAGTCACAGCGGTCGAAGCCATCCGCTCTAGCCACGAGCCGTAGGTCCATGACGAGCCATTGGCGAGGTTGCCGGTGTTGTAACCGAGATTCATGAACGACGGCAGACCTGCGTACGCCCTGCCGATCCATGCCTCCTTCGCCGCCATCCGCAAAGCTTGCTCGGCTGGCGAACGCGGGGGGAGGATGCACGTCACCAAACCGCCGCCAGGGTTTGCCGTATTTGCTTGCCGCAGCACAACGCGGCTACCCGCTGGAATGATTGGGTGTGGGAAGAATTCACAGAGACTTGGATGAGTACTCATGATTCCCGCCGCCGCGATAGCGACTTCCGACCCGACTCCGCCGATGCCAAGCTCAATCCCACCGGCCAACAGGCCAGGTGCACC
>SCUU01000314.1 GCA_004297065.1 Gallionellaceae bacterium
AGCGGCCCGCCTGGTCGATCCTGCGGTTCTGGCAGCCCGTGCGGAGGCTGGAGCGCGCCATGGGGCCGCAGACGGCCTTGCCGGGGCGGGAGAGACCCTGCGGCGTCGGATCGATGCTGACACGGCCGCGCACGCCGCCCTGAACGATCGTCTTGCCGCCGATGCCGCCGATCGCCGCGCCCATGAGTTGCGCCGGCGCCGGTGGGACAGGTGGTGGAACGGCGCGCTCGCCGGCTTCGCCCTGCTGGTGCCTGTTGCGCTGGGTTACGGCTATCACCTCGGGAACGGGGCCGGTGAAGCATCGGGCTATGCCCGCGCCCGCGACGAGGTAGCTGCGGCCAGCTGGGCGAACACCGTCAACGGCAAGCTCGCCCGGCAGCTCGACCAGACCAGCACTTCCACCATCCCCCTCATCGCGAACTGCTCGGGCAAGGGATGGAGTAAAACCAAACAGGACGGTCAGCGCGTTTGCTACGCCGCGCCGACCACAGGATGGTACAGGCCTTGAGCTTCGATGATCGCACCCGCACCTGGCAGCTCATCATGACCGGCGATGATCTCCGGCACATCACGCTCGAAACCCAAGCCGACATGGCGCGGCTGCTCGACCTCGATCCTTCGATTTCGCACCTGACGCTCGAAATCGGCGACGGTCGCGTCCACGTCGCCCGCGACTGGCCAAGCGACCAGTACGAGGATGCCGATCGCCTGATCGATCGCATTGCCGCCTCGGGCGTGTCCGCGGTCGTTGTCCACGATGGCAACGGCAAACCCCCTCGCCGCGTGACGACCGCCGAATGATCGCGGACCGTCCTCGCTCCCAACTCCTTCCTCGCCAAGCTAGCGGCCGATAGGCCGCCTCTGTGACGGCGTAGCCGGCACGCACCATCGGCGTATCGGCCTTTGGCCGATTCCATCTAAATCTCCTCCGTTCCGCGCGCGGTGATTCATGATTCTAGATTCTATGATTCAGGGGGGTCGCATCCCACTGATTTTAAAGGCCGATTCCAGCCTA
>SCUU01000113.1 GCA_004297065.1 Gallionellaceae bacterium
GCAACCTTGGCCTTGAACTCACCACTGAAAATCTTGCGCTTCGTTTCACTCATAACCTGCTCCTTTTTACGGCAGGCTACCATCTTAATTTACTGTCTGAAAATTGGGGTCCACTATACCCTGCTCGCGTGCCACAATGATGTCCCTCGAGTAGCGCATAAGTTCCAGTAGCTGATCGGCCAACCTTACGTCTGTGGAGATAAACAACCGCTTGCCCCGGTCGCAGCAGAACAGCTCCATCGCTTCGAGGCCATCCAGGCTGGGCAGCTGTAATGCCAACCCTCCCCGTGCAATGGTTGCCATATCGCGCCTATCGGGAATTGCCTTCACCGTGAGCGGATTGAAAACGCGCTCAATGGTCTGCCGCCACTGCTGATCGGGCGCGATGCTTTTTTGCTGGAGCATGAGCGCATCCACCAAATGTGGCAAAGCATGATCCAAGGCCCTGCTGCTATTTCCCGAGTATCGCCCCCAAAACCACCGGCGTGCGAGCAGATAAATGCAACCGACACCGATGGCCAATCCGCTCGAAACAGCATCGGCCAAATGCATGAAATAGAAGAAAAGCGCATCTGCGGCCAGCACAATCAATATGAAGATCAGCCATTGCCATGCCGTGATCCACCAGTGCTGCATATCAAACTGGCGGTATCGAATAGTGCCGATGACCAGCCCCAGGTAAAACACAAATATCGAACCGAAGGTAAGCACGGTGGAAGCAATCGGCTTGCCCGCCAAAATGATGGGCGCGTAAAACAAGGCGATGGCAAAACCCAAGCTAAGCAGCATGGTGGACAGCAACCACCTGAGCATCGCACGCTCCCGGGGCACCGCGCTTAATTTGCGCCACTGCATAATTGAAAAAAGCACCAGCAGGAAGTAGGCCACTACAAAGTGCGCGTAAAAAGTGTGAACCGGCCAACTCAACCATTGCAGTGTCTCGTTGAGCCATATTGCGGCCACCCCGGATAAGAATATCCAGGCTGCCGGCCCTTTACCCAATCGTTGCGGGTAGAACCAGAGGAACAAAATTGCAGCATAGGCGAACACCATGATGCCCAGGTGATTGGCAGAGGCCAAACCAAAAAACAGTTTGGCCGGCATGGCAATTTCGCGCGCTATGTAGATGGCGCAGCAATAGGCTCCAACCATGAATCCCGTACCCGATATCGCCAACATCCGTGTAACCGGATCTTGGCTGCGCATGCTCCAGACGCTCACCCCGAGGAGGAAAGAAGCACCGCCGAACAGCAGCAGCCACCAAAACGCTGCGGGCAATACTGCCGGGCCCGGGAAGTCCGCTGATGTGAGTTTGACGCTGCGGCCATCGCTCAAAATGGCGGTGAACGATGGCGATGAAATGGCTTCCCACACCGCCTGTTGCAGCGCAAAAAAAGCGTTGTACTCGGCGTAGCTGCCCAACTGATCGGGGTCTTCCAGAGTGGCGATAGCAGGGACATCCACTCTTCCATGCGACGGTGTTACAAATGCGGTGATTATGTCGCCGTCACGCAATATTCCGGCAACAGGGCTGTTGTCCATAACCTGCTCGACACGTACCCCCGCGCCGCCATAGATCCGATCAAAGACCACGCCCAGCCATGATCCGCTCAGGGCAAGCATTGTAGATGCCACCGCCAAACCTGCTGCCACAAGCGCCGCAATTATGATGATGGTCACTGGCGCAAACGAAGAGAGCCATCTATTGCCAGTCAGGGTTTGTTCTGTCATAAATTCTTGCTGCGAAAGTAGATTTTAAGAATAGGAAATTCAACCGCACAAGTCAAATTTGTTAGCCCCAAGTAGCAATGTCCGCTTTCTCCCAAATAGAAATGTCCGCTTTGATTAAACTCAGCCGCTGTTAAAACAGGGGCGGGTATTTTTGAAATGGGCTAGCTGGGCTCATCAGCAAAAAGCGTGGCTGCACCTCCAACCGGCGGCTGGACGCAGCCACACGCACCACCACCGTCGAACTCATCGGCACATACTACCGAGACTTCGGCCCGACGCTGGCGCAGGAGAAACTATTGATCCGGCCAGATTATGTTTGAACTTTATTTGCCTGCCAAGGCGCATAGTGACTGCGCAGTGATGGCACTTCGACTTCAAACTTCACTTGGCCGGATCAATAAGCCCGCAAGCGGGCAAGTCGCTGGTTATCTCCCAGCGGGAGAGAAACAAGCCCCGCAAATACATTCTTTTTTCAGTGTCATTACCTCGCCCCGCCCCGCTATAATCCGCCCTTTCGTCGTTACTGGAAGTCGCTGTGTCTGATCGTTTAGCCGTGTTACCGCAATACCTGATGCCCAAGCAATTGATCACCGTACTCGCGGGCAAGTTTGCCCATGCCCGTCTGGGTGGCATCACCACGGCGATGATCCGCCGCTTTGTGGCGCGATACGGCGTGAACATGCAGGAGGCCGCCAATCCCGACATCACCAGTTATGCGAGCTTCAACGATTTTTTCACGCGACCGTTGCGCGAGGGCGCGCGCGCGCTGGCGGAAGCCGACCTGATTTGCCCGGTGGACGGCGCGATCAGCCAGTTCGGCGCGATCGAACGCGACAGTATTTTCCAGGCCAAGGGGCACAACTATACGACGACGGCACTGGTCGGCGGCGATACCGGTCTGGCCGCGCAATTTGCCGACGGCAGCTTCGCCACGCTGTATCTCAGCCCCAAGGATTACCACCGCATCCACATGCCCTGCGCGGGGCGTTTGCGCCGCATGATCTACGTACCGGGCGAACTGTTTTCGGTGAACCCGACCACGGCACGCGGCGTGCCGGGGCTGTTCGCGCGCAACGAACGGGTGGTGTGCGTGTTCGACAGTGAATTCGGGGCTTTCGTATTGACGCTGGTGGGTGCCACCATCGTCGGCAGCATGGCCACGGTATGGCACGGCGTGGTCAACCCGCCGCGTCCCGGCTCAGTGCGCGAGTGGTGCTACGACGACCGGGAAATCACCCTGCAAAAGGGCGAGGAGATGGGACGCTTCCTGCTAGGCTCCACGGTGGTGATGCTGTTCCCCAAAGGTGCGCTGGACTTCAATTCCGAATGGCAACCCGCCAAGGCGTTGCGCATGGGCGAAGCGATGGGTAACAAATCGCGCTGAGTAGCAATACTCTGCAACAAAAAAGCCCGGCGCTGCCGGGCTTTCTGTTTACAGCACCTGCTTCTTACTTGTCGAACCGCATCACCCCGCCCTTGCAATCCACCTCGATGGTGTCTTTCGCGGCGAAGCGACCTTCGAGGATCGCCTTGGCCAGCGGGTTTTCCAGTTGCGCCTGTATCGCGCGTTTCAGCGGACGCGCGCCGTACACCGGGTCGAAGCCCGCATTGGCGATCTCGGCCAGCGCGGCGTCGGTGATGCTCAACTTCATCTCCATCGCGGCGAGGCGTTTTTCCAGATACTGCAACTGGATACGCGCGATGGATTTGATGTTCTTTTCGTCCAGCGCGTGGAACACCACCACTTCGTCGATGCGGTTGATGAATTCGGGGCGGAAATAGGTTTTCACTTCGGCCATCACCGCGAGCTTCACCACCTGATAATCGTCGCCGGACATCTGCTGGATCATCTGCGAACCCAAGTTTGAGGTCATCACGATGACGGTGTTTTTGAAGTCCACGGTGCGGCCTTGGCCGTCGGTCATGCGCCCGTCGTCCAGCGCTTGCAGCAGCACGTTGAAAACATCGGGGTGCGCCTTTTCCACTTCGTCCAGCAGGATCACGCTGTACGGTTTGCGGCGCACGGCTTCGGTCAAGCCGCCACCTTCTTCATAACCCACATAGCCCGGCGGTGCGCCGATCAAACGCGCCACGGAATGTTTCTCCATGTACTCGCTCATGTCGATGCGGATGAGGTGGTCTTCCGAGTCGAACATGAATCCGGCCAACGCTTTGCATAGCTCGGTCTTGCCCACGCCGGTGGGGCCTAAGAACAGGAACGAACCATACGGACGGCTCGGGTCGGACAAGCCGGAACGCGAGCGGCGGATGGCATCGGACACCAAGCGCACGGCCTCGTCCTGCCCCACCACGCGCTCGTGCAGCTTGTCTTCCATCTTGAGCAGCTTGTCGCGCTCGCCCGTCATCATCTTGCTCACGGGAATACCGGTGGCGCGGCTCACCACTTCGGCGATTTCTTCCGCGCCGACTTGCGTGCGCAGCAAGCGGTTCTTATTCGCACCGCCTTCGGCTTCGCGCTGTGCGGCCTCTTTCAGCTTGGCTTCCAACTGCGGCAGTTTGCCGTATTGCAGCTCGGCCACTTTCTCCAGCTTGCCTTCGCGTTGCAGGCGCACGATCTCGGCGCGCATATTCTCGATCTCTTCCTTCGTCGTCGCCGCGCCTTGTGCCGCGCCCTTCTCCGACTTCCACACCTCGTCCAGATCGGCGTACTCGCGCTCCAGTTTCTTGATCTCGTCCTCGATCAGCCCCATGCGTTTGCGCGAGGCTTCGTCTTTCTCTTTCTTCACCGCCTCGCGCTCGATTTTCAACTGGATCAAGCGGCGTTCCAGTTTATCCATCACCTCCGGCTTGGAGTCGATTTCCATTTTCATGCGCGAGGCGGCCTCGTCGATCAGGTCGATCGCTTTATCCGGCAAGAAGCGGTCGGTGACATAGCGATGCGAAAGTTCCGCTGCCGCAACAATGGCCGGATCGGTGATAGTGACCCCGTGATGCGCCTCGTATTTATCCTTCAAGCCGCGCAGGATGGCGATGGTCGATTCTACGCTGGGCTCGTCCACCAACACCTTCTGGAAGCGGCGTTCCAGCGCAGCATCTTTCTCGATGTACTTGCGGTATTCATCCAGCGTGGTCGCGCCGATGCAGTGCAGTTCGCCGCGCGCCAGCGCGGGCTTCAACATATTGCCCGCATCCATCGCGCCTTCGGCTTTGCCCGCGCCGACCATGGTGTGCAGCTCGTCGATGAACACGATGTTGCGGCCTTCGTCTTGCGACAATTCTTTGAGCACCGCTTTCAGGCGCTCTTCAAATTCGCCGCGATACTTCGCGCCCGCCAGCAGCGCCGCCATATCCAGACTCAACACCTTTTTGCCCTTGAGCGATTCGGGCACTTCGCCGTTGATGATGCGCTGCGCTAAACCTTCCACGATGGCGGTCTTGCCCACGCCGGGTTCGCCGATCAACACGGGGTTGTTTTTGGTGCGGCGTTGCAACACCTGGATGGCGCGGCGTATTTCGTCGTCGCGACCGATCACCGGGTCGAGCTTGCCCATGCGCGCGCGCTCGGTGAGGTCGAGACAATATTTTTTCAACGACTCGCGCTGGCCTTCGGCCTCCTGCGAACCCACCGATTCGCCGCCGCGCACCGCATTGATGGCCTGCTCCAGCGGCGCGCGTGTCACGCCGTGCTGCTTGAGCAAGCGCCCGCATTCGCCTTTGTCGCCGGTGAGCGCGAGCAGGAACATTTCCGAGGCGATGAACTGGTCGCCGCGTTTTTGCGCTTCCTTGTCGGTGAGGTTGAACAGGTTAGCGAGATCGCGCCCCACCTGCACCTCGCCGCCGTGGCCTTCCACCTTGGGCAGGCGGTTCACGGCATCGCCCAGTGCCGTCTTCAAGGCGTTAACGTTACCGCCCGCACGGGCCAGCAGCGAACCCGCCCCGCTGTCGGCATCGTTGAGCAGCGCCAGCAGCAGGTGCTGCGGTTCGATGAACTGGTTGTCGCTGCCGACGGCCAGGCTCTGCGCATCGGACAGCGCTTGTTGCAGCTTGGTGGTGAATTTATCGAAACGCATGGCGGCTCCTTCAAAGAAATATTCGGACTAGTGTCGCAAACCAGAAATAAGGGGACAAATGAAACGGATGGATTTTTTTGTCAGGCAAGGCGCAGACCCGCAGCCGTATGGGGTATACGGCAAGGGGATGCAACGCGGCATGGCGAAAAAAGACGCCGTTTAATGTTTCGT
>SCUU01000114.1 GCA_004297065.1 Gallionellaceae bacterium
GATGCCAGAGGTTCATTTTTCATCGCGTCAGTCCCGCGTAAAGTAGCGGCAGCTTTTGGTTTCGGCCGCTGCGCTTAACTTCGCTGCGCGAAGTTAGCCTGCACCGAAAGCTGGCTCTCCGAAACAAGTCCGCAGATGCCAGAGGTTCATTTTTCATCGCGTCAGTCCCGCGTAAAGTAGCGGCAGCTTTTGGTTTCGGCCGCTGCGCTTAACTTCGCTGCGCGAAGTTAGCCTGCACCGAAAGCTGGCTCTCTGAAACAAGTCCGTGGATGCCAGAGGTTCATTTTTCATCGCGTCAGTCCCGCGTAAAGTAGCGGCAGCTTTTCCGGCAACCGTTCCACCTGATCCACCACCATGTAATTTTTTGCGCCGAAGATGCGCGACACGTATTGGTCGGCACGCGGATCGAGGGTCATGCAATACGTCACGATGCCGCTGCGCCCCGCCTCCTCTACCGCCTTTTTGGCGTCGTAACGCAAATACTGCGGGTCGCGTATATCCACGTCGGCAGGCTCACCGTCGGTAATCACCAACAGCAGTTTTTTTGCGGAACGCTGATGTTTCAAGTGATGCGTGGCGTGGCGCATTGCCGCGCCCATGCGCGTGGAAAGCTGGCCCGTCATGCCCGCCAGACGCGCCTTGGGCAATTCGTTGTAGGGTTGGTCAAAATCCTTGAAACGGTAGTACTCCACGTCGTGCCGCCCGTCCGAGCAAAAGCCGTGGATGGCGAAGGGGTCGCCGATTTTGTTGATGGCATCGGCCAGCAGCACGGTGGCCTGGCGCGTCAAATCCAGCACGGTGTGTTCTTGCCCCGCCACTTTCTCATTAGTGGATTCGGACAAATCCAGCAGCACCATCACCGAGATGTCGCGGATTTTGCGCACGCTGCGCATCATAATGCGCGGGTCGGGCTGCATCCCCATGCGTAAATCCACCAGGCTGGCGAGTGCCGCATTGATGTCGATCTCGTCGCCATCTTCCAGCTTGCGGATGCGCGTTACACCCTGCGGCTGCATCGCATCCAGCAAAAATTTCATCTGCGAAATGATGCGTTTGTGCTTGGCCGCGATGTCGTCAATGACCTGCAGTTCTCCTGCTTTGGGGCGTTTCTCCAGCACCGTTGCCCAGCTTGGACGTTCTAGCTGAATCTGGTAATCCCACTCGGCATAGTGGAAGGGGTCGGACACGGGTTCCTTGCCTTCCAGTTCGTTGTAGGATTTGCCGCCGCTTTCGTCGCCGATGTTTTCGTAGGGATACAACTCGCTACCCAACACCCAGATTTCCTGCGCGTCATCGCCTGCCAGCTCGCAGTCGATCTCATTCGCCATTTCCATCACGCTGACATACTTGCGCACCTGCTGCACCGTCTCGTAGCCCGCGCTCATGGATTTGTTGAAATCGAACTCTTCAAACTCCCAGAAATAGCGGTTGTCGTCGCGGTAGGGCGCGGTCAGCACATCGCTGCGCGCATTGAAATTCAGCCCCTTGTCCTTGATGCTGTGCGCCAGCGTCACGCCGATGTCCCACGACACCAAGTTGCTATCCAGGCGGGCTTGCGCCCCTGCAAACAGCACGCGCCCTTGCGCAATCCACGGATCGTTGTCCAGATAGCTCTCATCCAGCAGTGCATGCGCCAGACGGTTGAGGTAATCGCCCACGGTGGCGGTTTGCGCGGAGGTGGCGGTATGCAATTTACCCCATAGTTGCTTGAGGCCGGGGAAGCGGCGGATCGCCAGGGCTTCGACGCGCGCATCTTCGATCACGCTGATGATCGCCATCTGCAAGGGGTTGAGCCCCTCCGCCGAAATCGGGGTCTGCGTGGAAACCAGGTGCGCGGCGCAATGCGCGGCGGCAGCGCGGTAGACTTCCAGGCCGGGGACGTGTTTCTTACCCTCACCCGAACCCTCTCCCCAAGGGAGAGGGGCCAAACGTTGCCCGCTTGCAGCGGGCACAACAAAATCATCATACGCATCGGGCAAATGCAACAAATAGCCTTCGATATAGGGCTTGTAGCCTTCGCGGGTTTCAAAGTCGCCGCTGGTGGGGCGCATAAAAAAGTCGCGCGCCCACAGTGCGCGCAAATACATGTTGATGCGCCGTTGCACATCCACAAACAGCGTACCCTTGCGCTCTTTTTGCAGCATGGCGCGCGATTCTTTGGAAGCCAGATTGAAGTAGTTGATCTGGGCTTCGTAATCGGTGCGATGCGCGTGCGCGCCCCACAGTGCCCAGCGGCGTAGACCGCCCAAGGTAAGCTGCCCGAACAACACTTCCAGATTGTTGAGCATGGGGCGCAGGCCGCGTGGCGCTTGACCGATCAGGTGATTCAGGAATTGCAAATAGTTAAGGAACAACTGCGTATCGCCCAAACGTTTGGCGGCGGTGGGCGCGGTGGAAAGCATCAGCTCGATCACCGCGCCAGAGGTGCGCGAGGCCAGCTCCAACGCGGACTGCGCCAGATCGCTGACTACTGTCTCACCCACTTCGTGCGCCACCTGCGGCGCGCTGTTGACCCAGATCAGCACCATGTCGTGGCCGCGCCCCAGGCGGCCCAATGCCGCCGCGCCCTTCAGGTAGTTATCCAGACCGCGCGCGGAAAACACCTTGGTGGCGTTGCCCCACTCCGCCGCAATCGCCTGATGGCAAACTTCGGGCAGGTCTTCCAGCAGCTCGCGGTAATCCTCCAGATGGATAGCCATCGCACAGCCCTCAGAAGAAGGTGGTTACAGCCGCATCCAGCGCGTCGCGCATGTCGGGGTCGTCCGTGATCGGGCGTACCAGCGCCACGCGACAAGCCTTTTGCGCCATCACGCCCTTATCGATGAGGCTGCCCGCGTAAATCAACATACGGGTAGAAATACCTTCGTCCAGACCGTGTCCTTTGAGGTTGCGCGCACGCTCGGCGATGGACACCAGCTTGCCCGCCACCTCCGCCGATACGCCCGTTTCATGCGCGACGATTTCGGTTTCAATGTCATGTGCCGGATAGTTGAAGTCCAGTCCGCCGAAACGTTGTTTGGTGGATTGCTTCAAATCCTTCATCAGGCTCTGGTAGCCGGGATTGTAGGAGATCACAATCTGAAAATCGGGATGCGCCTGTACCAGTTCGCCTTTTTTCTCCAGCGGCAACATACGGCGATTGTCGGTCAGCGGATGGATGACCACCGTGGTGTCCTGGCGCGCTTCCACGATTTCATCGAGGTAGCAAATCGCACCATGGCGCGCGGCAGTCGCCAGCGGGCCATCCTGCCAGCGCGTGCCCTGCGCATCGAGCAGAAAACGCCCCACCAGATCGGACGCTGTCATGTCTTCGTTACACGCCACGGTGATCAGCGGCTTGCCCAGCTTATGCGCCATGTATTCCACAAAGCGCGTTTTGCCGCAGCCGGTCGGGCCTTTCAGCATCATCGGCATCCGCACGCCGTAAGCGGCTTCGAATAGCTCTACCTCATCGGCCACGGGACGGTAGTACGGCTGTTTGTTGATACGGTATTGATCCACAACGTTACTCATGTCGCTCTCCTGTTTTGACGGAATACACACGAATCAGCACGGTTGCTGATTGCTGCGCACTCTGGGCGCCCGATAAAAAACCCCCGCCGTCCGGCGAGACAACGAGGGCTTCTTTTTCAGCAGCGATAAAACGCTTAAACCGTTTTGCCCCGGAAGACCACCATGTTGGTGCCTTGCGATTGCGCGAAGTTGTCGTAGGCCAACAGGCGAACGTGATTGTTCGGGTTGGCTTTATGGCAAGCTTCCGCCTCTTTGATGACAGCATCCACGTTGGTTTCGCCAAACATCGGCAGCTTCCACATGTACCAGTAGTTATCCATCAGGTGTTCGGGTTCGGTGTGTTCAATCGCCGGATTCCAACCTTTTTTCACGATGTATTCCACTTGTTTGCGGATCTGCTCGGTCGTCATGGCCGGCAAATACGAAAACGTTTCAAACTTGCGGCTGGCCGGGTCAGACACGCGGGATTTGTAATCTTGCATTTCGCTCATTTTTTTTCCTTTCGGTTAACTAGTAGCTGGTGCGATAGCGCGCTCGCGCGCACCATCGCCTGTTGGCTTATTTATGCGCAACGTCCAGTTTGTCCACGGTGTCGAATTCGAACTTGATTTCTTTCCATGTTTCCATGGCGATTTTCAGTTCCGGGCTGGAAGCGGCGGCTTTGGTCAAAATGTCCTTGCCTTCTTTTTCCAGCTCGCGACCTTGATTGCGTGCTTCCACGCAGGCTTCGAGAGCCACGCGGTTGGCTGCCGCACCCGCAGCGTTGCCCCATGGGTGACCCAATGTGCCGCCACCGAATTGCAAACAGGCATCGTCGCCGAAGATGTTCACCAGGGCCGGCATATGCCATACGTGGATACCGCCGGAAGCGAC
Source organism: Gallionellaceae bacterium (assembly GCA_004297065.1). Lineage (GTDB taxonomy): Bacteria > Pseudomonadota > Gammaproteobacteria > Burkholderiales > Gallionellaceae > PALSA-1006. Next base: position 4,387 of record SCUU01000114.1, read on the forward strand.
CGGGAATACGCCGGGCATAGAACCCCAATCCTGGTCAAAGAAGATACCGCGCGACCGGTCTTCCTTGATGAAGCTGTCGCGCATCAAGTCAACGAAGCCCAGCGTGGGAGCGCGGTCGCCCTCCAGCTTGCCGACCACGGTGCCGGAATGCAGGTGGTCGCCACCGGACAGGCGCAGCGCCTTGGCCAACACGCGGAAATGAATGCCGTGGTGCGGGTTGCGGTCGATCACGGCATGCATCGCGCGGTGGATGTGCAACAACATACCGTTATCGCGGCACCAGTTGGCCAAGCCGGTGTTAGCACAGAAGCCGCCGGTCAGGAAATCGTGCATGATGATCGGTGCGCCGATTTCCTTGGCGTATTCTGCGCGCTTGTACATTTCTTCCGGAGTAGGAGCAGTCACGTTCAGGTAGTGGCCTTTGCGCTCGCCGGTTTCACGTTCCGCCTTCAGGGTCGCTTCCTGCACGAAGTCGAAACGGGCACGCCAGCGCATGAACGGTTGGCTGTTAACGTTTTCGTCATCCTTGGTCAAATCCAGACCACCGCGCAAGCACTCATAAACCGCACGACCATAGTTCTTGGCGGACAAACCCAGCTTGGGCTTGATCGTGCAACCCAGCAACGGGCGACCATATTTATTAAAAATGTCGCGTTCTACTTGAATACCTTGTGGCGGACCGCCGCAGGTCTTCACGTAAGCGATCGGAAAGCGCACGTCTTCTAGGCGCAAAGCACGCAATGCCTTGAAGCCGAACACGTTGCCCACCAGCGAGGTGAACACGTTGACCACGGAGCCCTCTTCAAACAGGTCGATCGGGTAGGCGACGAATGCGTAGAAACAGGTATCATCGCCGGGCACGTCTTCGATGCGATAGGCGCGGCCCTTGTAGTGATCCAGGTCGGTCAGCAAGTCGGTCCACACCGTGGTCCATGTGCCAGTCGAAGATTCGGCCGCCACTGCAGCGGCCACTTCCTCGCGCGGCACGCCCGCTTGCGGGGTGATTTTGAAACACGCCAGAATGTCGGTATCCTGAATCTTGTATTCCGGTTCCCAGTAAGTCTGCCGGTATTCTTTTACCCCGGCGTTGTAGGTTTTCACTGCCATTGCAAGCTCCTTCATTCATGTTGACTTTACCCCCCGCCGAACGGAGGACTTGTGGCTCTTGAGAGCGTGCGGGAACTATAACCAATGAAAATCATAAATAATAATTGTATTTTTCGATGCTAACGATAGACTGCAATCTATGGTTTAACGGAGCCCCTACATGGATCACGCCAGAATGATGAAGAATGCAACCTTGCGCCAGCTCAAGGTATTCGAGTCCGTGGCGCGCAACCTCTCCTTCACCCGCGCGGCGGAGGAACTCTACCTCACCCAGCCCACGGTATCTATTCAGCTCAAGCAGCTCACCGAGTTGGTCGGGCTACCGCTGTTCGAGCATATCGGCAAGCGGATATACCTCACCGACGCCGGACAAGAACTGCTCAATGTGTGCCGCGGAATTTTTGACGGTCTCGCGCGCTTCGAGATGCTGGTCTCCGACATGAAGGGCGTGAAAGCAGGCAAACTGCGGGTCGCGGTGATCACCACCGCCAAGTATTTTGTTCCGCGCCTCCTCGGCCTGTTCTGCCAGCGCTTTCCCGGTATCGATGTGTCGCTCAAGGTGAGCAACCGCGAGCGGGTGTTGCAGCGCATGGCCGACAATCAGGACGACATATATGTACTCGGCACTCCCCCCGAAGATATGGACATAGAGGTAGAGCCCTTTCTGGAAAATCCGCTGGTCGTGCTGGCACCCGGCAAGCATCCGCTGGCTGCAGAAAAGAATATCTCGCTGCAGCGCCTGGCGGACGAGCCCTTTCTGATGCGCGAACCCGGATCCGGTATCCGCCTGGCCACCGAACAGTTTTTTGCCGAACGCGGGCTGGAACTGAAAGTCCGCATGGAGCTCGGCAGCAACGAAGCGATCAAGCAGGCGGTGGTGGGCGGGCTCGGTCTTGCCGTGCTGTCGGCCCATACGCTCACGCTTGGCCACAACAGCGAGGAACTGGCCATTCTCGACGTGCAGAATTTCCCCATCCGGCGCCACTGGTATCTGGCTTACCCCAAAGACAAACAGTTGTCGGTGGTCGCTTTGGCCTTCCTGGAATTTCTGCACAAGGAGAGCAAGCTGATCGGCGAGAAATATCTGCATGGAATCCCGGGCTTCCCGTCGCAGAGAAACTGAAGATACATTGCGTTCGCCTGTCGCCTCCAGACTGCAGGACAACCTTTTTTGCGGCTTTTTTCACACTACGACAATATTCCCATCCGTGATCCGTCTTCACGGGCATAGATACGACACTGGCTGCGAATGCGCTGATGACCGAACAGGATAAACGCATCACCGAGACCCTCTCGCAAGAACGCGGGCGGCTGCGGAATTTCATTCGGCGGCGCGTGCCGGATGCGAACGAGGCAGAGGATATCCTGCAGGACGTGTTCTTGGAGTATGTCGGGGCTTACCGGTTGCCCGAGCCGATCGAGCAGGTCGGTGCGTGGTTGTTCCGCGTGGCGCGCAATCGCATCATCGACCGTTTTCGCAAGAAGCGCGAGATGGCATTGCCGGAAATGCCGGGCGAGGAAGAAGACGGACATTGGCTGGAAAAAGTGCTGCCGTTGGCGGATGCTGGGCCGGAAGTGGCCTATGCGCGGTCGGTGTTGCTGGAAGAGCTGTGTGCCGCGCTCGGAGAGTTACCCAAGGAACAGCGCGACGTATTCATCGCCCATGAACTGGACGGACGCAGTTTCAAGGAACTGGCAGCCGAAAAAAATGTGGCGGTGAACACGCTGCTGGCGCGCAAGCGATATGCGGTGCTGCATCTGCGGGCACGGCTGCAAGCGATATATGACGAATTCAATCTTTAAGGAGAGCAAAAATGGGTATGAGCTGCAAGGCAGAATGCTGGAAGATAGGCTTATTGGTGGTGGCAGGTATCGCGGCGCTGGGCTGGGTGGTGATGGCGTTGTGGAACTGGTTGCTGCCGACAATGTTCTTCGGCGTCAGGGAGATCGATTATGTGCAGGCGATGGGTGTGCTGTTGCTGAGCAAGATATTGTTCGGCGGATTCCGCGGGCACTGCGGCGGCCATCGCAAGTGGCATCGGCATCGCGTCGTGAGTCAATACATGGAAAACATGACGCCGGAGGAGCGCGAAAAATTCCAGAGCGCCATTCTCGGCTGGTGCGGCAGAGGCAAACAGGCAGACACGACGTCGAAGGAATAACATGACGAGGCGCATCCTGTTGCTGGGGGCGACCGGATGTACCGGACGACTCGCCCTCGAATACGTCTTGTCGCAAGGCATGGAAGTGGCGGCACTGGCACGCAGTGATCGAAGGTTCGCCGATGAATGCGGACGATGTCAGGAAAACCATCGTGGGCTGCGACGCGGTGGTCAGTGCGTTGAACAACAATCGCACGTCGGATAATTTTAGATAAGAAACACTTTCAGGAACACCACTATCCGTCTAAAACCAAAGCTCCCCCTGCTTCATTCAAGAATATGCACTGATATTTCTATCAAACGGATCACAAAAGGTTGTGTTTTTGTCGTCCATTTATGTCAGGCATTACCCGCCCCCTGATTGCGCATAAAATCGGCCACCTTCTGAAACGCCAGCAACAACTCTTGGCGCAACGCCTCATCCTCCACCACATCGTTCACCGCCTGCGTCATACACATCATCCACTGGTCGCGCTCTTCATCGCCGATGGCGAACGGCAGGTGGCGCTGGCGCAGGCGCGGATGGCCGAATTTCTCCACGAACAACTGCGGCCCGCCCATCCAGCCGGACAGGAACATGAACAATTTGTCTTCCGCCCCTTTCAAGCTGATGTGGTGCATCTTGCGGATGCGGTGTACCTCGGGCAATTCGTCCATCAGGTAGTAGAAGCGTTGCACCAGTTCGCGCACCTTCGCTTCGCCGCCGATGCGCTCGTAATGGGTGTTCTGATTTTCGCTGATCCGCATAATTTTCCCGTTATTTCTATCCGCAGATTACGCAGATTCACGCAGATTTTTTAATCTGGCTAATCTGCGTAATCTGCGGACAAAAAGTTTTTCAATCCGTAAAAAATCTATCCTGCATTTCTTCCAACCCCGCGCTGTGCAACACTTCCTGCAAACGCTCCGCCGCGCGCTGGCGCGGCAGGTTCTTGTATTGCGCGATGATGAGCTCGTTCTTCATCGAATGCTCCCAGCCCACCAGCTCGGTCACCGTCACCTGATAGCCGTGCGCTTCCAATTGCAGGCAACGCAGCACGTTGGTGAGGTGACTGCCGAATTCGCGCGTGTGGATCGGATGACGCCACAACTCGATGAGCGCATCTTTCGCCAACTGTTTGCCTTTGTTCTTGCGCAGCACCGCCGCCACTTCGGCCTGACAGCACGGCACCAGCACGATGAACTGCGCCTGTTTCTTCAACGCGAAATGGATCGCGTCGTCGGTGGCGGTATTGCACGCGTGCAGCGCGGTCACCACGTCCACCTTGGCGGGCAGCTTGTCCGAGACGATAGATTCAGCTACCGACAAATTCAAAAACGACATGCCGCCGAAACCGAGCTGCTGCGCCAGTTCGCGCGAATGGGTGACGAGCTCTTCGCGGGTCTCGATGCCGTAGATGTGGGAGGCTGCCACCTCATCCCCCCTCCCCCCTTGAAGGAGGGAGAGTTCTGACGCCCTCCCTTTCAAGGGGAGGGCTGGGGTGGGGATGGGTGAAGGACTCAGCCCCTTGAAGAACAAATCGTACAAAATAAATCCCAGATACGACTTGCCCGCACCGTGATCGACCAGCGTGATCGCGCCTTTTTCTTGCTGCACTTCTTGCAGCAAAGGCTCGATGAACTGGTACAGGTGGTACACCTGCTTCAACTTGCGGCGCGAATCCTGATTCATCTTGCCGTCGCGCGTGAGGATGTGCAGCGCTTTCAGCAACTCGATGGATTGGCCTGCGCGGATTTCGGGATATTCGGGGGGAGGTGTTTTTTTCATAGCGCGCATTATCCTTGATGTCTGACTCTTGGCAACGGATCGAGCACTGCGAGAATAGATGCTGGTAGCGGCGGCAACTGTCCGCAAACTTGCGCCGCCAGCACTTCGCCCGCAATCCCGGCAGTAAGCAGGCCGCGCGTGCCGTGGGCGAGGCTGCAATACAACCCTTGCTGCACCTTGCCTATCAGTGGCATCGAACCGGGAGCAGAACAGCGTATAGAGGCTCTGCCGTTCAATTGAGCCTCATCCCGCGCCCCCAATGCCTGCCGCAAAGAGGGAGCATATTCCGCCAAGCTCGTCAGATTCTCCGCATGGTCGGCAGCGCGCACCTCGGTAGATTCATCCTCAAAGGCATGCGTCGCGCCAATCACATGCGCGCCATGCACGGACGGTGCGCAATAGCCGTCTCCGCATACGACAGTCTGCAAGGCTTTGCTTGCCCCGGTTTCCGGCAATACGGTGATTTGCCCGCGCACCGGAATCAGCGGGAAGTGCGCGAACGGCGCGAGTTTCTTGGCCTCATGTGCGCAACACACCAGCGCGACCTCAGCCTCTTGGCTCCACGCCTCACCTTGCGCATCCAGCCCGCTTGCGCGCCACCCTGTAGAGTTTTGTTCCAATGCGGCCACCTCGTGCCCCAAGCGTTGGCTGATGCGGGTATCGCGCACGAGCGCCGCACATAATGCCGGCGGCACTACCCAGCCGCCGGAGGGGAACCACAGCCCGCCGTATTGCATTTCGACACCCGCCAGATGTCCCGCCTGCACCGCATCGACGAATTGCAGCAGATGCGTCGGCCATTCCTTTTCCGCCAGATGCGCGATGCGTTTTTTCTCCACCGGCTTGCAGGCCAATTGCAGCAGGCCGCACTCGGCGCGCATCGCGCCATCCACCGGCGACACCTCATCCAACCACTGGAGCGCATACCCGTAAGCGGCCAGCACGAAACGATGCAGCGGGTTGTCGCCCGCGCCGAAGCGCGCATGCAGGATGCCGCGCGGGTTGCCGGAGGCGGCGCTGGCGAGCTGCGGGGCGCGCTCGATGAGGGTGACCCGGATGCCGCGCTGCGCGAGCGCGTAAGCGGCGGCGCAACCGGCGATGCCGCCGCCGATGACGAGGGTGGTGCGGGGAATGCTCCCCTCCCCACTCGCGGGGGAGGGGCTGGGGGAGAGGGGGTGAGAAACTCCAAAGTATTCACCCTCTCCCGTCAAGGAAGAGGGAGTGAGTTTCAGTCCTGTCATCATCTCGCGCTTGCGCCCGAAGCCCGGCACTCTTTCCACCACAAAGCCCGCCTGCCCCAAGCCGCGCCGCACCCAGCCCGCGCTGGTATACGTCGCCAGGGTTGCCCCGTCGCGCGAAGCGCGCGCGATGTTTGCCGGCACCTCACCGCCCCACATTTCTGGATTTTTTGCGGGAGCGAAGCCATCCAGGAACCACGCATCCACGCTGCCCGCAGGCAGTTGCGGCAACGTCTCCGCCACATCGTCCAGCGCCAGCGTCAGCCGGATGCGCCCGCCCGCAAAGCTCCATCTGTTCCAGCCCGGTACGCGGCGGCACCAGCGCGCCAGCAACACTTCAGCCTGCGCGCCAAATTCCGGCCACAGCGCCAGCGCCGCACGCAGCTCATCGTCGTGCAACGGAAATTTTTCAACGCTGAAAAAATCCAGGCTCGCACCCGGCGGGGCGGACTGCTCGAACAATTGCCAGACACAAAGAAAGCTCAGCCCCGTACCGAAGCCCGTCTCGCCGATACAAAAGTTCTCGCCCGCACGCAAAGAGGCAAAGCGTTCCGCCAAACGGTTGCCCCGCAAGAAGACGTGGCGCGTTTCCTCCAGACCCGAATCGCGCGAGAAATACACATCGCCAAAACGCGCTGAATAAGGTTGACCACCAGTCCATTCGAGCGACATTACCTACCCCTCTCTATCTTCGCCATGCAACTACAAAGCCGGCACCGCATCTGCTACATTCGCCCCATGGCTAAATTATCTCTGGATCGCATCCTGCAAGCGCAGGGCTTCGGTGCGCGCAAATGGTGTCGGGAACTGGTCGCCGAAGGCGAAGTCGCCATCGCGGGCGAGACCATACACGACTACCGCCGCGAATTCGAGACTGCCGGCTTGAGCTTCTGCGTTTATGGCGACGAATGGCTTTACCGGGATCGGGTGTACATCGCCTTAAACAAACCGGCCGACTACGAATGCTCGCGCAAACCCAGCCACCATCCCGGCGTGTTGAGTCTGCTGCCGGAACAATTTTTGAACCGCGAAGTGCAGCCTGTCGGACGTCTCGACCACGACACCACCGGACTGCTGCTGATGTCCGACGATGGCACATTCATCCACACACAATCTTCGCCCAAGAGCCACATCCCCAAAGTGTATGTCGCCACCACGCACGATCCGGTTACGAACGGGTTAATCGAAGCAATGCTAAAGGGCGTCAAGTTGCACGACGAGCCGGCACCGCTGTCCGCTCTGGTGTGCAGGCAACTCGGAGAGCATCAACTCGAAATTGTACTGGAACAGGGAAAGTATCATCAGGTGAAGCGCATGCTAGCGGCGGCGGGAAATTACTGTGGCTCGCTGAATCGCTCACAGATCGGCAAACTCACCCTCGCCTCGCTGGAACTGGATGAAGGGGAATGGTGCTATCTGAGTACGGAACAGATGGCGTTGCTGGCTGCATAACCGCAAACAATGTAGGGGCGAGACCTGCTCGCGATCTTTCAAGATGTCGCGAGCAGGGCTCGCCCCTACATAAAACCCACCAACAAAAAAGCAGCCGAAGCTGCCTTTTTTATTGCTGCCGACCCCGCTTAAGCGCGTTTCTTGAATTCGTTGCTGCGGGTGTCGATTTCGATCTTGTCGCCGATTTCGATGAACGCCGCAACCGGCAATTCAAAACCGGTGTTGATTTTGGCGGGCTTCATCACCTTGCCGGAAGTGTCGCCGCGCACGGCTGGCTCGGTGTAAACGACTTCGCGCACGATGGTGTTGGGCAACTCGACCGAGATGGCCTTGTCGTTGTAGAACACCACTTCGCAGGTGTCTTCCATGCCGTCGGCCAGGTAGTTCACCGCGTCGCCGAGGTTTTCTTTTTCCACTTCGTACTGGTTATATTCCCCATCCATGAACACATACATCGGATCGGCGTAGTAGGAATAAGTGCATTCCTTCTTGTCCAGAATGATCTGATCGAACTTGTCGTCGGCAGCGAAGATCGCTTCGCTGGGCGCGTCGGTCAGCAAGTTCTTGAATTTGAATTTCACCACCGAGCCGCTACGGCCGGAGCGGCTATATTCGGCCTTTTGTACGACCAGCGGCTGGTCTTTGACCATGACCACGTTACCTGCACGAAGTTCTTGAGCGATTTTCATTTGACTCTGCCTAAAGCTAAATTTCGAAGGCGCGCATTCTATGCAACCTGACGGGAAAAAGCCAGCAAATTCAATGCGAGGTTGTTATCAGCCAATTCTGCCGACCACGCCCGCGCATGGCGCTCCAGCTCAAGGCGTTGTGCGGCAAATGCCTGCCATGCGCCGGCGATGTCGCCCTCCCCGTTCCAGGCCAGCCACAATGCTTCGTTCGCCTGATGTGCTGCCGCAGGCAAACCCGCGCCGTACAAGCCGCTCAACGCACGCAGTTTGTGCATGTGCACACCGTCATGCTGCGGATAGATGTGCCAAATAAAAGGCTTGCCCGCCCACTGCGCCCGCACACAAGAATCCTCACCGCGCACGAAATTGATGTCGCATGCCCACAGCAGTTCGTCATAGCGTTCCTGCTCGACGAAGGGTAACGCCTGCACATGCAGATTGCCGCGTTGCCACGCATCGCCCGCCTTGCCTGACGACAGCCCGAAGAAAGCTGCCACTTGCGGCAACACGCGCCCCTCCGGCACGCAACACACTACGCGCATCGCCCCCTGTTCCCATGCCCTTAGCAAACTGGCGACCGCCGCGTTCTCGTAGCTGAACAACGAGATACGCAATTCGCCGGCGCTGCGTTCGGGCAGATTCAAACCATGCCAATAGGCTTGCTGTTTGGCGATATCTGCCTGGAAGACATCGCGTCGTTGCAACAGTTCGCGCTCCAGCAACAGGCCACCAGTCTTGGCGGTAAAACCGGGAAAGAAAAAATATTTCTCCAGCGGCAAACGCAGATGCGGCGACGGTAGCTTGTGCGCGCCCTCCACCCAATCCTCCGCTGAAAGGTATTCGAGATTGAGCCAAACGGGTTTGCGTTCCTGCGCCGCCATCGCCTCAATGTAAGCCTCCGGCAACTTGCAGGCAAAGGCTTCGATCACTAACTCGGCTACCACCCTCTCCCCCAGCCCCTCTCCCGCAGCGGCTTTGCCGCCTAGTCGATTGGCTAGTTGCTTTTTCAGAGGGTGGCCGCCAGGCCGGGAGAGAGATTGCCAAGAGAATGATGCACCCCACCTCCGCACTTCCACCCCGCGACAGTGCTGCTTATCCAGCGCAGCATCCACTTCCGGGCACAGCTTGCCGAAGCTGCACAGATCGTCCACCCACAGGCGCACATGGATGCCATGCTCATGCACCAACTGCCGTGCCAAGCGCCAGCTCACGCCGATGTCGCCGTAGTTATCCACCACGGCACAGAAGATGTCACAGGTTTGGGGGTGAGAATTAATAGCGGGAGTCATTATTCCATTCTACGTGCAATCAACGCGCCCGTACCAGCGCACATTTGTCGGCGAGCGTAAATCCGAAGCGGAGAGCGATCCGGGCAAGATCAACCTAGAAACCGCAGTTCTATCCGCAGATTACGCAGATTAACGCAGATTTTCATGCTGTTAACCGCAGAGGCGGCATCACCCCAAAGGTGGGCAAAAGTATCGAGGCAACGACTTGGTTTTAATCGGTGTTAATCTGCGTAATCTGCGGACAACTGATTTTTTTAGGATCAAAATGCTGCGCGCTTGCCCCTCACCGATCACGCCCTATCGGCACATATGCCAACCACTGCGCGCCCCAGCGATGCAGGCACAAACCCAGCAATATACACAGCGTCCCCAACCACACCTGCGGCAGCACCTCCTCGTTGTTGAGCCCATGGCCCAGCAACAGTGCCATCACCGGAGTGATGAGCGTAATGAGCGCGATGCGTCCCGCCTCCATGTGCTTGATGAGGTAGTAATAGAGCACAAAGCCCAGCACCGAGCCGAACACGCCGAGATACACCGTCGCGGCGACGGCACGCTCCGGCAACGCCGCCGGCACATGTCCATCGGCCAGGAGCCACGCCATGAAGAACAGCGGCAACGCCACGACCAGGGTACCCAACGTCATCGCTAACGGGGGACTATCGTCGCCGATGCGCTTGAGCCACACCAGCCCCAACGATTGTGCGGACACGGCCACGAACAGGGCGACCAGCCCCGCCGATGAGCCCTCGCCCAAGCCCAAGCCGCCACGGAACACCAGCGCCAAGCCGAGCAAACCGAGCAACATGCCCGCCAGCTTGCTCGGTGTAAACGCTTCTTCCTTGAGCCACACCATCGCACCCAAACTCGTAATGAGCGGCGACAGACCGAACAGCACGGAGATCATGCCGGAACTGATGTATTGCGCCGACCAATAGGTGAGCGCCATCGCGCCGAACATGCTCACGCCGCCCGCCACATAGGCCAGCAGCGCTTTGCGGTGCAGCGGGAAGCGCACGCGGAACAGCGCCAGCAACACCGCACACAGCAGCACGCCGATGGCCATACGCGAGAACACCGCGAAGCTGAACCCGACGCCCAGCGCGCTCCACTTGATGGCGAGCGGCGTGGTAGACCAGATCAGAATGACCGAAACGAATGCGGCTGGAAGCGACATGATGCTCTCCTCGGCTCAAATCATACGACCCCGTTCGCCCTGAGCCTGTCGAAGGGAAACGGCCAGAAACAAAAAGGCCACAGAGATTTTCTGTGGCCTTGGAAGTTGCTCGACTACTGTTGCTTGAACGTTAATTCTTCTCCAGACCACTCTGCGCGTGCAGCCACACCATACGCAGTTTCGCGCATGGGACGACTCGGGCGTGACGAATGGCTTTAAAGATGTTCATGGGCGGGGATTATCGGGGTACGCGTCAAGGAATGTCAATGCGATCCTCAAAACAAAGCGGGCAGGGCTAACGCCCTGCCCGCTCATGCTGAACCGACTGCTTACTTGCCTGCGTCAGCCAGGCATTTCTTCATAAAACTGCTTTTTGCTGCACCGGTCAGTTTCTTCTCGGCTGCTTTGGCAGCGCATGCTGCGCCAGCGTCCGGCGCTTGGGCCGCAGGGGCTGCGCTACCGGCTTCGCATTTCTTCATGAAGCTATTCTTTGCGGCTCCCGCCAATTTCTTCTCGGCGGCTTTGGCGTCGCAACCAGAAGCGGCAGTGACAGCAGTCGCCGCTTCCGTTTCACACTTTTTCATAAAACTATTCTTTGCGGCTCCTGCTAATTTCTTTTCGGTCGCTTTCGCATCGCATGCGGTTTCGGCAAATGCGAGATGGGCGGAGAACAAAGTGATAATGGCGGCGGCGATCAGTTTTTGCATGGTAATTTCCTTTGTGGTTAAAAATTCTATAGTTGAAAAAATCGGCGGTGCCGTTTTCTGCGCTGCACCGTGTCCATACCCGCCGCAGCGTTAAACGCCCTGGTCCGGAAGCGCGATCTCCGGCAATCCGTAGCGCCAATCGAAGTTGCCCTCGTCATTAAAGAATATCCGTTCTTGCGGGAGCCCCTGTGCGCGCAAGCGGGTCCGGATATCGTCCGCCTTGAGCTTGTGGAATTCGGAGAGCCCGTTGTAGACGACCATGGTATGCGCCAGTGTTTCGCCCGTTACCTCGCCGATCTCGCAACGCACGCCGCTTCCGCTTTTCTCGCGCGCCGCCAGCAGATATGCCAACTCCTGCTGAAATGCCTGTTCCCGTCCCTGTTGCTCCTTCTTTTCGGCATCCAGTTTATCCACCGCGCTGCTCGCCTTGGCGAATTTGGCTACCATTTTTTGCCAGTTATCCATGTGCGCTTCGGTCAGTTTTACGCTCCCCTGCTTGATGCTCGTTGCAAGCGCAAGAAACTTGGCGACTTCCGCGTCCGACTTTATCAGGCTCAGCTGCTGATCTTTCGCCGCGACAATTTTTTTGCAATCGGCTATCGCCTTGTGGACCTGCCTGATCTGCGTATCCAGAATCGACAGGTCGGGCACCACCATGGAAATAACAGTTTCTTTTCCGCGACAAGAAGTGGACGACTTGATCTGGACGGTCTTGCCCGCAATGCCGCAGCCTTCCGCGCTTACCACCTGTACAGTTTCGGCAATGATCTCGCAATTCACGGCACGCTCGACCAGCACCGACTCGCCCAGTATCAGGCAACTCTCGGCATATTTCACCGTGACCCGGCCTTCCCACGCCTCGATAATGGAATTGAAAGCGCGTCCGTTTGACGTGACATCGCCGCCGTAACTTTTTGCGCTGCCGTTCGATAAATTGCTTTCCAGCAGGATAAGGCCTCCCCGCGAAACGATATTGCCGTAGACGTCCGCACAAAAGGTCATATTTTTGCCTTCGACGGAACGTCCCTCCTGCACCTCGCCGTGTTCGATAAACTCGTTTCCGGACAGGGAAAGATCGCCCGTCGTTTTGACGCTGATCCCGCCCTTGTTTTCGATCTTTTCGGTGACGGAAATATGATTGTTATCGACATCAAGAGAAAGGAAGCCCTCTCTGGCCGCCAAGATGAATTCACTCCCGTTCTGTTTTTCCACGCGCGTGCCGCTACCCGCCAATGCATGCAGATCGATGTCATTGGGAATGGCCGGCTCGACCATCGCCCCGTTTACCTTGTATCCGGGCTTGCCGAGTACACGCGGTTTTTTCTTCAACAGGCGTGCGCCCATTTCTATCTGCGGAAAGCGGTTCTGGAATTTGCGCAAATCCGCCTTGCCGCTGGCCAATATTTTCGGTGAATTATCGCGGTGCAATACCGGACTCGCCTCTTCGATTTCCGCATCGCAACCCTCTGTTGCGTCGAGTTGGGTTGCGACAGCCATGCGCACCGTTTCACGGCGGGCAATCACGCTGGCGACGGCATCGATTGCGATACCGTAACGAACCCCCTTCAGCCACATGTCTGCAATGAACTCGTCCAGATCGAGACTGGTAGGCTTCAACTCCGACTTGCGCTCCGAACCCACGATAGGTGCCACGCCATCGGCACCCGGCGCACCATACACCGGCGCTTCCGTGACGACCTCAATCTCGACCGGCTCGAAAAAATACTCTGCGCGCCTATACCCGGCATCCACTTTCACGGCTTTGTACAATGCCTTGCGCGCGGTGGGGAAAGCGACGACATCCTCCGCCAAGCGCACTTTGGCATTGATGCCGTGAGCATCCAAGATCGCGTCGTAATCGTAAAGCAGCCCCATCAGAAAACGATAATCCAGCCCAAGGAACATCGCCCCCGCGCCGAACAGCCGGTCAATGAACTGCTCAAACCCGCCGCCCACGGGGAAAAGGGATAGATCGACGAAGATGCCGTCCGCTTTCCGGGGCAAATAGTCGGGCAGCGATATCTCACCCGCCTTCAGGTCAACCGGATTGCCGATGTTCGACTGCTGCATCACAAAGTCCCCTGACAACGCCCATCCGGCTTGGGGCGAAGCGGGATGATCGAAATCAAACGCATGGACAGCACCGACCCGCGTTTTTTATTCACAGATACGCATCTACTCTGCGCAGGCGATCCGCGATCACGCGCATGACATACAGCGCGAAATTGGGCGTTTGCTGGATAAGGAAATTGAACCGTTCGCGTTCAATGGCTAAAACTTTGCAATCGCTCTTCGCCATCACCGTTGCCGAACGCGGCGCATCGTCGATCATCGCCATCTCGCCCAGAATTGTGCCGGCCTCTGCCGTCTCCACGACCCTGTTATGTACCGTAATTTCGGCTGTGCCCGACATGAGGACGTACATCAAGCCGCCTTGCTCCCCCTGCTTAAACAGCACCTGTCCTGCCGGCAGGGCTTGCAACTCGGTTTCATGACGAAATAATTCTGCTGGATTCATAAATAGCTACCTCAAGGTATTGTTAGCGTGACGATTCTAGCTGGAAATTTAAAACTAAGACGAATGCAACACAGACGCCAGCCCCTTGCATCTGCGGCGAAAAACGGGGCTACCCTTCATTCTTGCAAGGCGTTCGCGATCAGTTTTTGCAATTCGCCCGTCTCCGACATGGCGAGCATGATATCGGAGCCGCCGATCAGTTCTCCCTTGATATAGCACTGCGGAAAAGTCGGGAAGTCGGCATAGAACTTCAAATAGTCATACGCCTCCTGGTCTGCCAGCACATTCACCGCGACATACTTCTCCACGCCGCAATTCTTCAGCACCTGTGCCGCACGCCCCGAAAAACCGCATTGCGGAAACTGCGGTGTCCCTTTCATGTACAACACGATTGGATTCTCGGTAACGGTCTTTCTGATTTTCTCCAACGCGATCTGCTTTGCATCCATGCTCTATCCCCAAAATAATTACGCCCGTTTAGCCCACTGTTCCGGCGTAAAGGTCTGCATCGACAAGGCATGGATGATCTCCATCCTGTCGCCCAATACCTGAAACACCAGCCGTTGCTGCTGCAACAACCCCTTACCCTCAAATGCCTTGCTCACGATCACCGCATCGAAATGGCGACCATCGCCATCGACCTCGATGTATTCGCATTCCAGCCCTTGCTGGATATAGCCCTTAACGTTATCCGGCGTCACTTTCACTGCACTCCCCCGATCTGAAAACGCATTCAACTTTCAATCATTTGCCGACATTAATGATGCCCTTGAAGTCGTAAGGCACAACGATGGATTGCACCTTGCCTTCTTTCACCCCCTCGGCAATATCCTGCAAAGCCTTGGCTTCCATGTAGCGCACGTTCTGGCCGTTGCTGCTCAACAACGACAAGCGCTCGGCCTCTTTCCGCGCAATATCCACTTCCACTTGTTTGGCCTTCAGGTTATTTTGCGCCGTGATAACCGCGTTGGCGGAAGCGATGATATTCCCCGCCGGCTGGATGTTGCGCACCTGCACCTTGGTGATCGTCAGCGACGTGTCCAGCTTTTCTTCAGCCAGTGCGGCGGTGATGTATTTTGCCGTATCGGACTCGATCTCGGCGCGGGCAGAAATCGTCTTCAGCGCGTCATGTTTGGCGGCGGCTTTATATGCCGCGCTTCTGGCAACCGTGGTCAGGTAGTTATACATCAGCACGATGTCGTTGCTCTCATCGCGCGTGTGAAAAGCACGGCTCTTGGTCGTATATATCTCGCCGACTGCCGCCGGGTTGATGCTGTAAATGACAGTGATGTCCATGTCGTCCAGGGTCGAGTTGTCCGCCGTTTGCGGGTGCATGTTATCCAACACCAGCGCAATATCCCGCACCGGGAACGTCAACACACTGCCGATCACGGTCTGGTTGAAAGAGCCCGGCTGCAACTCGGTCGTATTCACCTGCTTGTCGAAACCGACACGCAACCCGACCTCGCCCGTCTCGATCCGCTCGCAACCGGACAACACCGCTACAGCCAACAGCAATACGACGATCTTCTTCATTTTGCTCTCCCTTTCAGAATAAATAGACGATCAACAACACCAGGCACAACGCCAACGTAGCCGTCCCCAAGCCATAGGCGACGCAACGATACAAAGTCATTTTTTCGCTTTTGCCCATTCTACTGAACACATATAAACCGGTTGTGACGGCAATCCAGACGAGCAAATAAAAGAAAATTCCGCGAACCATAAGCGACCCCTATGTTGCAATTGGACAACTCAGCCTGCGTCCGAAACGCCCCGATTATTCTATTTCCGCAACGAAGTCACAACCCGCACCAGCCGCAATGCGCGAAGCGAAGAAGCGTCCGCCACGCTCGCGCCATCGCACCGGAATCCAGCCCACATAACGATCCGGGCAAACCGCCATGCCGCATACATAACGGCTCTCCCGTTCCCGCCACATCAGCGCGCGGCAGCGGCCACTGAACTGAAGCAGGAAAACATACGCCACCGGACACGGCTCCGCCGCGCAGCATGCCCCGCAACCATTGCAGAGCGCACCATGTCCGGGTTTATCCGGCGCCAGTGAGTGCAGTTCGATCACCCGTGTTTTATTCATTCTAGCCAAATGGAGCAGGTAGCCTGGACTCTGGTGAAGCACAGCCGCCATCCAGGTAGCCTGTACACTCCCGGATTTGAGGAACGCCATTGTACGGGCAATGGCGAATTTGCCAAATGGCAAAGCATCACTTCCCGTCACCCTATCGATTCATTCTTTCCCCGGTACAGGTATAATTCGCGCCAATGTTCAACCCGCAAGGAAATATCTTGACTCTCTCCACTCGCGTACAAGCCATCAAGCCCTCCCCCACCCTCGCCGTCGCCGCCCGCGCGGCCAAGCTGAAAGCCGAAGGCAAAGACATCATCGGGCTGGGCACGGGCGAACCGGATTTCGATACGCCGCAACACATCAAGGATGCCGCCATTGCGGCGATCAACAAGGGCTTCACCAAATACACTGCCGTCGGTGGCACCCCTACACTCAAGCAGGCCATCATTGCCAAATTCAAACGCGATAACGGTCTCGATTACACTGCAAAGCAGATACTGGTTTCCTGCGGCGGCAAGCAAAGTTTCTTCAATCTCGCACTGGCGGTTATCAATCCCGGCGACGAGGTCATCATCACTGCGCCGTATTGGGTATCGTATCCCGACATCGTCATCGTGGCGGAAGGCAAACCGGTGATCGTGCAGGCCGACATCGCACAGGCTTTCAAGCTGACGCCCGCACAACTGGAAGCGGTGATCACGCCGCGCACCAAAATGATCGTTATCAATAGCCCGAGCAATCCGTCCGGCGCGGTGTATACGCTGGACGACCTGAAGGCATTGGGCGAGGTGTTGCGCAAGCATCCGCATATCCTCATCGCCACCGACGATATGTACGAGCACATCGCGCTGAGCGACGAAAAGTTCGCCAACATCCTGAATGCCTGCCCCGATCTGTATCCGCGCACGATGGTGCTGAACGGTGTATCCAAGGCATACGCCATGACCGGCTGGCGCATCGGTTATGCCGCGGGGCCCGAGAATATCATCACCGCGATGGAGAATGTGCAATCGCAAAGCACTTCCAACCCGACCTCCATTTCGCAAGTGGCCGCAGAAGCCGCGCTGAACGGCGACCAGAATTGCCTCGCCCCCATGCTCGATGCATTTCGCGAGCGCCACGCATTCGTGGTGAACGAACTGAACAGGATTCCGGGCGTGAAATGCCTGATGGCGGGCGGCGCGTTCTACGCTTTCCCCGATGCGCGCGAGGCCATCGCCAGACTGCACAAACAAGACAAGATCAAGGAAACCACCGATATCGCGCTGTCCGAATATCTGCTGGCGGAAGCCGGCGT
Source organism: Gallionellaceae bacterium (assembly GCA_004297065.1). Classification (GTDB taxonomy): domain Bacteria; phylum Pseudomonadota; class Gammaproteobacteria; order Burkholderiales; family Gallionellaceae; genus PALSA-1006. The sequence goes on from SCUU01000114.1 coordinate 21,880, forward strand.
GGCCGTGGTGCCCGGCTCCGCCTTCGGCAGCGAAGGCTACTTCCGCATCTCCTTCGCCACCTCAATGGACAACCTCAAGGCAGCGCTGGAGCGTATAGCGAAAGCGTTGGCTTGAGGTTGCGGTGGAGGCTAACCTTCAGGCTCTGCCGCAACCAAAATCTCAAGAATGCGCTGGAACGCATCGCCAAAGTGCTGAGCCGAGGCTCGATATGATTACTGCTCTGCTTGGGCATATCCTGCGCGCCATCGAGCACGACAATACGTGCTCCCCACCTTGCCTGAGTTGGGCGCTTTTTATATGAAGCTAACCAATGACAACTATATCATCTTGATTGGCACTAAGAACTCCACGGAGCGCTATTACCGCGACAAGACCGGTTGGTTGAAGGTTAGCGCGCGTGGCCGAACGTTCCGGATGACCGCAGAGCAGGTCCTGAATCACGTCCTGCCTGCTCTAGCCGGCATTAAACCAAACCTAATTATTAAGGTGGAACATCACGACCCACTCTTCCAAAAATGAACGGAGCGCCCAACCCGGCGCTGCAGCGAACAGCCACCCGCAGCTACGCTGCGGCTGGCTGTCGCTGAGCTTCATCGGTGTCCATCAAAATTCAGTGCCTGATAGAAGACCATAATGTCTCTGCGGATCAGATCGTAGCGGCACTTGCCGGCGACCCTTTCGTTTCGGCACAAATCATCAAGACGGCAATCCCCCTATCCAGCTTTCCCCCCGACGCCCTCTCCTCAATCCTGATGGGACTACTGGTGGGACAACTAGCCATCCCACTAGGCAACCACAAGACGGTTGCCTAGTGGTTGCTTATAAGCCCGCACACCCCACCCGCCGTTGGCGGGCAGAGTACAAGAGCGGCAACCCTCACCCAAACCCTCTCCCGGAGGGAGAGGGATCGATCGCCCTTTCCCCCTCTGGGGCTGCGGAAGGGTCGCTGCGTAGCAGCGGGGCACCCACCGGCGTACTCCTTGCGGGTGGAAAGTTGGATAGAGGGCTGGAGGCGAACGAGAAGCGGGGTAAGCAGGCAATCCGCGAAGCGGATGCTCGCAAAGGCAATCTTGAATCCTCGGGAGAAAGGGCAAACGAACCGCTGCGCGAGTTTCACGTTAGCCTAACGCCCCGCGCGCAGAACCGGCTCCGTCGGCGTGCCGGACAGAACCAGCGACGCGGTTCCCGCGCGCGCCTTTAATTCCACCGTAAAACGCCCGCTTAATTGCGCACCGTTGCCGACTTCAAACGAGCCGCTACCGCTGAGTATCCCGGAAGATATTTTCAATTGCTGGAAACGCAGCCCACGACTATTCGTCTGGAAATTACCGGCCAACTCGTCGAAATGCGTGCGCCCGCCGGATGCGCTCTGCCTACCCCCCTGGCGCGCGGTCTCGACCATATCCATGCCGTTGATGACACCTTTCGAGAGCACAAACGAACCGTCCATTTGCGGGGCATCGGCAAGCTTGCCCAGCTTGATGCCGGAAACCGCAAAGTTGCTTTCGCCGCCCAATGCTCCCGCCACACCGAACTTTGGAAATAATTTTTCCGCCTCGATGCTGCTTGCCTCGACGCGCCCCTGCAATTGCCATCCCTTCTGCCAATACAACTTCGCATTGCCGTGCAAAAATCCGCCATATGCCTGTCCCTCAACGGTAACGAAATTCGCGCCTGCTGCACCGATTTCTCCCTTGGCAGTCAGATCATCGAATAACACATTCGGGAACAGCGGGAACGCAGTCGCATGCGCATTCAATGTGATTTGCCAGCGATCCTGCATAGGTTGGAGTGTGGCGTCGAATTTGGCATCGCCACTCTTAAGCATTGCCTTCGTCACGTTGCCCCGCTCATCGACATCGATTTCCCCGCTGAATTCCGGGAGAGCAATTTCTTCACTGGACACCTTGGCGCTCTTTATTGTCAGATGCGCCGCAGGGTAATTCTTATTAGCGCCAACCGCCTGCAACCAGGCCAGCTCTTTATCGAAGGTGGCACCGTTCAAAACGACCTCCCTCAATTCAACATTGCGTATTGATTTAACTTCCGAAAAAAGCGAGAAGAGATCAAAAGTCACCACCGCACTGCCCACCTTCAACTCTTGCCCCGCGCCGACGGTTATTTTTTCCAATTGCAGCCTGGGCAAGGGCAAAGTCGAGGCCCGCAGATTGCCCACATGCACCGGTTGTTTTAACTGGGCGGAAAGTTTCTGCTCTAGCGTTGGAATATAGCCGCCCAACGGCATCACATAAGGAAGGAATACAAGCGACAGAGCGGCCAACACAAATAACCCTGCCGCGATTTTTCCCCATGGCAATGATTTACGGCGGGTACTCTCAACCCTTTGCGGAGTCGCTTTGACAGGTGCAGCCGCCGCTTGTACCGGACGCGCCGCCCCGATCCTGGCCTGATCTTGCGCGCGTTGCTCGGCCGCCGCCCACGCCTTCGCCTGCTCCTCGGCCAACCTTTGCTCTTCCCTGCTCGTCTTCAAAACGGCAGCTTCTTGCTCGGCTTGTTCGACTCGCGCTGGCGCGGGCTTAACCCCTTCACCCTCTCCATGGCGATGCGCTTCCGGCACAGTCTCAGATTGCGGGATTGCGTTCTCAACATGAGACGGTGCAGTGGCCTGCGCTTCGGCGGCAGCCTTCGCGGCTTCTGCCTCTGCCCTGATCCGATTGGTTTCGTGTTCCGCCCTCTGACGCGCGACCTCCTGCCTTGCATGCTCTTCCGCCAACGCTCTTGCCTCGGCTTCTGCTTGCGCCCGTGCGACTTCCAATTCTGCCTTAACACGTACCGTCGTTTCCTGTTCGGCCCTCAAGCGCGCAGCTTCTGCCTCCTGTTTGGCACGCTCTTCCGCCAAAGCCTTGGCTTCTGCTTCCTGTCTGGCTCGCTCTTCTGCTAACGCCCTGGCTTCCGCCTCGGCTTTAGCCTTCGCGGTCTCCAATTCGGCCCTCATGCGCGCAGCTTCCTGCTCTGCTCTAATGCGGGCGGTCTCGGCTTCTTGTCTGGCACGCTCTTCTGCCAAGGCTCGTGCCTCGGCCTCGGTTTTGATCCGCGCGGCTTCTTGCTCGGCCCTCAAGCGCGCAGCTTCCGCTTCCTGTCTGGCATGTTCTTCTGCCAGGGCTCTAGCCTCAGCTTCCGCTCGTGCTTTCGCTGCCTCCAGTTCGACCCGCATGTGTGCGGCTTCCTGTTCCGCCTTCAAGCGCGCCGCCTCCGCTTCGGCCTGAGCTTTGGCCGCGGCTTCCAATTCCGCCCTGACTCGCGCAGCTTCCTGCTCGGCCTTTATACGCGCCGCTTCGGTTTCCCGTTTCACCCGTATCTCGGCTTCTGCTTTAGCACGAGCGGCGATCTCTGCCTGTTGACGAATCAGAGCTTCCGCTTCGGCCTTGACTCTTGCAGCCGCTTGTTCGGCGCGCACGCGCGCTTCCGCTTCCTGCTTTGCCCTGGCCTCGGCCTGTTCTCGCACCAGTGCATCCTGTTTGGCGCGCACATCAGCCTCGGCTTTATTCCTGGCGGCGATTTCGGCTGCCAATTTCGCATTGGCTTCCGCCTTGGCTTCGGCTTCGGCACGCGCTTTAGTTTTGGCCGCCTCGACTGCGGCCTCCAGCTCGGCACGGGCACGCGCCTTGTCCGCACCCAGCGTTGCACTGCTTTGCACCGGAGCACTGGAAAGCCCGGTGAAATCCAACTCCCCGTCCGATGCCGGCGCAACAATTCTCGGCTTGGCTATCTGCGGTTCGGCAAACGGCTTATCCTTGTCGCGAATATATCCGCCTACCACCAGCTGGCTGAACACATCCTCGATAACGGCACGCAAGCTCGGCGCGGCACGTTTTGAAACCTCATCAAAAGTAGACCTGTCATCGATCAAAAATAGCGCACGTTTGATATCTCCAGACAAACTTTCTCCTTTGCCTTTGCCCTTGACCTCATCATCACCTTTACCTGTTTTGACAAAAACCGTTTTCTTGTCCATGTTCACTCATCGTAATCAAGGTGCCAAGCACCGCCCGCAATGGCGTAATGATACGCCCACACCGCCCCGAGAGTCGCGCGATAATCTCTACCCGTCCGACGCATGGATAGCAAGCCTAAGGCGGGCAACTCGCCACCCTGAAAATTTCTCCGCCGCAGAGTAAGTTGTTGACAACCAAGCGGTGAAGTAGTATCTAGAAAAAACTATGTGGAGGTTATTATGTCCATCACCCTCGGCAGCATGACCCGTGCCGCAACCTTAAACCCAAGTGCCAATTTGGCCGTTGCCAAGCACGGCGGCATAGCAATTGATCCGTTTGGTGCTGCCAACCAGCGCGTAGAGCAACAACTCAACCCAACGGCGGTCAAATTATCTTCATTCTCGCAAATAAAGTCCGGATTTGCCGATGTACAAACTGCGGCGAAGGATTTATCCGATCCCAAGAAAACGGCCACCAGCAGCGATATTGCCAAGGCTGCGCAGTCGTTCGCAACTGCATATAACGCTGCAAACAATGCAGTGGATGCAGCCGTAAATGGCGACGGCAAAAAGAGCGGATCTCTTGCTGGCGATGTACGGGCGCGTATCGCAAGCACCGGCTTGCGGAGTATTGTAACGGGTGGCAGCAACGCGACCGACCTAAAGAAAATCGGCATCAGCCTGAAACCCGACGGAACACTCGCTGTCGATACAACAGCGCTGCAAAATGCGATTCAAACCAATCCCAATGCGGTTAAGGATACCCTTTCCAAAATAGGTAAACAGGCTGAACAAGTATCAGCGAAAGAGTTGGCAACGACAGGCAATGTGGGTAGCTCCGTCAACACACTAAGCAACATCAGCAAAAATCTGGAGGCACAGTTAGCAGAACAAAAACGACTTGCAACCGCATCTCAGGATGCAGTGCAACGCCAAGTCGCCAACATCACTAACACGACAGCAGGTGGAGTTGCTTCCTATCTCCAGACGCGTTCGCTGTAGCGATGGGCAGGTAAACAGGACAACGATGCAATGAGTGCTCTATCCGTCAATTCGATCAACAACACATATGCGCAAACCTCTGTCGCACAACAGCGGGTGGCGGTTGACCGTGCGAACGTACTCAAGAGTGAAGCGCAACTAAGCCAGGATCAGGCACAGTTGGATAAAGACCTGACATACCTTTCTGCCCTACAGCGAAAGACCCAAGGCATTCAGCAAATCCAGGGAACTCAAGCGCAAACGACAGCACTGGATCGGATCGCCAAAAACGCACAAGTCGCGCAACAATCATCACAACAGGCGGCAACCTCGCTCTCGTCCGCCACCTCCGCCAGTCCGGCAGTGGGAGGCAACGTCAATGTCGTCGCCTGATTCGTTATTCTGATACTTGGCGGCACCCTATTCAACTCAGGGATTGCGAAAAAATTGAAAGTTGTTTCGGCCTTTCTCCTTCGCCATATACATCGCCGCATCTGCGTGTTTTAGCAAAGCAAACCTATCTGCCCCATGCATAGGATAAATACCGATGCCGATACTGGTTCCGATGTTGGCCCGATACGTTCCAAGCATAAATGGCTGTCCGATCAACTCGATCACTTTCTGCGCCACTGTTGCGGCATCCTTTTCGTCATTGACGTTGTTCAGCAGGATCACGAATTCGTCCCCCCCCAAACGCGCTACCGTATCCGACTCTCGGACACATTTCTGCAAACGTTCCGCAACCGCCAGCAGCAAAGTATCTCCGACATGATGCCCCATCGTATCGTTAACAATCTTGAAACGATCCAGATCGAGAAAAATAAGGGCAAACTTACCCTGATTGCGTTTGGCTCCCGCGATCGCCAGGTCGATATGGTCATTCAATAGCGTGCGATTGGCCAGATGCGTCAGCGCATCGTAATGGGCGAGGTGCTGGATTCGGTCGAAAGAGGCTTTGCGCTCGGTGATATCGGAGAACAGCGCGATATAGTTCGTAATAGCGCCTTGCTCATTGCGCACAACTGCAATCGACAGCCACTTTGGATAAATTTCGCCGCTTTTCCGTCTATCCATGATTTCGCCCTGCCAGCAACCCGCTTCCAGCAGTACCCTCCACATCTCCCGATAAAAATCCGCACCTTGCCGCCCCGATTTCAGGATACGGGGATTCTTGCCAATCACCTCTTCTGCCGAATAACCAGTGATGTCGGTAAAGGCCTTATTGACCTGCATAATGTTATTGTCGATATCAGTAATCACAATCGCTTCGGCACTATTCACAAATACCTGCGCAGACAGCCTGAGCTTATCCTGCCCTTCTTTGACCTGGTTTACGCTCTTCTGCAAACTGTCGGACAGTGCATTAAATGCCTGCGCCATCCGGCCTATTTCATCATCGCCCTCAATATCAACGCGACGTGAAAGGTCGCCATCGACTTGCATTGCCGTCATCACCTCCTGCAATTCTTTTACCGGTCGCGTAAAAGCACGCAACATTTGATCAATGACAAAGAACAGGATTATTTGCAGAATCAATTGACCGAACCACAGCCATTGGTTAATGGACGCTATCATGTCGGTTTCGTCAGTCAGATCGAGTACGATGTTGGCGGCACCGTTCACGCTTCCCTCTTTCACGTCATGGCAAGTCAAACAGTCGGTACCTTTAAAATTATGGCTTGCCACGAAAGGGATAACGGCTCTCAGCGTATGAGATTTTGCGACTTTACGCTCGAAGTAAGGCTTGCCCGTATCTAGCACGGACTGGTCGATTGCATCCTTGGGCTGTTCCTCTGGAAGCCCCGCGCCGAATTGTTTTTTGACCTGTTCTGCTCGAAATATCCGCAGTTCTTTGATCCCTTGAGACTTGCCCATTTTATCAATGAACAATGTCCGGATTTCTGGATCGCCTATCTGTCCGGTCAGCATCAACATATTCATACCGTTGATAATGCCGTCAGCCGTTTCAAAAGCGCGGACTTTGGCCGACTCGATAATCTTCTCCTCGAAGTTGGACATAACCCAGCGCTGAGCAAATGCCAAAATAATCACGAGGCTCACCTGTATCAACAGCGTCAGCTTGATTTGAATACTGAGCGACCCCCACCATTTTGCAATCATTGGCATTGCCTTTTTTTAATCAAAATCTTGACGCCCGCCATCATTGTAACTTATCACACACTTGTTCCGTTAAAACTCATTGATAACACAAATAAAAAACCCGCCAGACTCGCATCTGGCGGGCGTCGCAAAGCAGCGTTTATTTCTTGTCGGCCTTCGCTTTCTTTTCCGCTTCTTTAGCTTCTTTTTTTGCTTGTTTCTCAGCGGCTTTGGCTGGTTTGTCTTCGGTTTTCGCTCCAGCCTTGTCCGCCTTCTTCGCCGCTACAGAAGAGCCGCCGCTGACGGTAAATTCGGAGCGCATCTTTTCTACAGTCTTATCGCCGAAACCTTTAACGTTTTTCAAGTCGTCAACGCTCTTGAACGAACCATTCTTCTGGCGATAATCGATGATTGCCTGGGCCTTGGCCGGGCCGATACCCTTTACGCTATCCAATTCGTCTTTAGTGGCCGTGTTCAAATTCACCGCTGCAAACGCAGCGCCGACGAATGCAAAAAACATCGCAACAACCAACAAAATTTTCTTCATGACTTTCCTCTCATTAAAATTTAGGCGACACCTGCCGCCCGCTAACAACGAACTACAAACGATTAAGTTGACGCGCGCAACAAATGATTCACGTAACGCCCCGTCCCCTGTTCCACAGTCAGGAACGGATCGGCGAATCCGGCAGTGCGCAAGGCATGCACATCGGCCTGGGTGTAGCTTTGGTATTTCCCTTTCAACTGCTCCGGGAAAGGGATGTAACGCATCAACTGTTGCTCAAGCATCTGCTCCAGCGTCAACGCGGCTTCTCCCTTGTCCGCACGCAAGGTATTGATGGTCGCCACCGCGACATCGTTGAAGCTCTGCGCCTTGCCGGTACCGAGATTAAAGATGCCGGATTTATTGGAATGCTCAAGGAAGAACATGTTCACCTTGACCACGTCCTCGACAGAAATGAAGTCGCGCAACTGCCCGCCGTTGGCGTAACCTTCGCAGCCCTCGAACAGCTTCACATAGCCGTCCGCGCGGAACTGGTTGAAGAAGTGGTATGCCACCGAAGCCATGCGCCCCTTGTGCTGCTCGCGCTGTCCGTACACGTTGAAATAGCGCAGGCCGACGATCTGCCCGGTACGGCTATGCCAGCGGCGGCGTATCACCTGGTCGAACAGGAATTTTGAATACGCATACACATTGAGCGGGGCCTCATGCTCGCGGCTTTCCTTGAACACCGGCCCCATACCGTACACCGATGCCGAAGAGGCATACAGAAATGGAATCTCTTCGTTCTGGCAATGGTTCATCACATCCAGCGAATAGCGATAGTTGTTCTCCATCATGTAACGGCCATCGCTCTCCATGGTGTCCGAACAGGCACCCTGATGCAGGATGCCGCGCAGGATGCCGTCGAACGAACCTCCATTCAGCTTGTCGAGGAAATCTGCCTTGTCCATAAAATCGGCGATCCCGCAATCGGTGAGATTCTTGAACTTGTCCGCCTTGGTGAGATTGTCCACCGCGATGATATTGGTCTCGCCGCGCCCGTTCAGCGCTTTCACCAAGTTTGAACCAATAAAACCGGCTGCTCCCGTCACGACGTAGTACATATCAACCCCTTATATCTTCAAGTATCTCTTCACGCGACACCACTGCCGTACCCAGCTTGCCCACCACGACCCCCGCTGCACGGTTGGCGATGCGCACCGCCTCCGGCATGTCCGCACCGCTCGCCAGCATCACCGCCAGCGTCGCAATGACCGTATCCCCCGCACCGCTCACATCGAATACTTCGCGCGCCTGCGTTGGCTCGTGCAACACATCCCCTGCGCGGAACAGCGACATTCCTTCTTCGCTACGCGTGACCAACAACGCATCCAGCTTCAATTCCGCACGCAACTTCTGCGCTTTTGCGCTCAACTCGGCCTCGTCTTGCCAACTGCCCGCCACTTCACGGAATTCGCTGCGATTCGGTGTAAGCAAGGTCGCCCCCTGATAACGCGCATAGTCATCGCCCTTGGGATCGGCCAAAACCGGCTTGTCTGCGGCACGTGCCAAGCGAATCATCTCGGCGATATGCTTCAACCCGCCTTTGCCATAATCGGACAGCACCACCACATCGCAGCCGGGCAGTCTGTCTTTAAAATCCGCCAGTTTGGCTTGCAACACTTCGTGGCTCGGCGGCGTCTCGAAATCGATGCGCAGCAACTGTTGCTGGCGCGCGATGGCACGCAACTTGACGATAGTGGAGATGCTGGCATCGCGATGCAGCAACGCGTCAACGCCCCCCTGCCCGGCCAGCAAGCGTTGCAGACAATCGCCCGCCTCGTCGGCCCCGACCACCGACAGCAAAGTACACCGCGCACCGAGCGATGCGATGTTGCGCGCGACGTTGGCTGCCCCGCCCGGGCGCTCTTCCACTCGACTGACTTTGAGCACCGGCACAGGCGCTTCCGGCGAAATACGCGTTACATCGCCGAACCAGTAGCGATCCAGCATCACATCGCCCACGACCAATACGTGGGCGCCCGCAAACGATGGCAATTGACTCATGCCCGTCCCCCCATTTCATTACTAATCTGCTGCAATGCCAGCAAGGGATCGGCAGCCCTGGTGATCGGACGCCCGATGACCAGATAGCTGGCCCCCTTCTCCAGTGCGGCACGCGGCGTCATGATGCGCGACTGATCGTCTGCCGATGCGGCTGCCGGACGGATGCCCGGGGTCACCAAACAAAATTTATCACCGCACTGGCGGCGCAGTAGCTCGGCCTCTTGCGCGGAACACACCACGCCGTCCAAACCGCTGGCTTGCGTCAATCCCGCCAGACGCGATACCTGTTCCGCGGGCGTCACGGCAATGCCCAATTCCACAAGGTCTGCCTGCGCCATACTGGTCAACACCGTGACGGCAATCAATTTCGGTGGCCGGGCAAAGTTCGCCAGCCCTTCGCGCGCGGCCTCCATCATGCGCCTGCCGCCGGAGGCATGCACATTGACCATCCACACGCCCAGGGTCGCCGCCGCTTTACAGGCCTGCGCCGTGGTATTGGGGATGTCGTGAAATTTCAGGTCGAGAAATATCTCGAAGCCGCGCTGCTGCAACTGCGCCACCAATTGCGGCCCCGCCGCGGTAAATAGCTCCTTGCCAACCTTGAGGCGGCACAATGCCGGATCGATACGCGCAACCAAGGCCAAGGCCGAAGCCGCATCGGGATAATCCAGCGCAACAATAATTTTCGGATCGTTCATACAACTCCCCCGGTTTCTTCAGTACGGCGCGGCGAATAAGTCTCCCAACCGTAGCAGGCCGGGCAATGCCAATAGAATTGCCGTGCTTTGAAACCGCAGCGTTTGCAGCGATACATCGCCAGACCGCGGGTACGCTGATACACCAGATTTTTCACCAGTTCGACATCCGCGCGGCGTTCGGTTTTCACCTCCAGCAGCGTCGCCTCCAGCAATTTGTCCAGCCCCAGCAATGTGGGATGCACCCGCAATTCATCGCGTACCAGCTTGTAGGCTGCGGGGGCACCGTCACGCTGCAAGACCGCATTGAACAGCACATTCATCAAATCGATTGAAGGATATTTCGCCAGATAATTCTGTAGCAGCGTGATTCCGTCATCCTCATTCCGGCTTTGGCGGTATGCCGCCAATAGACGTTCTGCCACCAGCGGCAGGTATTGCGCATCCTGAGCCTCGATCCGCTTCCAGATTTCGATGGCGGGCAACGCATTCCCGGCCGCCAGCGCGATGTCGCCCAACATGATGGTGGCCCGCACGCCTTGCGGATTGGCGACGAGCGCCTGCTCCAAATGAACCGTTGCCGCATCCATCTGCTTCTTGGCAAGCTCGGTCGCCGCCAGTTCGCAGTAGAAAAAAGCCGTCTCTTTACCGTGCGGCTCGCCCGTCAGCGCGGTCAGGCGCTGGCTGATGTCGATGGCCTTGAGCCAGTCTTTTTCCTTTTGGTAAATTTCCAGCAGAAAATCGAGCGCCTCTTTTTCGTAGCGCGTCGATTGCAAACTGGCGAGAGTGGATTCAGCCCTGTCAAAAATACCGGCCTTCAAATAATCCTGCGCCAATTCAAATAGTGCCTGCTGCCTTTTTTCCTCGTCCAGATCGCCGCGCTCCACCAGATTCAGGTGCATGCGTAGGGCGCGATCCACCTCGCCGCGGCGACGGAACAAACTGCCCAGGGCGAAATGCAGCTCGATAGTCTGCGGATCGACTTTGACCACTTCGATAAAGGCCTCGATGGCTTCGTCCTGCTGTTCGTTCAGCAGGAAGTTTAATCCCTGAAAATACGAGCGCGGCAATGCGCTGGATTCGGACAACAACTCCTTGATGTCGATGCGTGCCGCCAACCATCCCATGCCGAAAAACAACGGGAAGACCAACAACATCCAGGGTTCAAATTCCATACTCGCGTGCGTTCAGGTGTAAGGGGGGGTTAAACGGAGGTACGCTGCCTGCCATCCAGACCGGCCAGCTTGTTTTTCAGTTGCAAATCGCGCCGCAGGGCGGCCAGTTCGCGGCGCTGGCGGAACATATTGCCCAGCATGGCCAATATGCCGATCAACACACCGGCAGTAAAAAAACACAACAAAATAACGACCAGTGAAGTTTGCCACTCGTAGCCGAAAAAATACCTCAGCATGACCGGTTGATCATTTTTCACAGCGAAGCCCAGCAGTAAAATAAACAGCACTGCACGCAACGGCCAGACCAAATAGCGCATCTTTACTATACCCGTAACAGATGGATACAACGATACCATGAACCCATAAAAAATTGGCGGCCCATCTCGCGATAAGCCGCCAATCCATTTACCCCTGCATTACATCATGACTGGGGATAATCCACCCGCTCACGCAACTCTTTTCCCGCCTTGAAATGCGGCACATACTTGGACGGCACTTGAACCTTGTCACCCGACTTGGGGTTGCGCCCGAGACGGGGAGGACGGTAGTTCAAGGCAAAGCTGCCAAAACCGCGAATCTCGATGCGCCCGCCACGGGACAAGGTGGCGGACATGCTGTCGAGGATCACCTTGACGGCGAGTTCAGCATCCTTGCCCAGCAGTTGGGTGTAGCGCTCGGCCAGTTTGGCGATGAGATCAGAACGAGTCATAGTTCACAACTCCCGATTATGCATCAGCCTTGCTGGAGTCCATCTTGGCCTTGAGCAAAGCACCCAGATTGGTCGTACCTGCAGAGCTGGTATTTTCCGCTGCAAATTTCTGCATTGCGGATGCTTCTTCAGCCTTGTTCATCGCCTTGATCGACAGGTTGATACCGCGGTTTTTGCGGTCCACATTGATAATCAACGCAGTTACCGTATCGCCTTCTTTCAGGTGGCCGCGAATATCTTCCACGCGGTCGGCAGAAACTTCAGATGCTTTCAGGTAGGCTTCCACATTGCCTTCCAGCGCGATCACGGCACCCTTGGCGTCCAGCGACTTGACGGTGCCGGTCACCACCGCGCCCTTGTCGTGCCCGGTTACGTAGCCGCCGAACGGATCACCTTCCAGTTGCTTCACGCCGAGGGAAATACGCTCACGCTCGACGTCGATTGCCAACACAGTTGCTTCCAGTTCGTCGCCCTTCTTGTAGTTGCGCACGGCTTCTTCGCCGGCAACAGACCAGGACAGATCGGACAAGTGCACCAGACCGTCGATGCCGCCTTCCAGACCGATAAACACGCCGAAGTCGGTGATGGACTTGATTTGCCCCTTAACTTTGTCGCCCTTCTTGTGGTTCAGCGCGAAGTCGTCCCAAGGATTGGACTTGCACTGCTTCATGCCCAGGGAGATACGGCGGCGCGCTTCGTCGATTTCCAGAATCATGACTTCGACTTCATCGCCCAGAGAAACAACTTTGGACGGATGTACGTTCTTGTTGGTCCAATCCATTTCGGACACGTGTACCAGACCTTCGATACCTTGCTCGATCTCGACGAACGAACCGTAGTCGGTCAGGTTGGTCACCTTACCGAACATGCGTGTACCTTGTGGGTAACGACGTGCCAAACCGTTCCAGGGATCGTCGCCCATTTGCTTGATGCCCAGAGAAACGCGGTTCTTCTCCTGGTCGAATTTCAGAATCTTGGCTTCAACTTCGTCGCCGACAGTCAGCACTTCGGATGGGTGCTTCACGCGACGCCATGCCAGGTCGGTGATGTGCAACAGGCCGTCAATACCGCCCAGATCAACGAACGCGCCGTAGTCGGTGATGTTCTTGACGATACCCTTGACGACTGCGCCTTCTTTCAGATTTTCCAGCATGGACTCGCGGTCGGCACCCTGGGTCGCTTCCAGCACGGCGCGGCGGGAAACCACCACGTTGTTGCGCTTGCGATCCAGCTTGATAACCTTCAGCTCCATCGTCTTGTTTTCGTATGGCGTGGTGTCCTTGACAGGACGTGTGTCCACCAGCGAACCGGGCAAGAATGCGCGGATGCCGTTCACCATGGCAGTCAGACCGCCCTTGACCTTGCCGCTGACGAAGCCTTCAACCACGCGGCCCTCTTCCATCGCCTGCTCCAGGTCGATCCAGGCAGCCAAGCGCTTGGCTTTTTCGCGCGACAAGCGCGTTTCGCCGTAGCCGTTTTCCAGCGACTCAATTGCCACGGTGGTGAAATCGCCCGCTTTGACTTCGACGTTGCCCGCCGCGTCTTTGAATTCTTCAACGGGGATAAAACTTTCGGACTTCAGTCCGGCATTCACTACAACGACGTTTTGTTCGATACGCACAACTTGCGCGGTGATCAATTCGCCTGCGCGCATTTCTTTGCGCGTCAAACTCTCTTCAAACAGGGAGGCAAAACTTTCCATTTCGGCAACAGCGGTCATTTTCGATTTACTTTCAGGTGTTCCCGTAAACCACACGGGGGTTAGTTAATCATCCTGCATGGCGGAGAGCCATGCGGGGCCTAGCTTAATGGGCTCGGGGCTTACCTGCACTTACAACAAACCCGTCACCATTTTTCCTTCTCCCCAAGCCCCCTGTCCAACTCTGGTAGAACGACTAGCCATTCGACTAAGCACGATGAAGCCGTGCAAGTCGCTGGTTATCCCCCGCAAGCGGGAGAAAGGGCAAACGAGAAGAGGGGCAAGCAGGCAATCCGCAAAGCGGATGCTCGCAAAAACCATTTCAACTTACCGCACGGTAGCGATCCAGCACTTCCTGCACCGCCTGCCCGATGTTCAGAGAGGTCGTATCCAGCAAACTCGCACCTTGCGCCTGTTGCAGAGGAGCCACGCTACGCTGGGCATCCCGCTCGTCGCGCAGCCGTATATCCTGCAAAAGGGCGGCGATATTAGCACCCATCCCTTTTTCTTTCAACTGCTTATAACGGCGCTCGGCGCGCGCCTCCGCGCTGGCCGTCAAAAATATCTTCAACACCGCATCGGGAAACACCACCGACGCCATGTCGCGTCCGTCCGCCACCAGCCCCGGCGACTGCCGGAAAGCGCGCTGCCTATCCAGTAAAGCCGCGCGCACCTTGGGCAAGGCCGCAATTTTCGAGGCCGCCGAACCGGCTTCCTCGGTGCGCAACTCGTCGCCCACTGTCACCCCGTCCAGCCAGATGTCATCCCCCCCGAAGCGGATGTCCACCTGTTCCGCCAATTCCGCCAACTGCTCTTCCGCTTCCAGCACGATGCCACGCTTTTGCGCAGCCAGCCCCAACAGGCGATACAGCGCCCCGCTGTCGAGATAGTGCATGCCCAGCGCCGTCGCCACGCGTTGCGCCACCGTGCCCTTGCCGGATGCGGAAGGGCCGTCGATGGCGATGACGGGAATATTTGAACTAAGCACTTGCAACCTCCTGTAAGAAAAACTTTGGCAATCTATCACGACATGTCATAGCCGGACAAAGCCAGCCGCATACCGCCTTGATTATTTGCCACGCCCACGGCACGATGCGGGCCGTACAGCATTTGTCCATGCGAATTATCGGAAAGATACGACGTGAAACTAATCAATGCCATTTTCCCGCTGGCCATTTTTCTCTCGACCAACGCTCTGGCATCCGAGAGCGATACCAATCGTATGCAGGGCGATTTGGGACTCTTCGCCAACGTATCCTCAAGCCCCATCAGGGGCGTCTCCAATAGCGCCACGCTTTTACCTTATGCCTATTTCGACTATGGGCGAGTATTTACCCGTATCGACACATTCGGCGTCAAAACCCTGCCCCTCGGATATGGGCATCTGGAACTGGTTGGCAGAATAAAACTCGACGGTTACCAGGCCACCGACAATACCGGGCTGAAAGGGATAGCTGACCGCCAAAATCCAGTCCCAGTCGGCATTGGGACTTTCCAGTTGACACCGCTGGGCGGTTTGTTTCTTTACGCCTTATACGATGTAAACCGCTCACGCGGAAATATCTACGAAGCCGTCTATGCCGCCAAATTCCCTCTGGGAAAAATGGCCGTCTATCCGCAAATCGGTATCGAACACTATTCGGGCGACTACACCCGCTACTACTACGGCATATCCGCCGCCGAATCCGCCGCAAGCGGCTATGCCGCCTATACCCCCGTGGCGTCCACCAACCCCTCACTGAGAGCCATGCTTGAAGTTTCGATTAGTGGCGGCTGGTTTGTGAATCTTTACCTGCAACGCAAATGGCTGGGAGCCGCCATCACCGGCAGTCCGCTGGTCACAACACAATTTTCAGACAATGGCTTTATCTCCATCGCGTACCGTTTTAAATAGCGAAAGACTTGCATCTGCCCGCTGCGTTTTCAACGGACGGCCACAGAAGACAAGCACTCGAAATAATCCGGGAACGTTTTTGCCACGCACTTGGGATCGTTGATACGCACACCCGCCCCGCCGAATGCGACCAGCGAGAAACACATCGCCATGCGGTGGTCATCGTAGGTATCGATAGCGGCATACTTGATTTCAGCGGGCGGTGTCACGCGAATAAAATCCGCGCCCTCCTCCACCGTCGCGCCCACTTTGCGCAACTCAATCGCCATCGCCGCGATGCGGTCGGTTTCCTTCACGCGCCAACTGGCGATATTGCGCAAGGTCGTCGTGCCGTCGGCGAACAGCGCCGCCACCGCCAGCGTCATCGCCGCATCGGGAATGTGGTTGCAGTCGAGGTCGATGGCTTTCAGTTTGCCGCTGGCTGGTGCGCGCGCCTCGATCCAGTTATCGCCCATCGTGATGGTCGCGCCCATTTTTTCCAGCGCTTCGGCAAAACGCACATCGCCCTGCACACTGGTTTTGCCAACCCCCTCGACGCGCACTGGCCCGCCACCGATCGCACCCGCAGCCAGAAAATACGAAGCAGATGAGGCATCGCCTTCAACAAATACCTCTTTGGGCGAAACATAGCGGCTCCCTGCCGCAACCGTAAAGCTATTCCAGCCGTCACGTTGCACGGCGACACCGAAATTCGCCATCATCGCCAGCGTGATCTCGATGTAGGGTTTGGAGATCAACTCGCCTACCACCTCGACCTTCACCGTGCGCTCAAGCAACGGCAATGCCATCAAGAGCCCACTCAAAAACTGGCTAGAGACATCGCCGCGAATTTTCACCGTATGCCCGTCAATTTTGGCAGGCTCGATTTTCAACGGCGGAAAACCCTCGTTGCCCAGATAGCGAATATCCGCACCGAGTTGACGCAGCGCATCCACCAGGTCGCCGATGGGGCGCTCGTGCATACGAGGCACACCCGACAATTCATAGTTTCCACCAGACAATGCCAGCGCAGCAGTCAACGGGCGAAATGCAGTCCCCGCATTGCCGAGGAACAGCTTGGCATCCTTGTTCGGGAAATCCCCACCACAACCTGTGATGCGATAGGCATTGTCGCCCAGCGACTCCACCTTCACGCCCAGCGTGCGTAACGCATCCAGCATGCGCTCGGTATCATCGGAGTGCAGCAGATCGCGCACGACCGTCGTGCCTTGCGCCAGCGCCGCCAGCAGCAACACGCGATTGGAGATGCTCTTGGAGCCGGGCAGACGCACTGTGCCGTGCGCAGACAACAAAGGAGGAAGATCGATAAATTCGTGCTGAGTCATACGATGAATAGTTTAGATTATTGCGGAGTCCAGGCGCTGCGCACTTCGCGCGCCAGACTGAATATCTCTTCCAGTTTGGCGGCGTCGTTGTTTTCCAATGCTTGGTGCAGGACATAAAGTTCGGCGGCATATTGCTGCAATTCGCGCATCATGGCATCGCGGTTGGCGAGGCAGATGTCGCGCCACATTTCGGGCGAACTGGCGGCGATACGGGTGAAATCGCGGAAACCGCTGGCAGCGAAGGAAAGCAACTGATCTCGGTTGCCGCGCTGCGCAATGTCATGCACCAAGGCAAACGACAGCAGGTGTGGCAAATGGCTGACTGCGGCAAATACTTCATCGTGCTGTTGCGGCATCAATTCGGAAACATTGGCACCGCACATCTCCCATGCCTTGCGCACACGCGCCACGGTATCTTTGGAGTTCTCCGGTAGCGGCGTAAGCACAACTTTCTTGCCTTGATACAGATCGGCCATCGCAGCAGCCGCACCGCTCCTCTCCGCCCCTGCGATAGGATGGGCGGGAACAAATTGCGCAAGCTTGCCGCCCAGATGCGCGCGCGCCGCAGCCACTACGTCGCCCTTGGTGCTGCCGCCATCGGTGACTAATGTGTGAGTACCGAGATACGGTGC
The DNA here is from genome assembly GCA_004297065.1 of Gallionellaceae bacterium. Taxonomy (GTDB): domain Bacteria; phylum Pseudomonadota; class Gammaproteobacteria; order Burkholderiales; family Gallionellaceae; genus PALSA-1006. The sequence goes on from SCUU01000114.1 coordinate 39,597, forward strand.
GATGCGAGCAAACAACTCCGCCATCTGCGCCACGGGCGTGGCGAGCAACACCAGATCGGCATCGCGCACTTCGCGCGCCACATCGCTGCCGATACGGTCGAGAATGCCGAGTTGTTTGGCTTGCTCAAGCGTCGATGAACTTCGCCCGAAACCGACCACTTCGATAACGGCTCCGGCTTTACGGAGTGCAAGGGCGAACGACCCGCCAATCAGTCCGACACCAAAGATGACAATTTTTTTCAATTAACACATCCTTAAACGATTCTTGCGCAGGGTGGGCACGTTTTTGTGCCCACCCTGATGGTCGCAACGCGTGGGCACAAAAACGTGCCCACCCTGCCGGGTTGCGTCGATTTCGTAGGGTCCGATTGCGCACCATGGTGCATGAAATGCACCCTACGCTCGCTGACTTTCACGGCGTAAGTCATCTTCCGAATCATCCAGCAACACAACATCGTGGCGCATCGCATCCAGCAAAAAAGCAACGCGGGGAACGCCTAGCCAGCGAGATACCATCCCGGAGGAAATACGCCCGTCGCGAAACAACCCCAAAGCCGCTTCACGGCGCACCAACTGCGCCATGTCTTCGGCATTGGTGTTCAAGCCAATCAGCAACTCGGCAGGGCATTCAATTTCGATTACGTTTTGCATAGCGACTCCTTAGCTTTAATGGAGATAACATCTGAATTTAACTTAATCCAAACCCGCCCCGTTAATTCAATTTTCGCAGAGTGGGCATAACCAGCGACTTGGCTGTCGTCTTTATGACAGCCTTAGTCGAGTGGCTAGTAGTCACATCAGACAGTTTCATCGTTAGCCCACGCGGTTGATTCAACATGACGTTACCGCGTGGGCACAGAAGTGTGCCCACCCTACCCGGCTGGGCACTACTAAAAATTCGTCATTCCCGCGAAGGCGGGAATCCAGTTTTTGTTTGTTAATGCCGTTCGCCCTGAGCCTGCCGAAGGGCATCGCATGTAAATATCAAAACCAAAATCAACATCGCCGGGGGTAGCCCGGCAGCTAGTCACTTTCTTTTGCTTCGCCAAAAAGAAAGTAACCAAAGAAAAGGCGTCCCCGGTTTGCCGCCGCTGCGCGGTGCCCTGCGTTGCTCGACTGGTCAGGCGGCTGCGGAACTCGCGCTACGCGCTCAAACATAACCAGCGACTTGGCTGGCGTCGTTTGCCAGCTTAGTCGAATGGCTAGTAGTTTCACCAGTCCTCGCCGACTACCCCTGACCAGCCTGCGCTACTCGGCGGCGCTCAGGGGAGGTAAAGCGAAAACCAAAAACCCTAAAACGTAGGGTGGGCACGTTGTGCCCACCATCTGTTCAATTGCCGCGTGGGCACAAAATCGTGCTCACCCTACTGGGCTACGCGAGCCAGGTCAAAAGGGGATGTCGTCATCAATGCTATTGCTTTTGCTCAATTCTCTCCGCTCAATCTTTGCCCATGAATCATTCCAGCTAGCCGGGCTTATTGGTTTAAGTTGCCCGTCAGTGGTAAATAAATTCTTTTTTATCGACAAAATTTGAATTTCTTTTTTTGTTTTCCCTGAAACATCTCTAACCCATTCCATATATTCATGGTCATCCCATTCGTCAGCAGGAATTGCTGAATACGCTTTCGCATACTCAAGCCAATCGTTAAGTTCTTTTAGATTCGTAAAATACACTCTGTATTTATTATTTATTAATGTCTTTATCGCATCAAATATAGGATGATTGCTAAACAGTATTTCTTCAACCGCTGTATTTCCCTTTGTTTTTTCGTCAGTTAAAAACTTAACAAGTTGATCTACCGTTTGCAAACTTCTCTGTAATTCTTGAGTTAGCGAGGTTTTAACCTTATTTGAATCTTCAACAAGCAATCTTTGAAAAAGTCCTGCTAACTGCTCTCGCAAAATTGTTGTTAAATCTGTTCCGGTTTCAAAAGAAAATATTGGATTGCCCTTAGGCAATGCATAAATTTCCTCTAAAAAAGAATAAACACGCGGATCATTAACCGCAGTAAATCTAACACCCTTAACATCTTTGTTCGCTTGATAGTATTTAAATTCAGATAGAACACTTGATTCGACAAAAATGTAGACTTGCTTACCAAGATCATAGGCTGTTTTCAATTCACGCTGGCTTATCGAATATTCCGAATCTGTTGCAGCACTGCCAAACTTTCCTCCAATTACTGAAATCAAAATATCGCAAAAATCTATCTCTCGATATGCATAAACCTCTGGCTTTTCTTCTCTTCCATAGGAAATATGGCCTTGTTCGTGTCGTACAGGCTCGTAACCAAATGAAGTAATAAAGCGGTCTAAATCCTCTCGAATAACTTTCAAGTCGAAATAGGTTGAGCTTACGAATATTCTAGGTCTTGCCATTTGAATTCTCTTTGCAATGAAGAGCCACGGCGGTTTCAAGCACCAAGTGCAAATAACGCAGCGTGATGCTGCCTAAAGTCAAAAGCGTCTGGCATAAACAACTCGACCGGACATTTGAAACCGAGTGACTTGCGTGGACGGGTGTTCA
>SCUU01000316.1 GCA_004297065.1 Gallionellaceae bacterium
AGGTCTTCAGCTTGTAGGCCTTGCCGTTGGTGGCGAAGAACAGCACCGGCGTATGGGTCGAGGCCGAGAAGACGCCGACGACGGCGTCGTCCTCCTTCATCGCCACGCCTGAACGGCCCTTGCCGCCGCGGTGCTGGGTCCGATAGGCGTTCAGCGCCACCCGCTTGACATAGCCGCCGTGGGTCACCGTCACGACCATGTCCTCGCGCGGGATCAGGTCTTCGTCCTCGAGCTCGAAATCGCCCTCGCCGATGAGGGTGCGGCGCGGAACCGCGAACTCGTCCTTCACCAGCAGCAGATCCTCGCGGATCACGGCCAGGATGTTGGCGCGGTCGCTCAACAGGGTCAGATGGCCCTGGATGGTGTCGGCCAGGCCGCGCGCCTCGCCGAAGATGTCGTCGCGGCCCAGACCGGTCAGGCGGCTCAGGGTCAGGCCCAGGATGGCCCGCGCCTGCTCGTCCGTCAGGTTCAGCTTGTCGCCCTCGACCAGCATCGAGCGCGGGTCGGCGATCAGCTCGATCAGGGCGATCATGTCGCCGACCGGCCAGGCCTTGGCCTGCAGCCGTTCGCGCGCCTCGGCCGGATCGGCCGAACTGCGGATGATGTGGATGACCTCGTCGATATTGGCCACGGCCACGGCCAGGCCGACCAGCACGTGGCCGCGGTCGCGGGCCTTGGCCAGTTCGAACTTGATGCGGCGGACGACCACCTCTTCCCGGAACTCCAGGAAGGCTTCCAGCAGCTGGCGCAGGCCCATCTGCTGCGGCCGGCCGTGGTTCAGGGCCAGCATGTTGACGCCGAACGAGCTCTGCATCGCCGTAAAGCGCCACAGCTGGTTCAGCACCACGTCGCCGGACGCATCGCGCTTCAGCTCGATGACCATCCGCATGCCGTCGCGGTCGGATTCGTCGCGGACGTCGGAAATGCCCTCGATCCGCTTCTCGCGGACCATTTCGACGATGCGCTCGATCAGGGTCTGTTTGTTGACCTGGAAGGGCAGCTCGGTGATCACGATGGCCTCGCGATCCTTGCGGATCGTCTCGATCGTGGCCTTGCCGCGCACCATGACCGAGCCGCGGCCGTCGCGCAGGGCGTTGCGCGGGGCCGTGCGGCCCATGATCTCGCCGCCGGTCGGGAAGTCGGGACCGGGCACGATGTCCAGCAGGGCGTCGTCGCTGACGTTCGGATCGTCCAGCAGGGCCACGCACGCGTCGATGATCTCGCCCAGGTTATGCGGCGGGATGTTGGTCGCCATCCCGACGGCGATGCCGCCGGCGCCGTTGACCAGCAGGTTGGGGATCCGCGCCGGCAGGACGACGGGCTCCAGCTCCTTCTCGTCGTAGTTCGGCTGGAAATCGACCGTGTCCTTGTCGATGTCGGTCAGCAGGGCCGAGGCCGCCGGGGCCATCCGGGCCTCGGTGTATCGCATCGAGGCCGGCATATCGCCGTCGACCGAGCCGAAATTGCCCTGGCCGTCGACCAGCATCAG
>SCUU01000115.1 GCA_004297065.1 Gallionellaceae bacterium
AAATAACAGTGGGTTACATTCAGTCGGCGACTCACCCATCGGGTTGCTTGATGAGACATGTTAATTATTTGGTTTTGTTCGTGTTTTTCGTGCATTTCGTGGACAACTGCTTTTCCTAGGATTAACTGTTGCGCGCCAAATAAAATGGCGCGATACTGCGTTCCGCGCCACAAAAAAGAGTGAGTGATATGCCTAAAGTCGTTTCGCCTCGTGAGTTTGAGCAAATTATTGAACTGCTCGCCCATCACCCGGACGGTATCGGTGTGGATAGGCTTGCGCAAAAACTTGGCGCTGATATAAAACGCCGCACCTTACAGCGGCGCCTCGCGTCACTGATCGGGCAAAAACGCATCATCAGCGCAGGCGGAGGGCGTGCGCTCCAATACCGGCTTGCGCCAGTCGCGGGCACGGCAACTCTTCTCCTCCCGGCACCCACGCTACAAGCGTTCGGCGAAGTCTATATCCCCCTCTCTCCCGAAGGTGAGGAGGTCAAAGCCTATGTTCGCCAACCGCGCCAGCAACGCAAGCCAGTCAGTTATAAGAATGAGTTTCTTGAGCGATACCATCCCAACCAGTCTGCTTATCTGCCCGAATCGTTACGTGCCCAACTGCACAGCCTGGGTCGCTCACCCGCAGAGCAAATGCCAGCGGGCACTTTTGCGCGGGACATTCTCAACCGTTTGCTGATTGATCTCTCATGGGCATCATCCATGTTGGAAGGCAATACCTATAGCCGCCTCGACACGGAGCGGTTAATCGAATTCGGCCAAGCCGCAGAAGGCAAGGATGCGCTGGAAACGCAGATGATTTTGAATCACAAGTCCGCCATCGAATATCTGGTGCGAGATACCGAGCGCGCGAGGGTGACACCTGAAACCGTGATTGCGTTGCACGCGTTTCTTTCCGATGGCTTGATGCCCGATCCGCTTAGCTGTGGCCGTATTCGCAAGCGCGCGGTGGAGATCGGCGGCAGTGTCTATCTGCCGATCGCGATGCCGCAACGCGTGGAAGAGTTGTTCGGCATTGTGATGGGTATGGCGGCAGAGATTCGAGACCCTTTCGAGCAGTCATTTTTCCTGATGGTGCATTTGCCTTACCTGCAACCCTTCGAGGATGTGAACAAACGCGTCTCGCGTCTGGCCGCCAACATTCCGCTCATCCAGCACAACCTGTGCCCGCTTTCATTTATCGACGTGCCGCAGCAAGCTTATGTTGATGCGATGCTGGGCGTGTATGAACTCAACCGCATCGCACTCTTGCGCGATGTGTTCGTCTGGGCGTATGAGCGCTCCTGCCAGCAATACGTTGCCGTGCAACAGCAATTGGTTCCGCCGGATACATTCCGCCTGCGCTACCGCAATGAGCTGAGCGAGGTTGTGCGCGCAATTGTTCGCGGTGCTCAACCCGCCAACGAAGCAAGGCTGCGCCCCATCATGCCCGACACAATAGCGCCCGAAGATCAGCCACGCTTTGTAGCACTGGCGATGGATGAATTTAAGACATTGCATGCCGGAAACGCTATCCGCTTTGGTTTGCGTCCGCTCGAATTCGCCGCATGGCAACGAGAGAATGCCGAGCCGGACTGATCCTGTCGCTAGTGGGTGCGATTCAAACTGATGTGGAAGTATCCCTGACAGCTCATTAGGGAAATCGCCGATCGGCTAATAGCCGCATTGCCTTTGTGGGAGCGACCTCCCGGTCGCGACAGCTTGGGAGGTGTTCATCGAATCGCGGTCAGGAGACCGCTCCCACAAAGGCATCGCGGCCTATCAGTGAGAGTCGGTCAGCACAAGCCTCTTACTTCCCCCACATCAGTTTGAATCGCACCCGTCACTAGTTCTAGTGACAAAGAAATTCTGAATGTGTGGCAAACTCTGCTCCGTTTTCGCATCGTGCCCCCGTTGCGGGTCTCGCGTTAAAGAAGAAGTCGGATTTATCATGCAAACAGCCCAAAACAGTCCCCCCATCCGCGTTGCGCTGGTGGAGGACGATGTCAATTTCCAGAACGCTTTGATGGCGGCCATCGGGGCTGCGCCCGACATGACGTTGTTGGGCGTGGCGGGCAGCAGAGCGCAGGGGCTGCTGATGCTGGACCGGGTGCAGGCCGATGTGTTGCTGGTCGATCTGGGCTTGCCGGACGGTTCCGGCATCGATGTGATCCGGGCGGCGCATGCGAGACAGCCGGGCTGCAACATCATGGTCAGCACGACGTTCGGCGACGAGGTGCATGTGATGCAGTCGCTCGAAGCGGGCGCGTCCGGTTATCTGCTGAAAGACAGCGCACCGCAAAACATGCTGGATGAAATCCGCAGCCTGCATGGCGGCGGCAGCCCGATCAGCCCGCTGATCGCGCGGCAGATTCTGGTGCGCTTCCGGCAGGATGACAAAGCTGCCGAACCCAAGCCAGACAAGCCAGCCACGGCGCTTTCTGCGCGCGAACTGGAGGTGCTGGAATTCATCACCAAGGGTTTTACTTCGAATGAAATCGCCGGGCTGATGTCCGTGTCGCACCATACGATATTGACCTTTGTACGGCGCATCTACGCCAAGCTCGAAGTGAATTCCAAAACCGAAGCTATTTATGAAGCGCGCAATCAAGGGCTGCTGGCGCAATAACCACGCTCGGTTCTTCTGGGGCATCGGCGTCATTCCACTCGCCGTGTTGCTGATCGTGGGTGCTACCCTGATCTGGATCGCCTATGACGAGTACAACCAGGCACAGGAGTTTGAATTTCGGCTACTCGAAGCCCACGCCCGCAACGCCGATGTACAGATCACGGAAGCATTGGGCCAAATCGACCACTTGCTGAATCAGCTAGCCGGTCAAATTGCCGGGGACTATCAGAACCGCCATTCACCACAAAACAAGATATTCGCCGCTGTACTCGACCGACACAAGAATGATATCCCCGAACTCGGTACGTTGCTGTTGGCGGATGCAGCCGGGCGCATTCTTGCCGCGACCGATACGGCGATAATCGGACGGGATGTTTCCCATGAGTTGTACTTTACCTCTCACCTCGACAGTGGTTTGACGCCGAAACTATTGATGTCGCGTCCCGACAAACATTTGCTCGGAACCACTGCCATTACTTTTACCCTGCCCATTGTCAATGCCCGCCACCAATTTCTCGGCATCGCGGGTGCCACCATCGGATTCAAGTTTTTTCCAGACGTATTGCAAGCGATCAACCCGGACGATTCCGCGAGTATGTCCGTTATCTTTAACCGCGATGGCGACCTTGTGTACCGACGTGAAGAGCCGGAGCGTTATTTCGGTAAAAACATCGCCAAAGTCAGTACTATATTTCGGGAGCATTCCCGAGCCGCCAGTCAGATGACGCGCCACATCGGTCCCTCTGCCCACAATGGCAAGACCCGGCTCTTTCTCGTGCGTGAAGTGGGCGACACCGGTCTAGGCTTCATTCTATCGCGTCAACTCGATGAGGTTCTCGCCAAGTGGTTACGCAATGTCGTTATCTATACGCTGATATTTTTGCTCACCATCGTGGCGGCGGTGTGGTTTGCTTTCTCCGCCGCACGCCGCAAACAATTGGAGGCGAAAATCATCGACAACAATAAACGTCTGCGCGAGATCGAACAGCGCCAAGTCCTGAGCCAGGAGCGCCAGCGCCTGATGCAGGATATGCACGATGGTCTGGGCTCATCGCTGACCAGCGCACTGCGGGTGGTGGAGCACGGGCGCATGGATGAAACCGAGGTCGCGCAGGTGCTCAAGGGCTGCATAGACGACCTCAAGCTGGCTATCGATTCGATGGAGCCGGTGGACGCCGATTTGCTGCTGTTGCTGGCGACCCTGCGCTATCGTCTGGGGCCGCGTCTGGAGAGCACCGGCATTGCCCTGCGCTGGGAAGTTATAAGCGTGCCAAAACTCGACTGGCTAAACCCGAAAAATGCGCTGCACATACTGCGCATTTTGCAGGAGGCCTTCACCAATATCATCAAGCATACTCACGCCACAGAAATCCGTGTCGCAACCAGAGTGGAGAGCGATCACGTCGTGGTGACGATCACCGACAACGGGCAGGGCTTCGCGGTGGAGAATGCGCTGAAGAGCGGCGGCAAGGGGCTCTCCAACCAGATGCGCCGCGCGGAAGCTATCGGCGCTGAAGTCGGCTGGGACTCGAACGATGCGGGTACGTGTTTCACGTTGCGGTTACCGATAATACGCGGGCCGACCATCGAATGACTCTTAAAATAACCGACTGTCCGGTTAACGTGAAACTCGCGTAGCGATTCGTTTGCCCTTTCTCCCGCAGGGATTGGAGATTGCCTTTGCGAGCATCCGCTTCGCGGATTGCCTGCTTACCCAGCTCCTCGTTCGCCTCCTCTCCCGAGGATTCAAGATCGCCTTTCTCGTTTGTCCTTTCTCCCGCTGGTTATGTGGACAAAGGATTTCGCTTTTACTGCTTCACCGACTCAACCGGGATCGTGAGCATGATTTCATCGCTCACGAAGGGCGCATATTTGCCCATGTTGAAATCCGTGCGTTTGACCTTGGCGGTGGCCGTGGCACCGCAAGCGTCTTTCTTGAGTATCGGATGCGGCATGCACAGCATGGACACGATGCTGAGCGTCACCGGTTTGGTAATTCCCTTGATCGTCAGTTCCCCCTCCACGGCCACCAGTCTGTCGGCCTCGAATTTCAGCTTGTTCGATTTGTAAGTGATGGTGGGATATTTCGCGGTATCGAAGAAATCCTCGCCCTGGATATGCGTATTGAACAAGGCGGAACCGGTATTGACCGACTTCGCATCAATCGTCACATCGACCGATCCGCTTCGGGCGGCACGGTCTACGATGATCGTGCCGGAGGTGGTATCGAAGCGGCTGAGCTGCTGCGAATAACCCAAGTGGCTGTACTCGAAACGCGGCATGGAATGCGTGGGGTCGATCACAAAAGTCTCGGTGGCGGCATACGCGAGGGAAGACAGTGCAGTTGCGAGGGTAAATGCGATCAGTTTCTTCATGGTGTTCTCCTTGGTGGTTGAGAGTGGGACTACTTCTTGCCGGGTGTTGCGATGACTACAAGATGGAACCTGATCTGTATCTCGTTGGCGACCGTACCCACATCGGTCCATTCGCCCTCGCCGATGGCGTAGTCGAGGCGCTTGATGGTGAAGCTGCCGTCGAATGTGCCGCGATTGCCGGACGCTTTAAACGTGACGGGCACTTTCACCTCCAGCGTCCTGCCCTTGATGCTGAGTTTGCCTGTCGCCTCGTAACGCTCGCCCCCCACTGCTTTAAGTCCGGCGGAGACGAAACTGGCTGCGGGAAAAATCTTGGCGTTGAACCACAACTTCCCCACCACCTCATCGTTGGCTTCGGTCGAGCCGGTGTCGATACTGGCGACGTCGATGTCGATGCGCGCCTGCGCATTGGCGATCCTGGCGGGATCGAACGAGGCTTGCGCGCCGAACTTGTTGAACTTGCCTTCCATCGGCACGCCCATTTGTTTGTAAGCGAACGTCACCGCACTTTCGCTCAGAGCCACCTGCTTGAACTCCTGCGCCTGCACTTGGGCGCAAGGCAACAGCAACCCCGCGATTGCGATATGTTTCAAAAATCTCATTTGCGCGCCCCTCCCGGCCACATACGTTCCATGACGCCATCGCGATCTATAAAACGGTGCTTGAGTGCTGCGGCGATATGCAACACCACCAGCGCAAGCAGCATGTAATTGAAACTCTCGTGCAGGCTGCCGAGCATGTCGCCCAGCGCCTTATCTTTTCCCACCAGGTCGGGTAGCGGCAACACGCCGAGCCACACCGTCTTGAAACCTTTGGCGGAGCTCATCAGCCAGCCGGACAGCGGAATGACAAAAAGCAGCACGTACAGGAACTGGTGCGTGGCCGCGCTGGCGACCTTCTGCCAACGCGGCATCGTATCCGGCAAAGCGGGTGGCTCATGCGTGGCGCGCCAGACCGCGCGCAGCACCGCCAGCACCAGCACCGACATCCCCAGCCACTTGTGATAGCTGTAGAGCTGAAGCTTGGTCGGCGACAAGGGCAGATCGTGCATGTACATACCCAGCGGGAACGCCGCAAAGACGAGCAGCGCCACCAGCCAGTGCAGCGCGATAGCGGTGTTGGTATAGCGAGTGATGGTGGCGTTCACTGATCAATCCTTTTTTATCCGCAGATTACCTCGAAGAGGTTCTTGTGCCCTTTAGGGAACCTCTATAAATCCAAACTCCGTCGCGATACTGCGTTGCTCAATAAATTTTAACGCTTACATATCAGGCATATGCGGCGCGCTAAAATTTATTTCGCGCCTTGTCTCGCTTAGGATTTTGGATTTATAGAGGCTCCCTTTAGGGTACGCAGATTGGCACAGGTTAAAACCAACTCCACAAATCAAAAAATCTGCGTTAATCTGCGCAATCTGTGGATAAGGTTTTTTGTTTTTTCATGCCAAGCGCCCGCTGCGAAAATCGTCCAGCGCCTGATGTATCTCTTCCTGCGTGTTCATCACGAACGGCCCGTATTGCACGATGGGTTCGTTGAGAGGTTTGCCCGCGATCAACACCAGACGCGCCCCCCCGCTTGCCCTGATGTCCACGCCGTCGGCCCCTGCGGTATTGCTCAATATGCCCATGCGCCGACTATCCACCCTCACCCCATCGACATCCACCGCGCCGCGATAGACGTAGATGAATGCGTTATGCGTGACAGGCACCGCAGTGGAGAATAAAGAGCCCGCAGGTATATGGATGTCGAGATACAACGGCTCGGTGACCTCGCGCGTCATGACGCCTGTCACACCGTTGCTGCTGCCCGCGATCACGCGCACTTTCACACCATCCTGCGTCACATATTCGGGGATCGCCTCGCGGGGAAAATCCCGATACCACGGCGCAGCCATCTTGTTGCTCGCCGGAAGATTGAGCCAGAGCTGGAAGCCTTCCATCACACCCTCTTTCTGTTCGGGTATCTCGGAATGGATCGCGCCGCGCCCTGCCGTCATCCACTGCACACCGCCGTCCTCCAGCAATCCTTCGTGCCCGCCGCTGTCGCGGTGACGCATACGCCCGGCCAGCATGTAGGTGATGGTCTCGAAACCGCGATGAGGATGGTCGGGAAAACCCGCGATGTAGTCATCGGGATCGTCGCTGCCGAAGGCATCCAGCATCAGGAACGGATCGAGGCGGCGTTGCAATTTTCCGGTGAGTATGCGCGTCAGACTGACCCCGGCCCCGTCCGAGGTGGCGACACCTTCGACGAGGCGGTCGATGCTGCGCGATTGATGCAGAATTGCTTGAGTGACGGTATTCATGGCTCGCTCCTTAACGGAAAGTGACTGCATCTTAGGCGTCCCAAAAAGATAGATAAAGCCATTTATTCGAGATAGACTATCCCATAAATGGAACAAATAAACATCTCCGCCGATGATTACATCCTGTTCGCAGCCATCGTCGAACAGAAGAGTCTGGTGCGCGCCGCCGAGCATCTGTCCATGCCCAAAGCCACCGTCTCGCGCCGTTTGGCGAACCTTGAATCAACACTGGGGCAACGCCTGCTTCTGCGTACCACGCGCCGTCTCACGCTCACCGAATTCGGCCAGGAGTTCCTCGACCATTGCCGCCGCGTCGCGGAAGAAATCGCGATCACACAAGACTTCGTGCGCAGCCAGGATGCGCGGCCGCACGGACGCCTGCGCGTTTCCATGCCCGAGGATTACGCCAGACGCAACCTGTCGCGCGCACTGTCCACGTTCATCGAGGCTTATCCCGAGATAGAACTGGAACTCGACCTGAGCTCGCGTATCGTCGACCTCATCGGCGAACGTTTCGATCTCGCCATCCGCATGGGCGTACTGGCGGACGACTCCACCCTGGTCGCACGCAAACTGGACGAACAACATCTCGGCCTGTATGCCAGCCCGATCTATCTGGGACTCCACCCGGCCCCGCGCCATCCGGATGATCTGCAACAGCATGCGGCACTGCGCATGCTCTCCAGCACCGGCCAGCCGCTCCCGTGGAAACTGTCGCGCGGCAAAGAGGTATGGGAAGGCGTTGCGCCGGGACGCATGGCGCTGAATTCGATCAGCGTCATCCAGCAGTTGGTGCTGGACGGTGCCGGCATCGGCATGTTGCCCATCCCTTTCGCGGAAGAAGACTTGCGCCGGAAAAAACTGATGCGCGTATTGCCGGAATGGAGCTTCCCCTCCGTCACCGCTTGGGCGGTGATGCCGATGCGGCGCTACCTTCCGGTAAAGACCCGCGTGTTTCTGGAACACTTGGAACAGTTCATGCAAAAGGGCTAGCAGGCTGTTGGATTCCCTTTGCCTGATCAACGAACACTGGCAGAATGCGCGCACCACCACTCACAGGAGAACAGCATGAAAGCCCCTATCCGTGTCGCGATCACCGGCGCCGCCGGGCAGATTGGTTACAGTCTGTTGTTCCGCATCGCCAACGGCGACATGCTCGGGCGCGAGCAGCCCATCATCCTGCAATTGCTCGATGTCACCCCCGCACAGCAAGCCTTGCGCGGTGTGGCGATGGAACTGGAAGACTGCGCCTTCCCCAACTTGCAGCAAGTCATCATCACCGACGATCCGCGCGTCGCCTTCCGCGATGCCGAAGTGGTGTTGATGGTCGGCGCCAAACCGCGCAGCAAAGGCATGGAACGCAAAGACCTGCTCGAAGCCAACGGTGCCATCTTCTCCGAGCAGGGACGCATCCTCAACGAGGTCGCCACACGCCATGTGAAAGTGCTGGTGGTGGGCAACCCCGCCAACACCAACGCCCTCATCGCCATGAAGAACGCGCCCGACCTCGACGCGCGCAACTTCAGCGCCATGATGCGCCTCGACCATAACCGCGCCATCACCCAAGTCGCGCTGAAACTGTTCCAGCCTATCCAGGACATCAAGAAGATGGTGATCTGGGGCAACCATTCCGGCACACAATATCCCGACCTCTCACATGCCGAGATACGCGGTCGCAAGGTGCAGGACATCCTGCTGCAAAACGGTTGGGAAGAATGGAGCGAGAAAGAATTCATCCCCACCGTGCAGAAGCGCGGCGCGGCGGTGATCGAAGCGCGCGGGCTATCGAGTGCCGCCAGCGCGGCCAATGCCGCCATCGCCCATGTGCACGACTGGCTGCTGCATTCGCACCACAACGACTGGGTCACCATGAGCGTACCGTCCGACGGCAGCTACGGCATCCCCGAAGGCGTACTGTACGGCTTCCCCGTCACCTGCCGCAACGGCCATTACACCATCGTGAAAGACCTGCCCATCAGCGAACTGGGGCGCAAGCACATGCTGGACAGTTATCAGGAACTGCTCGAGGAACGCGAGCATGTGCGACACATGCTTATTCCTGGTTAGCCATGAAGTTCGACTATTTACTTGAACATTTCCGGCATGCCACCATATTCTGTGCATGCCCAACGGGAGGTTGCCATGACAGATGTCCGCTCACCCGCAGTAGCCGGAATGTTCTACCCCGCCGACCCTCGGCAGCTTGCGCATGAGATACGCGATTTCCTCGACAGCGCGCCTCCGCACAAGCTCGCACCGAAAGCGCTCATCGTTCCCCATGCGGGCTACATCTACTCCGGTGCCATTGCCGCCACTGCTTATGCCACGCTAACAGACATCGCACCGCACATCCGCCGGGTGATCCTGCTCGGCCCCACCCATCGGGTGGCGGTGCGCGGTTTGGCTTTGCCGGATGCGGAGGCATTCGATACGCCGCTGGGGAGGGTAATGCTGGATCGGGCCGCAATGCGGAAAATCGCCCATCTGCCGCAAATCACCGTCAGCGATGCAGTGCATGCGCGGGAACACTCGCTCGAAGTGCAGCTGCCCTTCCTGCAAAGCGTGCTGAACAACTTCACCCTGCTGCCCCTCGCCGTAGGGATGGCAACTGCCGAAGAAGTCGCCGAAGTGCTGGAAGCGGTATGGGGCGGCGAGGAAACGCTGATCGTCGTCAGCTCCGATTTATCGCACTACCTGCCCTACTCTGTCGCGCAGCATGTCGATGGCATGACCGCCGGCGCCATCGTCGGATTGCATCAGCCTATCGGGCACGAACAAGCCTGCGGCGGCACACCGATCGGCGGCTTAATCGTTGCGGCGCGCAAACACCATCTCGAGGCGCACCTGCTCGACCTGCGCAATTCGGGCGATACCGCAGGTCCGCACGACAGCGTGGTGGGCTATGCCGCCTTCGCGTTTACCGGGGGAGAAAATCATGAATGATCCGGAAAAAGGGCATACGCTGCTCACTCTCGCCCGCTTTGCCATCGCGGATCGCTTCGGCATGGCATGCCATCTTTTTCCGGAGGACGCATGGCTGCACGAACCCGGCGCGACCTTCGTTACGCTGACGCTGCACGAGCAGTTGCGCGGCTGCATCGGTTCACTGGAAGCGTATCGTGCGCTCATCGACGATGTGCGGCATAACGCCATCGCTGCCGCATTTCGCGACCCGCGTTTTCATCCCCTGACGGCTCAAGAGTTTGCCGGAATAAGGCTGGAGGTTTCGTTGCTTGCCGCGGCGCAAGCACTACGTTTCACCGGCGAACAAGATGCGGTGGCGCAATTGCGTCCCGGCCTGGACGGGGTGATTCTGGAGCTCGGTACGCACCGGGGTACGTTCCTGCCGCAAGTGTGGGAACAACTGCCCGATCCGCGCGTGTTCATGGCCCACCTGAAGAACAAGGCCGGTTTGCCGCAGGATTTCTGGTCGGAAGACATCCGGCTGTCGCGCTACACCGTACAAAAATGGCACGAAGGGGAATGATATGGATGAACCGATCAGCCTGGCCGAACAGTACCCGGCCAGGTATTGGCACAAACTGGAAGACGGACGCATCCAGTGCGACTTATGCCCGCGCGACTGCAAGCTGAAGGAGGGGCAACGCGGCGCGTGTTTCGTGCGCGGCCGCATCAACGACATGATGGTGCTCACCACCTACGGGCGCAGTTCCGGTTTCTGCGTCGATCCCATCGAAAAGAAGCCGCTCAACCACTTTTATCCCGGCAGCAGCGTCCTGTCGTTCGGCACGGCGGGCTGCAATCTCGCGTGCAAATTTTGCCAGAACTGGGACATCTCCAAATCGCGCAGCTTCGACAAGCTCGCCGACCAGGCCACGCCGGAAGCCATCGCGAACGCTGCCGTCGAGCTGGAATGCAAAAGCGTGGCCTTCACCTACAACGACCCGGTGATTTTCGCCGAATACGCAATGGACGTGGCCGACGCCTGCCACGCGCGCGGCATCAAAACCGTCGCGGTGACGGCAGGCTATATGCACGACCAGCCGCGCCGCGATTTCTATGCCAGGATGGATGCGGCCAATGTCGACCTGAAGGCCTTCACCGAAGACTTCTATTTCAAGCTCACCGGCGCCCATCTGCAACCGATATTGGACACGCTGGTTTACCTCAAACATGAAACGCAAGTGTGGCTGGAACTCACCACGCTGCTCATCCCGGGCCATAACGATTCGGATGAAGAAGTGCGCCGCATGAGCGCATGGATTATGCGAGAACTGGGCGGCGACGTACCCATCCACTTCACCGCATTCCACCCGGACTACAAAATGGCCGACGTGCCGCCCACACCGCCCGCCACGCTGGAAAGGGCGCGCCATATTGCGCTGGAAACCGGCATTGCCCATGTCTATTGCGGCAACGTGCATGACATCGAGGGCGATACGACATTCTGTGCCTCATGCAAGAAACCGCTGATCGTGCGCGACTGGTACGACATCCGCGCCTATCACCTGAAGGGCGACGGTAGCTGCCCGCACTGCGGCACGAAACTGGCGGGTTGCTTCGAAAAGTTTAGCGGCCAATTCGGGGCGCACCGCATCCCGGTGCATATCGCCGCCGTCCCGCAGCCGTAACAGATGACTCGCGGCAAGGCCTAGATATTTTCAAAATATCTAGGCCTTCAGCCAAGTTGTCCGATACGCCGATAACGCGCAGAATCGCGTCCGTCTGAGGCTCAAAACGACAATTTTGCGATGCTCTCTGTAACAAATCTCACGAAAACACGTATCACAAAATTTCTCCTTATTTCTGCCGGACTCTGCATTGGCCACTCTGTTTTCGCGCTCGAAAACGTCGCGCTGCAACTCAACTGGAAGCATCAATTCCAGTTCGCCGGCTACTACGCCTCCACAGACATGCTGCCGCGCAATTTCTCCCCGGACGGTTTTCTCTCCAACGATCACTCCGTCGACCTGCTCTGGATTTACCGCAGCCTGGCAATCGCCTTGCTATTGCTCGTATCAATCAGTGCGGTCGCGGTTTATATCTACCGCAGGTTTAGCCAGAGCCTTAAAGAACTCGAAACAATCAACCGGCGCGAACATGCGCGCAACCAGGCTCTGGAACTGCTGGCTAAAGGCGCATCCCTGACAGAAATCCTGGATGCCGTGGTAAAAAGCGTAGAGGCAAAAGACGCGCGCGCCTTATGCTCCATCTTGCTGATGGATCCGGACGGCAAGCGCCTGAATGTCGGCTCCGCCCCCAGCCTGCCGAGTTTTTACAGAACCGCTATCGACGGCCTGGAGATCGGCCCCAACGCGGGCTCCTGCGGCACAACCGCCTATAGCGGCAAACGCACCATCGTCGAAAACATCCTGACCCATCCCTGTTGGACATCGTATAAAGAGCTTGCGGCAGAAGCCGGTTTGGGATCGTGCTGCTCGGAGCCGATCCTCTCTGTAACGGGCAAAGTACTGGGCACTTTCGCCGTCTATCACCATGAAGCCTACAAACCTTCGGATGCAGACATTCGACTGATCGAGCGCTCGGCGCATTTGGCCGGCATCGTGATCGAAAAGATTCAGAATGCGCGGGCACTGCAACAGAGCCACGACCTGCTCGTCAAAATCTCCGCCGAGGTTCCCGGCATCATTTTCCAATTCCGCATGTACCCGGATGGCCGCTGCTGCTTCCCCTTCATCAGCGAAGCCGTGCGCAAAATGTACGGCCTCGCCCCCGCAGACATACGCGAGGATGCCACGCCCTTTTTCGGCTTTCGCCATCCGGAAGATGCCGGGCGTCTCGCCGCATCCATGCAGGAATCCGTCCGCAACCTTACGCGCTGGCATATCGAATACCGGCTGATACTTCCGGGCCAAGGCACGCGTTGGCGCCTGGGGGATGCGCACCCCGAAAAGCTCGAAGACGGCAGCATCCTGTGGCACGGATTCATTACCGACATCACGGATCGCAAAAACGCGGAAGAACGCATACGCCACATGGCGCAGTACGACGCGCTTACCGACCTGCCCAATCGCGCATTATTCAGCGACCGCTTGCAGCAGGCTCTCGCGGTGGCAAAACGTGAGCAGACGCATCTGGCTCTGCTGTTTATGGATTTCGATAAATTCAAACCGGTCAACGACACGCTGGGTCACGCCATCGGCGATGTGTTGCTGAAGAGAGCGGCGGTACGCATGCAGCGTTGCGTGCGCGAATCCGACACGCTGGCACGCATCGGCGGGGACGAATTCGTCGTCCTGCTGCCCGCCATCGAAACGGAACAGGATGCCATCGTCGTCGCGGAAAAAATCCGCGTCGCTCTCGAAAAACCGTTCGATATAGACGGCCATGTACTCGCGATCTCAAGCAGCATCGGCATCGCCATGTATCCCGAGCATGGCGGCGATGAAATCGAGCTCTCGAAGAACGCCGACCTGTCCATGTACTACGCGAAACAGAACGGCAGGAATACGGTGATGGTCTATCACCATGAAATGAAAGTTGTCGGCCAGTAAAGCGCGACCGCACTCAGCACTCAGCACTAATGCAAACCCGCCCCCCGGCGTCCTGAAATTCGTGGTTTGCCCCTGATATAAACGCGCGGCGATCAACTGGATCCCGCCGTCATAAACATAACAACGCACGTCGTATTTAAGCGCGGCAGTTTCCCCGTTCACGCTCACCAGCCGCTCTCCCGGCACCGCCAGCTTTTGCGCCACATAGCCGCCGCACAGGATTTCCTCGAACACGCGTTTGGTAATCTTGTCGCCGCGATAAGCGCCCCTGGCGCCGTAACCGGATAGCGGTTTGAAAAACCACTGTTTGCGCCCCGCCCACCATTGCTCCGCATCGTCCGCGCCGACCACGCGTGTTTGCGGGATGCCCTGTTGCAATACCGCGATCGTTGCTTCGCCCACCCCCAATGCGCGCAATAAACCCGCGTCCGTCAAACGCGCCAGATTGCGTTTGTCCGCATAACGCACGTAAGCGGCAGGATGCGGTGTCAGCACGACCTGCTTGCGCTGATATGCGTCGCTCAGCGCCGGATAGCCTGCCAGGGAAAAATCGGTGAGACGGTTGTAGACAAGGTCAATCTTCCGCTCTCCCAGATACAAACCGTCTGTGCGCCGCTCCAATTCGGCTGGATCTGCAATGACAGCATGCATACCGGCCTGCTCGAACATCTGCTGCGCCAATAAGAATTCGGGATAGAGATATTGCTCAGCCGGTTGTTCATCCACGATGGCAAGCGTATGCAAAGGCGCGTCGCCGCGCTCCAGACGCCATTCCTGGCGGAACATCTCGACGATGTTCTGTTCCAGTTGGTCGTTGGCGGCAGCGCCGCCGGGAAAAGCCTTCCCCGCCTGGCTCTGCAACAGCAGCGCATTCAGGAAGGCGCCGCCCGCATTGGTGTTGATCTCGATGAGATGTGCGCCGCTTTCGTTCAGATGGAAATCGTAGCCGAAAAAAACGCCCTTGCACTTTGCGTCGCTCCGTTCCGCAGACCATGCCGGCAAGGCCGCGACCCGTTCGACTGCGGCGATGACAGCCTGCATCTGGGCAAGTTGTTCTGCCGCGACGAATACCGCCACATCCGCAAACAGATGCGCGTGGCGCGCGCCGACGCTGCGCCGGAAATTCGAACCTCGTTGCCGGAGATTTTTTTCGAGCGCGACACGGTCGATTACAGCGGCAAACACATCTTCATTCAATCGCGTCATCTCATCGTTTGCCATCTGCCACGCCCAACAGGCGATCCTTCAAATCTGCTTGCACGGGCCGCTCGCCCAGCCACACCTTCAAAAACAGACGCATGAATCCAGCCTCGATGCGCCCGATCTCCCTGCCGTTCAAACTCACCCGCGTCCCCGTTGCCGGGTTGTAATCCAGGGCGATCTGGTCGTCTTTATTGATGTCCTTGATGTGGTCGAAAATGGCAGCGAATGCCTTCCAGCCCGTTTCCGCTTTTTTCAACTCTTCCGCACTGTGGTTTTCGGCGATCAGCTTATAGGTCGCATCGAGCAACTGCGCACTAGTCACGCCATACAGAAAAGTCAAAGTCGCGCGCTTGCTCGCATCCTCCGCCAGCACCTCCGCAACCGTGTGCTTTTTTTCCGGCAAGTACAAAGCGATGACATACACGTTGAACACGGACACCAGAACGCGGGCGCCCGCCCCGTTCAACACCAAAGACTGATCGCCGGACTGTACTTTTTCCGGCACTTTGATTCCGACCACCTCCAATGCATTCGCGCCCCCGCTCAGGAACATCAGCAAAACCAATAAAGAAGCAAAGTTCATATTTTTCCTTTCAGGCTAGTGTCGCAAACCAGAAATAAGGGGACAAATGAAACGGATGGATTTTTTTGTCAGGCGAGGCGCAGACCCGCGGCCGTTGGGGTATGCGGCAAGGGGATGCAACGCGGTATGGCGGAAAAAGACACCGTTTAATGTTGCGTTATTTCTGGTTTGCGACACCAAGCTGTTCATCAACCGCCCAACAACTCTTTTTTCAAACTGGCAGTCACCGGTTTACTCCCGATCCAAATCGACAGCAGCGCATGATAAAAATCGTCACCGGCAATACGCCCAAGTTCCGCGCCGTTCAAAGCTATACGCGTGCCCGCAGCGGGCAACCAGTCAAAAGCGATGACATCGCCGCGCTTGACAGTTTTAATGTGACCGAACATCTGCTCGAACGCAGCCATGCGCTCACGCAGCGCTGCCAGTTGCGCTTCGCTGTGGTTCTTCTCGATCCCCTTGCGGAAACCATTCAGAAAACGCTCCGCGCCCGCCTCGCCCACCAGCACATGCAAAGCGATACGCTTGGGTTTTGCATCGCCCAATATCGCATCGGCAGTTTTCTGCTTTTCCGCAAGATAAAGCCCGATGACATACATCTTGAAAAATACGATGCTGCGCACACCTGCGCCGTTAAGCGTCAACGGGGCATTGTCTATCTGCACCTTGTCGTCAAACTTAACGCCTTCCAATTCCAAGGCCAACGCCTGCATCGACGCGCACATCAATAATATTGCGATTAGTTTTTTCATTTCATTTCCCTCTACAAAGCTTCAAAAATTCCAGCGGCACCCATGCCCGTGCCGATACACATCGTCACCATGCCGTATTTCTGCTTGCGGCGGCGCATGCCGTGCAGCAGCGTGGCCGTGCGTATCGCGCCGGTCGCGCCGAGCGGATGCCCCAAGGCAATCGCGCCGCCCAAAGGGTTGACGATAGCCGGGTCGAGCCCGATGTCGTGAATGACCGCCAGCGATTGCGCGGCGAACGCTTCGTTGAGCTCGATCCAGCCCATGTCCTGCAAGCTCAACCCTACCTGCTTCAACACGCGCGGAATCGCTTCTTTCGGGCCGATGCCCATGATCTCCGGCGGCACGCCCGCCACGCTGAAGCCGAGAAACTTGCCGATAGGCGTAAGGTTGTAGCGCTTCAACGCCGCCTCGCTGCACAGCAGCACCACGCCCGCGCCGTCCGACATCTGCGAACTGTTGCCAGCCGTCACCGAGCCGCGTTGCGCGAACACCGTCTTGAGTTTGGCGAGTGCCTCAATGGAAGTATCCGCGCGCGGGCCTTCGTCCTGCTTCACCTCGCGCACCTTCGTCTTCACCTCGCGGCTGTTCATGTCCGGCATATGTTCGGCAATTTGATACGGCGTGATCTCATCCTCGAACTCGCCGTTGTTGATCGCCGCGATGGCGCGCAAGTGGCTCTGCAAGGCAAAGGCATCCTGCGCTTCGCGCGAAACCTTCCAGCGCTCCGCCACCTTCTCCGCCGTCAGACCCATGCCATAGGCGATGCCAACATGCTCGTTCTCGAAGATGGCCGGATTGAATGCGATCTTGTTACCCATCATCGGCACCATGCTCATACTCTCCGTGCCCGCCGCGATCATCACCTCCGCCTCGCCGAGACGGATACGATCCGCCGCCAGCGCCACCGCCTGCAAGCCGGAAGAACAAAAGCGGTTGATGGTTAGACCCGGCACCGTGTTCGGCAATCCGGCCAGCAGCAGCGCGATACGCGCCACGTTGGTTCCCTGCTCCGCCTCCGGCATCGCGCAACCCACCACCACATCGCCGATACTCGCGGGGTCTAGCGACGGCGCTTGCGCCAGCACACTCTTCAACACATGCGCCAGCAGATCGTCGGGACGCGTGTTGCGGAACATACCGCGCGGTGCTTTGCCCACCGGTGTGCGCGTGGCGGCGACGATGTAGGCTTCTTGGACTTGTTTGCTCATTTCCCACCTCCGTTATTCAATCAACACTTCCCAATCTGCTTAACCACAACTCCGTCAATGGCCCGATATCTCCCGAATCGGCAGACCTCAATGCATCTAAGTATGCCGCTTTGCCCGATTCCGATGCCGCCGGGTCAGCCGGT
The DNA here is from genome assembly GCA_004297065.1 of Gallionellaceae bacterium. Classification (GTDB taxonomy): domain Bacteria; phylum Pseudomonadota; class Gammaproteobacteria; order Burkholderiales; family Gallionellaceae; genus PALSA-1006. The sequence continues at coordinate 17,662 of SCUU01000115.1, forward strand.
GGCAAGCCCAGCTTATAGCCTAACGCCACCAGCAAGATACGCCCTGTCCTGCCGTTGAAATCCTTGTATGGATGTATCCACTGAAAACGCCAATCCACCCAGGCCAGCAATTCCGCAATCGAAGCTGCGTCCTGCAAGTGGCGCAAACGCTCATCCAGATCGAGACAGAAGTTGTTGATGTACACGGCGATCTCATGGCTGGACGGAGGAAAATGAGAACCCACCTGCACGTCCGTCTTGCGAAACCGCCCCGCCCAATCGGGAAATAGCTCGCCCGCAATGCCGCGGTGAATGGCGCAAACCCATTCCGGCGTGATGCGAATATCTTCAGGTGATTGCTCCAGCAAGGCATCGAGGCAGCGCGCGATGTTCACCGCGATGCGTTCAGAAACTTCGGTATATGTGAGTGTTCCGGCGGTGGTCGCCAGCTCGCGCGTGGCGTCTAGCGGACGGGTTGATTCAGCAGATGCGCCAAACGCTGAGGGCTCACTGGCTCGTTCTCCAGCGCCATCGAACTCAGCGTGAAGCGCACCACCTGCTGGCGATACGCTTCCCGCACCTGCGTCGGATTCGCGTGGCTCGCCCGCCATTGGCTGAGGCGCTGATCGAGTTGTTGCAGTTGGCTGGATGTCATGGTGATTCTCCTGTGAGGTTGCATTGTCGCCCGACCAAGCAAGTGCGGCAAGCTCTCCTGCTCGCGCAGGTAGCTCTTTCCCATCAGGCTTGTCGATGTCTTTACTCATGTTGGATCAATGTCGAAGTGAGCCCTATATCGCTTTAGTTTTCGGCTTTCAGCTTTTGCAGTTCTTTCAACAACACAGGAACATCGCCCTGGATGATGCTCCACACCGTATCGTTGTCTATTCCCAAGTAACCATGTATCAATTTGTTGCGTGTTGCAACCACCATGCGCCAAGGTATCTGCGGATAGTTCTGGCGCACCTCATCGGGAATATTCGTGGCCGCCTCCCCGATCAATTCCAGATTGCGTATCGTCGCATCGTAATTAAGACCACTATCCACAAAACGCTCTTGATCCAGCCCATCTGTATAGACGATAACCTTCTCGGCAAAAGCTATCATGTCATCCAGATAGAACTTCCACTCGCGGTCAGCACCTTTAGACATGCACAGCCTCCTTCTCGATGAAAGGACGCAACTCTGGCCGCAATGCCTTCTCAGTCACCAGATCGACCGGACATCCCAGCAAATCTTCCAGATAGAACTGCACACCGAAATAGCGCGCAGACGTAGCCGGGCCATCGAATGCCACCAGCACATCCACATCGCTTCCCTGCTGCGCGGCATCACGCGCCACCGAGCCGAATAAAGCCAGACGCGATACGCCGAAGCGGCGCGTCAGTTCACTTTTGTGCTCTGTGAGCAATTGCAATGTTGTTGAACGATTCATTTCATATCACCTCAATAAAACGTGGTACGTCCCCTATTGTTAAAACGCAGGTAAAACTCCCGCTCTTCCGGGGACTTACCCTGATTAAGAATGATGAGGTTATGCGTCCACGGCAATTGTGTCAGCAGTGCTGTCACTAATTTTTCATCGCGGTAAGCCTCATAAAACTGCCTCATCCGAAACAGATTTCGCCCGGTAAAGCCACGCAACCCCGGCTGGGTGCGCGCCAGATGCTCGGCCAATTGCACCACCACCCCGTCGCCCCATTCCGCCTGCTCTATCTTGCGGCTAATGAACTGCCCCACCTGCCAATACAGCTCGATCAGCGCTGTATTCACCGCCAGCACCGCACGCTGCCGCGCAGCGTGGATCAGTTGCGTGATCTCGCTGAAATCGGGTTGTGGGTTAAGCGGTGTCGTCATGGTGCTTCGGCAAATTCGTAGCTTACGATTTTATCGATTGAAGCAAATTCTTCGGCTCTTCCCAATCGGAAGCAAGACTTATCGCCCTTTCCAAATCGCTAATTATGGTTTGCATGCTCTGTTGAGAGGACAATTTTTCTGAAGATGCTCCACCGGGACTAAGAAATAAAATTTCATGAATCCATCTGGCTCGAAAGTAATAATTAACCGGTTCGTCCTGAGCGACGTTGATTGCTGTAGTCAACAAGGCAATAACTTCAGATTGTCTACCCCCTTCAAACCTTAATGCGGACGCTTTGCCAAAAGCTAGTGCTGATCTGGCATAAGCACCAAGCTTCTCGACTGGCTCCAATTCGTCACCTTGGGGGAAGTCAGCCAAATCCGCCATAAGTTTCACAACCTCTGAAAATCTTTCGAATGGCTGCACAACATTCGGCAAATCGTCACGGGCTTGTATATTCAGAACATCTGGACGATCCAGTTTCCCTAATATTGACAGTAGATAATTTAGGGCGAGCTTACGAATAGGTACTTTACTTGCCTCTTGAACTTCTCCGGCTGCTTCTAACAATTTAAGATAACTGTCAGCTAACGGAACCCACTCTTCGCAGGAACATATATCATGCACCTGTATCTTTTTAAGTCTTGATGTTATCTGTTCAAGAGAGCGAATAACTTCTGATGAGCCAAGGCGAATAGAGTTATTTGCTGCCCAAGCTTGATGCTCGTTCTGAGCTGCCACACTTTCAAAAATAGGCTTTCGCCAAGCAGCTAGCGCTTGTGCTATATCAAGACAGTAAGTTTCTTTCAGTTCAGCGCATATTTCACCAAGGCATTCATTTGCATCGGGTCGTGCAGCGGGGTCTAGGTTGAGGCAACGTAAAATCATGGTGCGTATCCGATCTGAGGAGATACCTTCCAGCTTCCTCTCACCACTCTCAACCCACTTCTTCCAACTTTTGTCCGATTCCTCTGCTCTTTTTATATTTGGCGCAGGGTGATGCCCTTGCAGCAATTGGGCAGCGATTACCCCCATCGAAAACATATCGCTCTTGATAGGAGAAAATTTTCCTTCGACACGTTCAGGTGCCTTGTAAGGTCTGAAAACTTTCCCTGAAAACCCGAGATCAACCCAAGCATCGGCCCAACCTAAATCTGCCACACACACTTGCCACGGATGCTTCTCACTTGGCCATATACAATTATGAAGTTGGAACTTCGATCTCATGTCGATGTAGAGGAGGTTGCTGGGCTTCAAATCTCCATGCCCTTCAAATCCATTGGTATAAAGATGAAGCAACCCATTAAGCGCTTGAGCTAGCGCAATCAGCTTATCTATTCCATCAAACTTAGAATTGTTGACCCAATCATCAAGAGAACCATCCATTCGCGGCATTCGCATTACCGGAAGATTCACCACCTCACTTCCATCAACACCAACCAACGAAGCTATGTCAAAGCCTAGCGCCGATACGACGTTGTAAGTAGATGGAAGGGCTAACCACATTCTGAACTCTCTCCGAAGGTTGGCGAGATCAACTAATGATTTGCTTGATATTATTTTTTCAGGGGCGAGCGTTTTAACCGCAAATCCCTTTGGACTGCTTTTGGGTGATTTGGTCGTGAGAAACCAGATCAAACCATATGTGCCGTGGACTGGTTCAGCCGCAACATCATAGTCATGATATTTTCGTTCAAGCCACGCTCGAAAATCATCGGTTGTAATCGTCATAATCTAAGCATCTCCTTGCTAATGCTTTTCAATTCCGCAATGGCTTTCCATTTTTCAACATATGCTCAATCCTAGCCTGCGTCTTTTCGGTCGCCAGCAGCTCCATGAAGTGCTTGCGCTCCAGGTCGAGCAGCCAATCCTCATCCACCAGACTGCCCGCTTTCACATCACCGCCGCACACGGCATCACTGCGCCAAAAATTCCTGCATCGAAAATGCGATTCCCGGCACAGTTTCTCTCAGCTTGCGGTCTTCGGTGACCAGCGGCGCATTCAGGTTCTTCGCCAGTGCGGCGTACTGTGCATCGTAACCGGTGATGGCGTATTTCGCCGCTACGGTGAGCGCCGCATCCATCATCACTTCGCATTGAGCCACTTTCATGAAGTGTTCGGCATGAGCCAGTAATTTTTTGCATTGCGCGAGCGTCAATATGCCGCGCCGTTGGTAGGTTGCCAGCACGTTCACTGTTTCATGCAGGCATAACCCGGCGGTGCGCCAATCCGTATCTTTTTCGCGGAGCTTGTTTACCAGAGGCGTGTAGCCGCTTCCGATCAGGGAGTAAATCAGAATATTGGCGTCAACGACGATCATTTCGGCAGAGTGATTTTGCCGGAATCACGTCCTTCGCGGATGGTGGCGACAACGTTTTTTGCAGTCACAGGCTTGGACAGCTTGAGCGGTTTGGGCAATAGTTCGGCGGCACTCTTTGTCGGAGAAGACAGCGCCTGTTCCAGCAAGGCCAAGGCCTGCCGCGTCATGGAGCGATGATGGCGCGCAGCTTCTTCTTTGAGTTTGCTGTGCAACTCCGGGGGAAAATCTTTAATCAACAGGGCGGACATGGCATCCTCATTACTATTAAAACGGTAGCGAAATGATAGTCTTTAGTATGGTGACAGCAAATAAGCTGTGCAACAAAAATTAACGCTCTACCCGCTCACGCGAACCTCTTCACACCCGCCCTCTTCGCCGCCTTCTGCAAATCCTCGTCGAGCGTGGCCAGCGGCAGTCCCAGCCTTAATGACAACTCCAGATAGGAAGCATCGTAAGCCGAAAGCTTGTAGCGCCGTGCCAGTTGCAGGGTGTTGGATAGGGCATGAGAAAAGGTGGACGCATCCACTTCGATATCCACGCCTTCCAGCATCTCCAGAAAAGCTTCGCTGCGCGCTTCGGTCACCCAGCCTTTCGCTTCCGCTCTGGCGATGACGTTTGCCACTTCGAGCCCCCAAGTCGCGGGCACGATGGCACTGGCGCTTTTCATCGCATCCAACACTTTCCCTGCGTAGGTGAGTTCCTGCGGTTTCCCATCGCCGAAAAACCAGCGCATGGTTACCGAATTGTCGAGGACGAAATTCACGCGCGCCCTTCTTCGATCAATTCCTTGATGTTCACGCCGCGCACCGGGTCGGCCCGCATGAATGCCTTGAGCCTTTCTGCCGCCGCAACCTTATCCTTCGCTTTCGCGCCGAGGCTGGGCACCAGATCGGCAACAGATTCCCCCCGGTTGGTGATGGTGAAGCTCTTGCCGCTTTTTACCTGCCGCAGCAATTCAGGTAGTTTGGTTTTCGCCTCATAAGAACCGATCTCGATCTTCATAATTTCCCCACAATATAAATTTACATATAGACCAGCATATAGACCAGTCCGGTAGAAATCAAGCGCGCTCAATTCCTCAACGGCTTCCCGTTCTTCAGCATGTGCTCAATCCTTGCCTGTGTCTTCTCAGTCGCCAGCAGCTCCATAAAGTTCTTGCGCTCCAGGTCGAGCAACCAATCCTCATCCACCAGACTGCCCGCTTCCACATCGCCGCCGCACAGTGTTTCGGCAACGCGACAGCCGATGTTGTAGTCGTGCTCGGAGATGAAGCCGCCTTCGCGCATGTTGACCATGGCGGCTTTGAGGGTGGCGATGCCGGTGCGGCCGGCGACGGCGATCTGGCGCTGGTGCAGCGGCGGACGGTAGGCGCTGGCGTTGAGTGCCTTGGCTTCTTCCTTGGCGATGTGCAACAGTTCGAACTTGTTCATCACGATGCGGTCGCTCTGCCGCAGGTAGCCCATCTCGCGCGCCATCTCGGCGCTCTTGGCGACTTCGCCCATGGCGATGTTCTGGAAGTATCGGCGCAGGTAGGGGAAGACATCCACGCGGTTGTCGTTGGCGAAACGTTGCGCTTCCTGTGCGGCGCGTTGCGCCATCTCTTTGCAGCCGCCGCCTGCGGGCAGCAGGCCGACGCCGACTTCGACCAGGCCGATATAGCTTTCCAGCGTGGCGACGATGCGTGTGCAATGGATGGAGAATTCGCAGCCGCCGCCGAGCGCCAGGCCGTCCACCGCCGCGATGGTGGGCACTTGGGCGTATTTGAGGCGTTGCGAGACTTGCTGGAATTTGGCGACCACGGCTTCCACTTTGGGTACATTGCCGGTAGCCGCGTTGAACAGATCGCCCATGCCGCCACCGCCTGCGGCGGTGTATTTGACACGGGTCACCGCGCCCTTGAGTTTGCCGAACATGCCGGTATCGGGTGTCTCCTGCAAACCTTGCATCAGTTGCAGCAGGTTCGCTCCTGCCGAGAACGGCGGCTCGGTCTGCCACAGGATGAGCGCGGAAAAATGTTGCTCGGCTTCATCCACCGCACGCAGGATGCCGTCCAATACTTCGTTGTTGACGGTGTGCATCTTGGTTTTAAAACTCAGGATGGCGATGGCGTCGCCGGTGTGCCACAGGCGCACTTCGGGGGTCTCGAACACGGTCTCGCCGTAGTGTGCGACTTCGCCTTGCAGGCGGTCGGGGTAGAGTTGGCGTTGGTAGACGGGGAGTGTGGAGCGGGGTTGGCAGTGGCCGGTTTTGCCCGAAGAGGTGACCCTCACCCCTAACCCCTCTCCCGGGGGGAGAGGGGAACCTGCTGCGGGGAGAGGGGAATAACTGCCTTGCGCGGTATGCACGCCGGTGCGCGCCGGGTCGGTCGCCCACTTCGGCAGCGGCGCGCTCGCCATTGCCTTGCCTGCCGCGATGTCGGCGCTGATCCAGCCTGCCACTTGTTGCCAGCCTGCGGCTTGCCATATCTCGAATGGGCCGCTGTCCCAGCCGAAGCCCCAGCGCACGGCGAGGTCCACATCGCGCGCGTTGTCGGCGATGCTGTCCAGATGCAGCGCGCAGTAGTGGAACACGTCGCGGAACGTGGCCCACAGGAACTGCGCTTGCGGGTGCGGGTTGCGGCGCAGTCCGGCGAGCTTCATGCCCCAGTCGCGCTCGCGCAATATCTCTTTGACTTCGTCGTCCACCTTGGCGTCGGAGAGGCGGTATTCCTTGGTGTGCAGGTCGAGTACGTGGATCTCTTTGCCGATTTTCTGGTAGATGCCTTTCTTGGCTTTCTGCCCCAGCGCGCCCTGCTGCACCAGATCGCCGAACCATTCCGGCAGATCGAAATGACTGTGCCACGGATCGTCGATTAAGTTCTCGCGCATGGTGTTCACCACATGCGCGAACACATCGAGGCCGACCACATCGAGCGTGCGGAAGGTGGCGCTCTTGGGGCGACCGAGGTAGCGCCCGGTGAGCGCATCCACCATGTCGAAGCCGAGGTTGAATGCGGCGGCATGGTGCTGGGTGGCGAGCATGGAGAACACGCCGATACGGTTGGCGATGAAGTTGGGCGTGTCCTTGGCGCGCACCACGCCTTTGCCCAGCGTGGAGACGAGGAAGGTCTCCAGTTGGTCGAGCAAGGCGGCTTCTGTCTCGCGGCACGGGATGAGCTCGACCAGATGCATGTAGCGCGGCGGGTTGAAGAAGTGGATGCCGCAGAAGCGGTGGCGCAGGCTCTCGGGGAAGGCTTCGGCCAGGGTGTTGATGGAAAGGCCGGAGGTATTCGTCGCAAAAATGGCGCGCTCGCTGAGGAACGGCGCGACCTTGCGGTAGAGGTCGGATTTCCAGTCCACACGTTCGGCGATGGCCTCGATGATGAGGTCGCACTCGCGCAACTTTTCCAGATGCTGCGCGTAATTGGCGGGCTGGATGTAAGCGATTTTGGACGGACTGGCGATGGGCGCGGGGTCGAGCTTCTTCAAGCCTTCGAGCGCCTTGTGCACGTTACCGTTGAGATCGCCATCTTTCGGGGGCAGCTCGAACAGCAGCGTCTCGACATTGGCGTTGACCAGATGCGCGGCGATTTGCGCGCCCATTACGCCCGCGCCCAGTACCGCAACTTTGCGGATCACGAAATTTTTATTCACGAACTTCTCCAAAGAAAAAGGGGAAGGCATCGCCTCCCCCCGTTAGCGGACTTAGAAACTATGTCCGTATTGCAGGCTGTAGATATTCACGCTATTGGCATAGCTGCCCACCAGATTGCCGCCGCCCGTTGCGCTCTGGTTCTGGCTGATGCTCGAACTCTTCACGAACAAGTGCGCGTAGCCGAAGTCTATCGAGCTGCCCTTGGCGAGTTTGTATTGCCCGCCCAGCGCCAGCCATGTCCTATCCTGATCGGGGATGCGTGCAGTGCGATAGGTATCGGACACCGGTGTCTGGTCGTAGGCCACACCGAAACGCGAAGTCCATTGATCGCTATAGCGGTGTGTCGCGCCTGCGGCAACGCGCCAGGTGTTTTTCCAGTTTTCAGGCGTCGAGCTGAGTGCGCTGCCGTTGCTGCGCACCACGTCCAGATTCTGGAACGATCCCCAGCCTGTCCAGGTCACGTCCGCCATCAGGTCGAATTGCGGGCCTAACTGGTGCACCACGCTGGTCGAGAAAGTATCCGGCATGCTGACATCCAGCGTTACGCCGCCGTTCGCCAACTTTGGGCTGGTGGCCAATGCGGTCGGCACGTTGGTAAAAGTCACAGTGCCCGTCAGGGTGTGTTTGACCGGGGAACGGTATGCCAGCCCAACACGGGTTTGCGAGCCCAGATTGATGAGTGCGCCGAGGTTATAACCGTAGCTGTTGTCGTTGCCGCTGACGGTGGAAACACCCTCTTTCCCCGCGCCGCCGATTGCGGTCAGAACTGTATTGCCGACAGGATCGGCAGCAAATGCCGCAGCACTATAGTTCACCGCGCCGCTCAACTCGCCCGTGATGCGCTGGTAACTGACACCCGCGCCGACACTGACCGCGTCGGTGATCTGGCAGGAAACGGCGGGGTTAAGATTGACAGTTTGGATGCTGGATTTGATGGCCTGGAAGCGCCCCATCCACGTCGGGTCGTAACTCGTTTGCAGGCCGAAGGGGGAGTTGATACCCAAGCCCAATCTAAGCTTGGGATCAAGCTCGGCCACAAAATACGCATTGGGAACCACAGCCATGCTGCCCGCATCGCCACCGACACCACCTTGGGTTTGCAACGCGGCGCCTGCCGATCCGCCATCGGAAAACTTGGCCGACGGCTGTATGCCTTGCGCGGCCAGCGTCAATTGCGTACCGGACAAGCGGTTCATCCCGGCAGGATTGTAAAAGACCGTGGTCGCGTCTTCGGCGATAGCCGCACCTCCGGCATAGGCGTTACCCAAACCGCCCACGCCCTGCTCGATCAAGGCAAAACCCGATGCTGCGGCGACGCCCGACATGGCTGCCAATGCCATACCCATGGAACATTTCAATGCGGTTTTCTTAAGCCTCATGATTTATTCTCCCTGTAGTTATTTCACGACGAACCCACACGACACTTCCCTTATCGCTCACTCTGCCGGCGGCAATTCGCGCGGCTTGCGATCTTCTCCCACTGCCACATAAGTCAGCGTGGCTTCGGTCACTTTGACGCAGGTGGGCTGCACCGGGTCGCGCTGCGCATACACCTCAACATTCACCGTCATCGAGGTGCGTCCCACTTTGACGATATCGGCGTAAAGGCTCACCACATCGCCCAAAAAAAGTGGCTGTTTGAACACGAAAGAGTTCACCGCCACCGTCGCCACACGCCCCTTGGCGCGATGAATGGCGGGAATGCTGCCCGCAACATCCACCTGCGACATCACCCAGCCGCCGAACACATCGCCGGTGATGTTGCAATCCGCCGGCATCGCCACCACGCGCAGGGTGGCGTGGCGAGTGGGCAAGGTTGTTTCTTGTTCACTCATGGTTAGTGCCCCTCGTAAAGCTGCTTAATTTCGTTGGCGAATTTCGCCACCACTTTGTCGCGCTTCAAACTCAGCTTCGGCGTGAGCAGCCCGTTGTCAATACTCCACGGCTCGGTCAGCAGCAACACGCGATGCACCCGTGCGTAGCCGGGAAAGCTGCTCATGTTGCGCGCGATGCGGCGCAGCACTTTGGCTTCGACGTTGGCATCCGTCAGCGACTCCGGCATATCCGGCAGCACGCCGACTTTCGCGGCAACCTCTTGCCAAACTTTGGGATTCAGCACCGCCAGTGCCACCAAGTAGGGTTTGCCTTCGCCGTAGATCATCACTTGGTCGATGAGCGGGTCGTGCAGAATCGCCGCTTCCATATCGGCGGGCGGCAGCTTCTCGCCGTTCGCCAGCACGATAATTTCTTTCAGTCGTCCGGTGATGTAGATATGTCCGGTTTCGCTGATGCGGGCAATGTCGCCGGTATTGAGCCACCCCTCGTCGTCGATGATCTCTTTGGTGGCTTCGGGGTTGTTCCAGTAACCCATCATCACGTTCGGCCCTTTCACCAGCAGCGCATTCTTTTCCCCCAGCTTGACCTGCACCCCGCGTATCGGCTGCCCCGCGCTATCGGGAAAATTATTATCCAGCTTGTTGCCGGAAATAATCGGGCTGGTCTCGGTGAGACCATAGCCCTGCACCACCGGCAGCCCAAGACCGACGAACATACGCGAGATGTCCGGCGCGAGTGCCGCGCCGCCGCTCACTGCGGTGCGCAGACGTCCGCCCAGCCTGTCCATGATCTTCTGCGCCACGAGTTTTTTCAGGATCGGCCATAGCAGGAACGAGAGCTGCCAGCCGCCGCGTCCCTGCTCGTGCAGGAAGCGCGCCCAACCCACCTCCACTGCCAGATTGAACAGTTTGTGTTTGAGGGGAGAACCTTCTTCCAGCTTGGCGTTGATCGCAGAGTGGATGCGTTCGTAGATGCGTGGCACCGAGATGAGGATGGTCGGCTTGATGATCTGCAAGTCTTCCGATAGCAGGGGAATGGAGCGCGCATAAGCGACCGTCGCCCCCGTCATCACTTGCAGGTAATAACCGCAAGTGCGCTCGAAGGTGTGCGACAGCGGCAGGAACGACAACATCAGGTCGGTGTTGTAGACGACAAAGGTGCCCAGTGCGGCGTGGGTATTGCTCAGCATGTTGTTGTGGCTGAGCATCACGCCCTTGGGTTTGCCGGTCGTACCGGAGGTATAGATGATGCTGGCCAGCTCAAGGGAACAAGAATGATCTTCTCGTTCGCCTCCTCTCCCTCCGGGGGAGGATTGAGGAGGGGGAGTTTCCGGCAAAGGTATCGGCGCTTGCGGCGCCGCATGGGCGGGGAGGAAGCGTTCCGCCGAGACCAGGCGCGTTTCGTCAAAATTCCGAGTGTCGTTTTTCACGTTCGCTCCCTCTCCCGTCGGGAGAGGGTTGGGGTGAGGGAGCACGTCGTCCAGCGAAATGAAGCGCTGCACGCAAGCCATCTGGCCGAGCACGCCGCCCAACTCCTGCCATTGCTCTGCGGTCTCGAACAGCAGCACCTTAGACTGCGAGTCATTGACGATGTAGGCGATGTTTTCCGCGCGATCCACCGTGTAGAGCGGCACGGTGACGAGCCCCAAAGCCATCGCGGCCTGATCGAACATCACCCACTGCGGGCAGTTACGCAGCATGAGCGCAACGCGGTCGCCCTTGTCCAGCCCTTCCCGCGCCAACGCGGCTTGCCAGCGCGCCACCTGTTCGCTCATCTGCCGCCAACTCAACGACACCCAAGCATTGCGCGACACGTCAAAATAACGGTAGGCCTCTTTGTCCGGCGAGCGCTTGACCCGCTCAAGGAACAGGCCATGTAGGGTGCTCGCCTGTTCGGGCGTGATCACATCGTCGTTTTCTGCTGTTGTCATTTTTCTTCTCCCGTATTTTTTACTTGGCGCCCTCCCCCTCTGGGGGAGGGCTGGGGTGAGGGTAACAAATCAAAGAGCCTCTCCCTCACCCTAACCCTCTCCCAAAGGGAGAGGGGATTAAATCAGTGTTTCCCCAAAAAAAGATCGTCGAACAGGCGCGTGCCGGGACTGACCGCATATCGCTCGAAATCACTCACGCCCTCGGCACGCAGCACCTCTTCGTCGATGAAAAAATTTCCGCTGCATGCCTTGCTGTCGCGCAACAGGATGCTGCGCGCCGCATCGGCCACGATGGCGGGTTTGCGCGAAGCGCGCAGGATGGCCTCGGGAAAATTGTTTTCGATGGCGGACGTGGCGATGGTCGTGCGCGGCCACAGGCAATTGCAGGCAATAGCGGCGGCGGCAAATTCGTGCGCCATGCCCAGCATGCATAGGCTCATGCCGTATTTGGACAGGGTGTAGGCGACATGCGGCGCGAACCATTTTGCGTCGAGGTTGAGCGGCGGCGACAAGGTGAGGATGTGCGGATTGGCGGCTTTTTTCAGATGCGGGATGCAGGCTTGCGCGGCAAGGAAGGTCGCGCGCATGTTCACGCCCCACATCAGGTCGAGGCGCTTGGCGGATGTCTGCAAGGTGGGCGTCAGGCTGATGGCACTGGCGTTATTGATTAACACGTCGAGACTGCCGAAATGCTCCACCGTCTGCGCCACTGCCGCCGCAATGGCTTGCTCGTCGCGCACATCGAGCTGGAGCGCCAGCGCGCAACCGCCCGCTAGCCGCACTTCTTCCGCAACCGTGTGGATGGTGCCGGGCAGCTTGGGATGCGGCTGCGCCGTCTTGCCGGTGATGACTACGTTCGCCCCGTCGCGCGCGCAGCGCAGGGCGATCTCGCGCCCGATACCGCGCGAGGAACCGGTGATGAAGATGGTTTTGTTTTTCAGTGTACTCACCGCAACCCCTTCATTTGTCCAGAACGGAACTGCTCAGCCCGCCGCCCGCAACTGCTCCGGCGCGAAGTCGTCCACCATGATGACTTTGCGGCGCAGCGCGTAGTCGCGTTGCAACTGCAAAGCCTGCTCGGCGCTGATGAGGCCGAGTGCGCGCGCTTCGGCGATCTGCCCCAGTTCATCCAGCGCTTTGAGCTTGCCCGCTTTGCGGGCTTGGGACAATTCCGCCTGCACCGGTTCACACGCCAGCGTGCTGGACAGCGCCGCCTCCAATGCGGCCACCGCATCGTTTTCGTCCGCCGCAATGAACATGCCCGCAGTCAAGCGGTCGCGCGCGTCGCCTTGTGTGCCCAGCAGGGCTGCAACCTCGTGCCCCAATGCATCGGAAGCGGGTTTGCGGCATTGCCCCAAGGGGAAGATGAGCGCGCGCAGCAGCAGCGCGGCATAACGGTTGGGGAAGTTTTGCAGCACGCCGTCGAATGCCACCTGGATGCGGTGCAAGCCGTCCTGCATCGCCCAATCCAGCAGCGCCAAGTCTTCCACCGGACGCCCGTCATCCTCGAAACGTTTCAGTACCGCCGAGCACAGATACATCTGGCTCAGCACATCGCCCAGACGCGCGGACAATTTTTCGCGACGTTTCAGGCCACCGCCCAGCACCAGCATGGAGATGTCGGCGGCAAATGCAAATGAGGCGGAATAGCGCGTGAGCAACTGGTAATAACGCCGCGTCGGCTCTTCCGTCGGCACGTTGACGATGCGTCCGCCAGTCAACGCGAACAACAGGGAGCGCACCGCATTGCTCATGGCAAAGCTGATATGCCCGAACAGCGCGGCATCGAAATCCAGCACGGCGCGCTTGCCGTCCGGGTTGTGCGCCGCCTGTATCTCTTTAAGCACGTAGGGGTGGGCGCGCACCGCGCCCTGCCCGAAGATGATGAGGCTGCGCGTGAGGATGTTCGCGCCTTCCACAGTGATGCCGATGGGGGTTTGTTGATACAAACGCCCCAGATAGTTATCCGGCCCCAGGCAAATGCCCTTGCCGCCGTGCACATCCATCGCATCGTTGATAACCGTGCGCCCGCGTTCGGTGCAGTGATATTTGACGATGGCGGAAATCACCGAGGGCTTTTCGCCCAGATCGACCGCCTGCGCCGTGAGCACACGCGCCGCATCCATCACATACAGGTTGCCCGCAATGCGCGTGAGCGCCTCTTCCACGCCCTCGAATTTCCCCACCGGCAGCTTGAATTGTTTGCGCACGCGACCATACGCACCGCTGGTACGCGCGGCCAGCTTTACTCCGCCCGTGGCGCTGGCGGGCAACGAAATCGAGCGCCCTGCCGCCAGGCATTCCATCAGCATGCGCCAGCCTTGGCCGATACGTTCCGCGCCACCAATGATGCAGTCCATGGGGATAAACACCTCTTTGCCCGAAGTCGGCCCGTTCAGGAAAGCCGAATTGAGCGGAAAATGGCGACGTCCGACATTCACCCCCGGAATATCGGTCGGAATCAATGCCAGCGTGATGCCGCGCGCGACTTCCGGGCCGAGCAGATTTTCCGGGTCGTACAGTTTGAACGCCAATCCCAGCAGGGTCGCGACCGGTGCCAGCGTGATGTAGCGTTTTTCCCAGGTGACACGCACGCCGAGCACATTCGATTGTCCATTGAAATCGCCATAACCGACGATACCTGCATCGGGAATCGCGCCCGCATCGGAACCGGCAAACGGGCCGGTCAGCGCGAAGCACGGCACCTCTTCGCCTTTGGCAAGGCGGCGCAAATATTTATCCTTCTGTTCTTGCGTGCCGTAGTGCAGCAAAAGTTCGGCGGGTCCCAGAGAATTGGGCACCATCACCGTCACCGCCCCCGTGCCGCTGCGCGAAGCGACCTTGGTCACCACGGCGGAATGCGCCTGCGCGGAGAATTGCAGCCCGCCGTATTCCTTCGGGATAATCATGCCGAAGAAGCCTTTGTCCTTGATGAACTGCCATGCCTGCGGGGACAAATCCTGGCGCTCATGGGTCACATCCCAATCGTCGATCATGGCGCACAACTGCTCCACTTCGTTGTCGAGAAAGGCCCGCTCTTCCGCACTCAACGCCGGCTTCGGCAACGCCAGCAATTTATTCCAGTGCGGGTTGCCGCTGAACAATTCGCCGTCCCACCATACCGTGCCTGCGTCGAGCGCTTCCTGTTCGGTTTGCGATACTTGGGGGAGGATGTCGCGGAAGACTTTAAGGATGGCGCCGCTGACCAACAGGCGGCGCAAAAAAGGTATGCCGAACACCACGATGAACAACAACAGCGCGATATAAACCATTTGCAATGCGCCGTCGGAAATACGGCTCTGCACCGCAATTAAAGGCACAAAAACCATGGCGGCCAATAGCCAGCTCGTGATGGAAGCGCGGAAAAAAGCAAGCACCAGGAATACGGCAAGTACTGACAGGAACAATAAAATTGCCATCACAGCCCCCTCTGAATTGATTTGCTTGGATGTGCCGAACTTTAACGCTTAAAACGCATTCCCGCTACGGCTTCTCTACTGCATTTCGGCGTCACGGATCAGTCCGGGACACCCAGTGCAGTTTCAAATGCCGGCTTGCGTGCAAGAAATTTCGACAGCGTGAATGCAGCCGTCGGCTGCATATTGATGCAGATCATTTTGACATTCACCGTCTGGCAAGTACGCGCCAACTTGTCCAGCCAGCCGTAATACACCGGATCAATGACAGGCATCCCGTCCAGGTCGTAATACAAGCGCACGCCCTGCCCTTGCTGCACATGCATGACGACCTCCCGCACCAGCGCATCCTGATCCCGGATATTCATGCTGCGCAACGGTTCGAGCAAGAAATTGCCCTTGCCGATACGCGTCAGATGCACGCCCGCAATAGACATCAGTTGGCTTTTTGGCTGACCTGGATACCCATACGCAAGAAGGCCTCTTTCAGGCCATCGGACAGGCTGGCACGAGTGGTCACCCCGTTCAGGTCGATATTGAGGCTGACCAGCGCCCGCGCGATTTCGGGATGGATACCCGTAATGATCGCGTCGCTTCCCATCAGCTGCACCGCCCGCACCATCTGGATCAGGTGGTGCGAAACCTGCGAGTCGATATTCTTTACGCCGGTCAGATCCATCACGACCGCGCGCGCATGATCTTTGGCGATGCGGTTAAGCAAAGCTTCCATCACCAGCATGGTACGGCTGGAATCCAGTGTGCCGATGATGGGCAGCGTCAGCACGCCATCCCATATTTCGGCGATCGGGGTGGAGGTTTCGCGCAACTCCGCTTCCTGCGCCTTCAGCGTATTCTCGCGTTCGCTCAGATAGGCGCGGAAAATCGCCATGATGAGTTCGTCAAAGTGCTGCGCAAAAAACAGCAATACCGAGCGCGATTGTGTGAACGTGATTCCGCTGTCGCGTTCCAGTGCCGAGATCAGGTTGTATTGCAAGCGCTGCGCATAACGCACCACATCCTCTACATGTCCACCGCGCATCAGCATACGTTGCGCCAGTTCCGAAAAGAACGTCTCCAAGGCATGGAATTGCGGTGAAGTCCGCTTGTGCGGATCTTTGGAACCCAACAGGCCGGTTATCAGGCTGACGAACTCGCTGCTCACATCCGCGACCTCGTCTTCATCCATCAGCTTGTTGTCCGCGCAAAAAAACTCCCGCCCCGTTTCTTCCAGTTGCGCGGAAATATCCCCGATTTTCAAGCCGAACAACGCTGCCAGTTTTTCGCTGGCTTCTTTTTTTTGCACCATTTCCTCCCCCCTTTATTTTCACCCTATCGTACAAACGCAAATCGATTGATCGTCCAAAATCCGCCCCATGATATTGCCCAATGTATATGCGATCAACTGCGGATGCTGGTTGAACAAGCTGACGAAATTGGCCGCATCCCAGTTCCGCCGTATACCGTCGCTCGCCGTAAGAATGACACACTTTTTGCCGAAAGCGGACTGTAACAGCGTCGCCGAGCGGTGCTCCCGCCCCAGTATCCCGGGGGCGAATGCGAAATGCTGTATCTGCTCCTGGTCGTAAAGATGCGCATGCATGTCACCCACTCCGCACAAACGCAAATTGCATTTGGCTAAATCAATCTCTCCGCTGATGGCAACGGCACCGCGCGTACTGGCAAGTTGCTGATCTGCCGCTACCAGTATGGCTTCCGGTGAGTCGCAGCTAATCAAATGCACGGCCAAGTCTGCTGTTGCCGTTTCGGCTTCTTCACCATGGCCGATCCCGTCCAAATGCAGCCAGCGCAACATTTTCCCCGCTTGATGCAAATATACCCTGTCGCCGTTATAACGCTCGTCGGCCAAAGAGCGGGAAAACAGTCCAAACTTGAAGCCGGATTTTGCTTCCCTGTTTTCCTTGTCCAAATAAAAGCGGGCAAATATCGCCGTGCCGCTCCATTTTTTCACCTGCCCCGGATGCACTTGCTGCGAGTAGATGCACGATTCATCGCTCAAGCGACGGATTGCCCCCAAGCCTTTGCCCAATGTGCTTGCCGTCGAATAGCCATCTTCCTCGGCCGCCGCCAGATTCGCGATACCCGGACCGAAATCCAGGGAAAACAGATCCAGCACGCCTCCCGGCTGTTTCCATAATTGCACCATCCCCCGTCCGGCAGCATGTTTCACATTATTGCTGACCAGTTCGGAGGCCACCAGCAGCATATTTTCCTGTTTTAAGTCAGCGACTCCCATGCGCCGGGTGATGGCAGATAGCTTCGAGCGTAGCAGAATCAACGAGCTTTCGTTTTGCGTCGCGCTATTGAACAGCAGTTTGCAATCCGTGGCACTATCGAATATGTCAGACACTAGGTTCTTTCATTGTGCATCGCGCCCCGCAAGCATGTGAATCGTCCCGGCAGCATTGCACAACCACCGCCCGTCCGCGGCCCCGGTTCTTGGCCTCGTACAGGGCGCTGTCCGCCTTATGGATAAAATCTTCCAGCGTGACTTCGTTGCGCGTGTGCTGGTCAATCGTTGCAATGCCGGCGCTGACCTTGCCGTCCATTTGCTGTATCACCTGCCGCGCTTTTTCGCATGCCGTGCTGGCATCGGCATAAATCATCATGGCAAACTCATCTCCGCCAAAACGAAACGCGTAATCCACGTCTTCCCGGATCACGCTGCGCAAGATGTGCGCCATCTTGTTCAAATAAGCATCGCCAAACAAATGTCCGTGCTGGTCATTGATGCTCTTAAAATGATCCAGGTCCAGCATCACCAGCGACAGCGGCGAATTTTTCTGGCGCATGGTATAGCGAAATGCCTGATCCAGTTTCTCATCGAACGCGCGCCGGTTTGGCAACATCGTGAGAGGATCAGTTTCTGCCTGACGAATAGAAACCTGCAATTCCGCCTGGCGATTCAGCAACTTCACCTGCAACTCGGCCAACTCCCGCTCGGTGCGCTCGCGCGTCTCCTGCAAGTGACGCGCCATCGCCTCATTGCGTTGATTCAGGATTTCCGGGTCGATGGATTCCGTGGATTTGCGCAGATGATCGCACAATTGTTCGACTATATATTTTTCCACTGCGCCCAACCGGGTCAGCACAAACTCGTTGGTGCCCCAAAGGATACGCAAATCGTGGTGTTGCAGCTGTACGCTAACCGGGAAAGGTCGACCGCAACAGGCTCCCGCGACGCGCAAACGTTGAACCAACTCCAGACTGGCAAGCGAGGCTCGAAAGGCGTTCCCCTTGAGACGCCTCACGCTTTCCATAAGGAAGCCGACAAAATTCTGCAAATCGGGTTCGATTGCCAAATTTAGCCTTAGTAGCTCGACTGTTTCCACAGCACCTCGCCATGTTGATTTAGCTGGGCTTTATAATGAACATGGTTGGGCTGGTCAATCCCCAAGAATATCTAGATATTTTTACAAGGATGCCACCCCGGGGCAAACCCGGTCATCCATAACGATGAATCTCTATCGTTGTATGCACAATCTCTTCATGCTGGCGCAACTGATCGCGCACCAACTCCGGCGTCAGTATGGCACTGCGGGTGACGATACTCACCGCACAGGCATAAGACGCCCTGCCGACGCGCCAGACATGCAAGTCGATGACCTTCGTTTCGCCAGAGTTATCGCGTGGCTCGATGGCCTCGCGTATCTCATCCACCACTGGATGATCCATCTCCCTGTCGAGCAATACCTTGCCGGTATCGATCAGCAAGCCCTTCGCCCAGACCCCCACCAGTATCGCGCCCACCATACCCATCACCGGATCCAGCCACGACCAGCCATAGAACAAGCCTCCCGCCAGCGCAACAATAGCCAGCACCGAAGTCGCCGCATCGGCGATGACATGCACATAGGCCGACTTCAGGTTCAAGTCGTGATGATCGTGCGTATCATGCCCGTGCTGGTCGTGAGCCTTGCCGAGGATCAGCGCACAAATGACATTCACCAGCAAGCCGACCAAAGCAACAAAAATTGCCTCCTGATAATGGATGGGCTGCGGCGAGAACAACCGCCCCGCCGATCCGAACACCATCATCGCCGCGACACCCAACAGGAAGATGGCACTGGCAAAACCCGCAAGGATTTCTATTTTCCACGTGCCGAAAGCGAACCTTGGATCACTCGAATAGCGCCGCGCTGCCGCATAAGCAAAGGCGCTCAAACCGATGGCGAACGCGTGAGAGCTCATGTGCCAACCGTCCGCCAGCAGCGCCATCGAATTGAACCACCACCCGGCAACGATCTCCACCGCCATCATGGCGAGCGTGATCCACATCACGGCGCGCGTGCCGCGCTCGGCGGCAGGGTTACCCTCATTGAAGATGTGCGGATGAGTAAGGCGCGATATGTTATGGGTAGGCATGATCGTAAAGTGTGATGAAGTATGAAGCCATTTATTTAACCGCCCTATGCAATAAGTAAGTGCGTTCAGATTCGCAAGTCCATAAACTAAACAGAAATAGCAAAGTGATTCATGATTTCTTCCAATTGAGGTTCAACAAATACAGACTCGCCCTACCCCCGACGAACAAGAATTGATCCGGTCAGCTTGGAGAGCGATACCCGTTGCCTTTCTTCGCTATCAAAATTTTCCGGGGCAAGCCATTGCTGAAATGCCGCATTCAGCGGTGGCCACTCCTTGTCTATGGCCGCGTACCAAGCCGTGTCGCGGTTGCGCCCTTTGACAACGGCGGCCTGGCGAAAGACGCCTTCAAACGACAAGCCCAGCCGTTGCGCCGCCGCGCGCGATGGCATATTCAGCGCATTACATTTCCACTCGTAGCGCCGAAAACCGAGCGCGAACGCCTCGCGCATCATCAGCCACATCGCCTCGGTGGCGATGGGCGTTTTCTGCATCAACGGCGAGAAATTGAGATGGCCGACCTCGATGGTGCCGTTCGCGGGGTCGATGCGCAAGTAGCTGGCAACGCCGACAGCTTTCCCTGTCTCGTTGCTGATAATGGCGAAGAACAGCGGGTCTGCACTTGAGCCGCATTGCTCTACCCAAGCGTTATAGGATGAAAATGAGTCAAACGGACCGTAGGGAAGGTATGTCCAATTTTTGCCTTCGGCATCCAATGCGTTGGCCGCAAATAATTCTTCGGCGTGTCGGGTTGCATCGAGCGGCTCAAGAGTACAGAAGCTTCCCTGCAATACCTTGTGGGCCGGTCGTTGCGCAGGCTTCCAGCCCGCAACCGCAAACCCGATGGGCTGACCCAATAAATTCGTTTCGCTACGCACATATCCGCCTGTTGATATTTTAAAAAATCCCGAATAACAATCGAGGGTCCGAACTTAATATATCCCTGCCGCCAAAGCAAACACTGCTAACCCATGAGTCAGCGTTGCCCCCAGCAAACCCGCCCGGTTGTAAACAAAAGCAGCAGCAATCCCTTCAATCAAGGTGAACAGCAAAATCGACACGCTTGCATGACCGACCTGCATGGCAAGGTTGGCGTGGCAGAAGCAAAAGAAAAAACCCGAGATGAGTGCGGCTCTGGCTGGCGATATGGTTTTGCTCAGCGTGTTTTGCAGCAGCCCCCTGAACAACAACTCCTCGTAGGTATTGGCAACGAGGGCGAAGACCAGCAACATGAGCAAATCATTGACGGCAGGCGCAGGCGTTGAGGTCAGCGCAAAGTAATTCTTTAGCGTGGCGGCAACAACAGAAACCAATGCCGCCCCCAGAATTCCGGTTAACATCGAGTGCCAGAAACTCTCCCCGAGCCAGCGCATCCCTTTTCTGGCATCAGCCTCGATCCGCCAAACAGCCATAAACAAAATCGCCGACACCGCCGCAAGTGTGAGTAAAACCGCAACTGGCGCAGTAAAACGCAGGTCGCCGGAAGTAATCTGCCAGAAGCCGTTTGCCGTTATGGCATCACGCGCATGGATAAAGAAAAAGATATGCAACATGACGCGCGGGATCACGAACTGTTTTGGCAGCGCAATCAGGAGCACGAGCCACACCAAAAATGCGGGCGTAATGCTGAGGAAGTATTGGGAAAGCAGGGGAATCATTTCAGGCGGAACACAATAGGATTTCAGTAGAGAATTACTTCGCCCATTCACGGCCTCGCCAATATGACGGGCGGCGGCTCTGGTGTGCGAACGCCAGAATGCGTAATTCATCGTTCGCGACAAGATAGACCTGCGCATAAGGAAAGTGCGCCATCACAAACCGGCGCGTGCCACGCCGCCACTTCACACCGATTTTAGGATGCTGGAGCAGGCGCTCCACCGAGCGTTCAAATTCGACAAACAGGGCTTGAGACAAAGGGCTTCCGGCTTGCTGCTGGTAATACAACGCCGCATCGGCAATATCTTGCTCCGCATCGGGATGCAAGAAATACTTCATGCAAATTTTGCTTTGAGCTTTGCCAGCGCTTCGCTCCCCGGAATCAACTGCACTTCCCCTGACTCTATCTGGGCAATGCGCCTATCCACCTCCGCCGCCCACGCCTCTTCCACAGAGGCATCTTCATCCAGACTCGCCACCAGTGCTTGCACCAGTAGCGCCCGTTCTGCGGCGGGCAAACGCAACACTTCGGCTTCCCGCATTTCAACCTGAGTAATCATCATAATTTCCTTCATCCACGATGCGGCAATCCTACCGCATCTTCGTCACTGCGTCCTCCACCCGCTCCACCGCGATGACCTCCATCCCGTCGAGCTTGTGCTTGGGCGCGTTGGCTTTGGGGATGATGGCGTGGGTGAAACCGAGCTTGGCGGCTTCCTTCAGGCGTTCTTGCCCGCGCTGCACGGGACGCACTTCACCCGCCAAGCCGACTTCGCCGAACACTACCATTTTTTCCGGCAATGGCCGGTTGCGCAGCGAAGAAACTATCGCCAGCAATACAGCCAAGTCGGCACCAGGCTCAGTGATTTTCACGCCACCCACGGCGTTGATGAACACGTCCTGATCGAAGCAGGCGATGCCCGCATGGCGGTGCAGTACGGCGAGCAGCATCGCCAGACGGTTCTGCTCCAAGCCCAGCGACAAGCGGCGCGGTGTGGGGGAATGCGAGTCGTCGAGCAGCGCTTGTATCTCCACCAGCAAAGGCCGCGTGCCTTCCTGCGTGACCATCACGCAGGAGCCCGGCACCTGCGCGCCGTGTTGCGACAGGAACAAGGCGGACGGGTTGCTCACCTCGCGCAGCCCCTTCTCGGTCATGGCGAACACGCCCAGTTCATTCACCGCGCCAAAGCGGTTTTTGAACGCACGGATCAGGCGGAAGCTGGAATGCGTGTCGCCCTCGAAATACAGCACGGTATCCACGATGTGCTCCAGCACTCTGGGCCCCGCCAGCGCGCCTTCCTTGGTGACGTGGCCGACCAGAATAATGGTCACGCCCGCGCTCTTGGCGATGCGGGTGAGTTGCGCCGCGCACTCGCGTACCTGCGCCACCGAACCGGGCGCGCTGGTCAGTTGTTCCGAGTACACGGTCTGGATGGAGTCGATCACCACCACTTCGGGCTTTTCGTTGGCGACGGCGGACTGGATTTTTTCCAGTTGAATTTCCGGCAGCAGATGCACTTCGCTGGCATCGAGCGCGAGGCGTTTGGCGCGCAGCGCGATCTGCTGCGCCGATTCTTCGCCGCTGACGTAAAGCACTTTTTGCGTGAGCGAGAGATGCGCCAGCGCCTGCAACAGCAAGGTGGATTTGCCGATGCCGGGGTCGCCGCCGATCAGCACCACACCGCCCTCCACCAAGCCCCCGCCCAGCACGCGGTCGAATTCGGCGATGCCGGTCGGCGTGCGCGACACTTCGCTCGCCTCCACATCGGCCAGTTGCTGCAACTTGCCGGAAGCCGCCAAAGCACTGAAACGGTTCTTGCCCGCTGCGGGCGCGGCTTCCGCCACCGCTTCCACCAGCGTATTCCACTCGCCGCAATGCGGGCACTGTCCCTGCCATTTGGGGGACTGCCCGCCGCACTCGGTGCAGCTATAAATCGTTTTTGCTTTTGCCATATTGAGTTGCTTCTGCACATCAGTTTGAAGCAGGGCAATCTACCAGCATCGCCCGCCACACGCCAGCGTAAAACCGAACAAGTGTCGCGAGCTTTTGATCTGTCCGGTTTTGTAGCGCGCAATCTGTCCGGTTGTCATATTGCCCGAGGAGGGCGATATGAAGCCGACACAAGTGCTACAGGAGATACGGAAGATGAGAT
>SCUU01000116.1 GCA_004297065.1 Gallionellaceae bacterium
CCGCCCAGCTCCGAAACCTGAGCGATTTGCGCAACGCTTCCGCCTCGCTTATGCAGTCGGATGACCCGCCTGCGACGTTCCAGCGGCTCACCGCCTTTGAGTTTTCTCGCATCAATTTTTTCCATGCGCGCCCGGCATGCAAAACCGCAAAAAGTTCAACTATTTATTGGACGAATCTATAGTTCATCGACTTCGATAAATGATTTCGCAAGGAGTCTTCTGATACCGATATTGAAACCCATAGCAGCCGCTTTCACGCGCGAGCGCTTGCTCGGGTTGGGTGCCGGCGCGGAAACGAATGGACCGCTGGCGGTTGCCGTGATCGGCGGCATAGTTTCCCACGCCGCTGAGGCTGGTGATCGTGTCTGCGGTGTATTCGCTGGTGGAGGGTGGCTTGCGGCGCTGGCAGATGCGGCATGCGCGAGAGTAGCGCGGGACGTGTGCGGATTACGCGACCTGCATCCCGTTTTGTATCAGTGCTTCGACCAAATGGTTGCCGCTACTGTCGGTAAAGCTGCCGGTGTACTTGCTATAACCCGTTCCGGGCAGGCCGGCAGCAGCGAAACTGTTTGCGCTTCCAAGCAGTGTCATGCCGCTGCCGGTCAAGGTAACGCTATCGTTCGTTCCCCCGTCTATCCTGAACATCGTGGCCCCTGTGGCCGCGTCAGTCAGGGCACCGCCCATCGCGAACAAATCGGCAGTTTTCAGCGTTATGCTGTTCGCGCCGACATCTGTTGCCAGATCGAAGACCTCGATATTGCTCAACACGCGCTGGCCGGAATGATTGAACCGGCTCAAGTCGAGGTTGCTGAAATTGGCGGATAAACGCACCGTATCCGCGCTTAAGTCCGATCCTCCGATAACTTGGGAGAAGCCCAGCACGGCAGTATTGAATACGAAGATATCGCTACCCGCGCCGCCTTTAATAACCGCATTCGTATTGATACCGCTGATGTCGAAGATTTCATTTCCGGCAGTGCCTGAATACAACTGGGCGGCGGTGTTTACGATCGTCGTCCCTCCTGCGGTCACTGTAGCGCCGCTTGAATAGACCGCAACGGAAAAGTCCTGGGTGCTCACATTGCCTGCGGTATCGGTTGCCGTTGCGGTGATCCATGCATTGCCGGCGCTGGTGCCGGGCGCGATGGTCACCAGATTCGCGGCTGCACTCAGCATGATATTGGCGGCTGCGCTGCCTAGCGTGATTGAGCTTGCTCCGGTGAAGAGAGTCGCAGTATCCACAACAACTGGCGCTCCTCCTGTTTGCATATCGACAGGGCTGAAATTGGCCGGGTTGGATGCCGGGGGGATGGAGTCAAACGTAAAAATTAACTCGTTGGAAGGAGAGGGGGACGGATTCACGTTCCCTGCCAAATCGTGTATCTGCGACACCTTGATTCTGTTCTGGCCTTGCACAGGGGTAAACGCAGTATAGGGCCCCAGCCAATTATTGAGCGCACTTCCCAGCGGGCTTGTATCCGGTAGCCAGTAATAAAGCGTTGCCCCGGGCTCGACGCCCGCCAGGGTGGCATTGTTGGTGATCTTGTCGGAGGCACTGCTGCCGGTGTCGTTAGCAAGCGCGATGGTGGGGTTGTTGATGATAGTGTCCAGTGTGAAGGTGAACGTGGTCGGCGTGGAAGTGCTGCCCGCGCCATTCTTCTGTCTGACTTGTATGGTGTTCGTTCCCTCAACTGCACTAAAGCCTGTTGCCCATGTGCTGCCGCTATTCGTGCTGTATTCCACTGTGGCGAAGGTGAGCGTATTCAAATCGAACGCGGGCAGGATCGGATTGAGCGTGCCGATGTTGGTGATCTTGTCGCTGTTGCTGGCTCCGGTATCGAGCAGCAAAGACGCCGAGACGGGAGCGAGTTGGGTTGCTGTCGTTGTGGCAGCGGCAAACATGCCGGAGGTAGTCAGGCCATTAGCGGCGGATGCCACAATATCTGCAATCTGTTGTTTCGCATTGGCCGCAGTCGCGCTCGACACGCCCGCGCTGGTTAAGAGCTGGCTCATTAATGCCGGATCGCTCAAGTTGACGGCGGCGCTGCTGTTGGCGAGGTGCTGGGCAAGTTTATCGAGTGCATTGCCGACCTGATTGGCGACCGCGCTTGAGCCGTCGGCAAGCCCGGCGGTCACTTGGGCGGCACCCGCCTTGGCGGCAGCCGTTGCGAATCCGATGACCTGCACTGCTTTTTGTTGCGCCGCAAGCGCAACAGGATCGCTGGCGTTGAGACTGAGTGCCTGTTTAAAATCGTAAGTCGCAACCGAAGAGCCGGGCGGTAACGTGAGCCCCAAGCCGTTGAGCATTTTCGCTTCGGCCAGAGCCATGCTCAGGCTAGGGTTCGCCGCCATCGTATCGAGCAGCAGCGTGGTCAGCGGATTGATGACGCTGGAACCCGCCGGGGCTTTGAGTACGATCTGGTTATTTTGGCCCGTCCCTCCCGCCAGCGTTCCTACCACAAAAAAGCTGCCTGTCAGTGTGGTCGATCCACTGAAGTGGCCCGCCGCATCAATCTGCCAGCCGGTCTCTTCGCCAGTGTCGGCACGGCCATTGTTATTTGCATCAATGGAAATACTGGCTGCGCTAGCGATGCCATCCCAGATGGTTCCGAGGAAATGCAGGACAGTTTTCGCTACAGCCTTTGCATCCGCTTGCGGATTGGTTTTGCGCGCCATCAAAACGCCCAGTCCAACGCCGCCGGCAGTCAGTCCGCCGGCGATAAAGCCGAACGACGAGGCCGTTTCAGGCGATTCTTCGATCACGGCAACCGGAGCGCTTGTCGTCGTTGTGACCGTGGTGATCGTAGTCGTGGCGGTTACCCCGGTGCCGGGTAGCGGCGGCTGTAGACCTTGTGTTCCGGCATCGCTCTGCGTGAATTCAGGATCGGCTTGCGCAACGATCAAGCGCGCGCTCTGAATGTTTTCTGCGCCAAATGGATTGGCCGATTCGGGGCGATTGGCCTGGGTGCGCCAGAATGAGAGGGCGGAATATTCTTCAACGGGTGCAAGGCGTTCTCTTGAAACCGGGGCGCTTGCTGAATCGGCAATGCGCAGAAACTTTGTTGTTGGTGTTCCAGATGGGCTCGATGCGGTGATGTGCTTCATATCTGCTCCAAACAATGCGGCAACGATTGCCCGCGCCATACAACGTAAAACCGGCACACATTGTAGCTTGCGTTCGGCGAGAGCGCGTCATCCAAACGGGTGACAAAACCGGATACGGACTTGTGCGCGGGGTGATATCGGGAATAGCGGGCATTTTCCCCGACTATTCCTAACGGGCAAGATTTTTTTCGGCGCTAGAGTGAGCGTCGGCAATATTGCCTGAAACCACCTTTGCATTTTTTCGGAGACCCCATGTCTACAATCAGCGGACTTTCCGGCATCGGCGCAGCCATGCCGCAGGCCATGTCGGGTGCAAGTATGCGCACTTCACCGCAACAAAAGATGTCCGACCTGTTTCAGCAGATCGATACTGCCGGAACGGGGCGTATCACCAGGGCGCAGTTCGAACAGGCGTTCAACAGTGCGGGTACTCCGGCGGGATTCAAGGCCATCGGCCTGGAGGCGGCATTCGGCAAGCTTGATCCCAATGGCACGGGCAGCGTGTCGAAGCAGGATTTTATCAGCGGTATGAAAGCGATGATGACGCATGGGCATCATAAGGTGCACGGTGCCGAGACGAACGGTGCGGCGGTTCCGCAAACGCTGGCGAACAGCATCAATGCGCTGGCTACGTTGGGCAGCACGGCCACCCCCGCTGTCGGCGGGGCAACCGGCAGCACGATCAGCGTATCGGCATAAACAGTGTAGTGCGATTGCGGGAGTGTGCCCTGCACGCTCCCGCACAAGGTTTCAATTGCGGCTATTCATATTGCCCGCCTCATCCATCCAGACATGGGCGACCCCCAAATTCGTCAGCCACTGCTTCCCCGCGTCGCCTTTGAGCATGGCGATGGTGGCGATGCTGCCCGCGACCAGGCATTGTCCGGTGACGACGCTGACGCAGGACAGGCCGCGCACCGGCCAGCCGGTGCGCGGGTCGAGGATGTGGCAGTAGCGAGTGCCGCCCGCGACCAGGTAGCGTTCGTAATCGCCGCTGCCGGCAATCGCACCCCGCATGATCGCGACCGTTGTCATGGCCGCGTCCGGTTGTCTTGGATGGCGTATGCCTACGTGCCAGGGTTGCAGGTCGGGATGCGGGCCGATCACTTTGATGTCGCCGCCCAGTTCGACCAGCCCGTGTTCGATGCCAGCTGCCGCGCATGCGGCGGCGGCCTGGTCGGCGGCATATTCTTTGGCGATGCCGCCAAAATCGATTTCCATGCCGGGTACCGCGAAAGACAAATATGGGCGCTCCCAGCGAATCTTGTCCAGGCCAACTAAAGGCAGCAACGCATCAATCTGGTCTTGATCGGGAAGCCGGTCTGCCGAAAAATCCCAGGCTCTGCGCAGCACGCCCGAGGAGATGTCGAACAGGCCGGCGCTTTTTTCATGGCAGCCATAGGCATAGTCGAGCAATTGCGCGGTTTCTTCATCCACCGCCAGCGCGGAGCCTTGGGCGGCGATACGGTTGATTGCGGAAAGAACGCTGTCTGTGCGGTACCTGGAATAACGCGCCTCGATGCGCAGCACCTCGTCAATTGCACGTTGGGCGGCTGCGGCTACGGCAGATTCATTCCGTGCATAGAGTTGCAGTTCGCATTGCGTTCCCATGGCGAAGAACTGGAACCGGTACGGTGCGCGCATGGCGGGGCTATGCAGAACTGCGCCTACTTGGCTTGCTGTGCCAGCTGCTCGAATTGTGCGAGCGGCAGCGGCTTGCCGAACAGGTAGCCCTGGAAATTGTGGCAACCATGCTGATCCAGAAACTCGCGCTGTGTTTCGGTTTCCACGCCTTCCGCAATCACATTCAAACCGAGCGCCTGGCTCATCGCGATGATGGCCTGCACGATGGCGGCATCGTTCGGGTCGGTGGCGAGGTCGCGCACGAAGGACTGGTCGATTTTGAGCTGGTCGAGCGGCAGGCGTTTCAGGTATTGCAAAGACGAATAGCCGGTGCCGAAATCGTCCATCGAGAAACTGACGCCATGCAGTTTCAGTTCGCGCATTTTTGCGATGGTATCGTCCACGTTTTCCAGTACCGTGCTTTCGGTCAGCTCCAGTTTCAGGCAAGCAGGACGCGCCCCCGTTTCCTGCAAGGTGCGTTGCACCTGCGCGACGAAATCGGCCTGGCGGAGTTGTTTGGCGCTGACATTCACCGCCAGCGACAGATTGCGCAACGCTACATCATCCTGCCATTTTTTGAGCTGGGTGCAGGCGACTTTCAATACCCACAGGCCGATGGGGACGATGAGCCCCGTTTCTTCGGCCAGCGGGATGAATTGTAGGGGCGACACCAGCCCGCGCCCGGGGTGTTCCCAGCGCAGCAACACCTCTGCGCCGGTCGGACGGCGCAGGCTGTCCATCTGTATCTGGTAATGCAAACGGAATTGATCTTGCTTCAGGGCCTGGCGTAGCGCGCCTTCAAGATCGGCGCGCGCCTCAATGGCGGCCTGCATGGCGGGATCGTAAAAACGGATGGCATTGCGCCCGGAGGTCTTGGCTTGATACATCGCCGTGTCGGCATATTTAAGCAGGTTATCGACGGTGTCCTGATGCCCCCGGAACAGGACGACGCCGATGCTGGGCGTGGTGAAGTGGGTATATTCCTGCAGCGCAAACGGCTGGTTCAACGCATCGCGCATTTTTTCGGCAATCTGCCCTGCCTTCGTGGCCGCCTCGGCGGGGTTGGGGCTTAATGTTTCCAGCACCACGATGAACTCGTCGCCGCCCAGACGCACCACCATGTCGCCGTTGCGTATGCAGGCATTCAGGCGTTTAGCCACTTCGACCAGCAGCAGGTCGCCGACTTCGTGCCCTTTGGTGTCGTTGAGGGTTTTGAAGTGGTCGATGTCGAAGAGCATGACCGCACCGTAACTCCCGGTACGCACGCTTGCGGAAAACGTTTGCGGCAGATGCGCCAGCAACAGGCGGCGGTTGGGCAATTGGGTAAGCGGATCGTAAAAAGCGAGCTGATGGATTTTCGCTTCGGCTTCCTTGCGCTGGCTGATGTCGGAAAACATGCCGACGTAGTTGGTCGGTTGCCCGTTTTTGTCGCGCACCGGATTGATGCTCAGCCATTCGGGGAATATCTCGCCGTTCTTGCGCCGATTCCAGATTTCTCCCTGCCAGTGCCCGTTGTTTTCGATGTCGTCCCACATTTCCTGAAAAAAGAAATGGTCATGCTGACCGGAGGACAAAACATGCGGGTTCTTGCCGCGAACTTCGTCTAGCGGGTAGCCGGTGATGCGCGTAAATGCGGGATTGACCTCGATAATCTTGCCGTCCGCATCGGTGATCAGGACTCCCGAATAACTGCTCGCGTAGACTTCCGCCAGCAGGTTGCGTTCGGAGATCAAGCCGCTGGTATAGGCGTCGTTGCTGCGGCATAGGGTAATGGCTTTGTCCAGATGGGCCAGCACCGGCTGGAATATTTGTGTCAGAGGTTGCTCGGTGGCCGGCGTTTCCGGCGCCAGCAACACGATCACGCCGCTGCCGTCTATGGGTAATCTGAGAAAGGTTTTGTAGCGGATATGCGTGTTGGTCAGCGTGGACAGCAACTCGGCCTTGCCGGTTTCGCGCGCCGCAGTTCCGCACAATAACGAGCACGGCAGCATGATGCGCCGACCTGTTTGCCCGACCAGATCGTAATCGCCTACGGCCGCATCGATTCGCGCGCTGACTTCGCTGTCGCCATGGCATGCGGGGACGTCCAGACAAATGAAACCGGCGGGGTAAGAGGTGTAGTAGAGCAGACGCTGCAAGGTGCGCGTCAGCAATGGCTTGAGGCTGATCTCGCCGCCTATGGTTACGGCCAGGTCATACAGTATCGGCAGGATGTTTTCGCGTTCCACTCGCCGTGTTCCTACGCTTTGGGCCAGGCCGATGCGACCAGCGTGGCATTCTGGAACAGCGGATAGCCGTGTACGGTCGAGCCGCCGATTTCTCCCAGCGAGACTGCGCCCGCCACCTGCGCCGCCTTGGTGCGGGCGGTAAATTCGCCCAACTCGGCTGCGGCCTTTTCCGCCCCGAGATGCAGGCGGCGTCCCGCGCAGTAGAACAGTTGCAATTCTGTTCCTGCCGGATCGCCATTCAGTGCGGTCATGCCGTCGATCAGCACGCGCAAGGTTTCCTGGGTGTCTACCGCGGGCGCGTCGAGCAGGGTCAGCATCGAATTGGCGGGCACTTCGCCCACGCAAAACAGGGAGCCGTCTCCGTGCAATGCAACCGGGATGCGCACGGCGACATGGTGGTTGGCGCGCATGATGCCGAACGGGAAATGCACGGCAAGCTGATAGAAGTTTGCCGCGTTGATCTCGACGTGATACTGCGCCCGCACCCGCTCCTGATACACCTCGAAGGCGGGGCGCCAGTCGATCTGCGCGATGCGGTTGCCTTCCGTGGAGGTCGCATAAACGGTATGTGCGGGAGCGCGGTAGCCGTGTTCCAGGATGGCGCCGCGATGCGGTTTGAGCAGCATGAGCAGTACGCCGTTCTGGATGACACGCCGGCTGTCGAACAAACACGGCATGGCCCGGAACGTTTCGCTGCCCGCATTGGCGCCTGCGTAATGGACACGGTTCGCCAATTGCAAATAAAGCTGGTCGAGCAGCGTGGCGATGTTGGGCACCATCGCATCGAACAGCATGAATAGCGTTACATCCGGCGTATGGTCGATCTGCGCGCGAATTTCCGTGGCGATTCGTTCCATTGCCAGTCCGGCTTCTTTGGGCGTGGCGGGCAGATTGTCGTGCAGCGCGAAATAGGGCATTTCCGGGAAGCACAGCAGCCAAACGCCTTCGGTGAGGAAGTCGCCGTTTTTAAGCAGTGCGGGGAAAATTCCGCCAACCAGCGGAATTCTGCGGCGGGTGCAGGCAGTCTGTAGTTGCGCGACGGCTTCCTTCACGGACTCGGGGAGGAGGGCGCATACGCCCATGCGGGGGAATTGGGCTTGCCAGTTTGACAGCGTCTCGTTAATTGCGATGTCTTCAATTTTCGGAAGATAACGCATCAGGTACGGCTTCATCGTCTTTCCCTCCCCGTGTGATTGCAGGCAAACATGCCGCCGCATGCATTATGCAGCACTCTGCGCTCCGGCGGAATTCAGTGGATCAGAAAAATGCTCGCCAATCCCAGGAAAATAAAGAAGCCGCCGCTATTCGTGATGGCCGCAAGCAGGACGCCGGAGACGATAACCGGGGCATGTCCGAATTTGCGCATCGTCAGCGGTATCAGCATGCCGACCAATGCCCCGAGCAGCAGGTTGAGCAGAATTGCGCCTGTTATCACCAAGGCGAGAGGCCAGTTTTTATAGAGGACGTAAGCGAAGCCGCCGGCGATTCCGCCCCATACCAGACCGTTCAGCAGGCTGATAGAAAATTCTTTAGCCAGCAAGCGGCGGGTATTGCCGGGGGTGACTTGTCCCCGCGCAAGCGCACGCATGGCGATGATGAGGGTCTGGTTGCCGGAGTTCCCGGCGATAGCGGCCACGATCGGCATCAGGGCGGCGAGGGCGACGAATTGCTCTATGGTATCGGAAAAGCTACCGATCACCCGCGCGGCGAAGAAGGCCGCGCACAGGTTGAGCGCCAGCCACAGCCAGCGGTTTTTTGCCGATTTCCATACGGATGCGAAAATGTCCTCATATTCTTGCAGGCCGGACAGATGCAGCACGTCATGTTCCGCTTCGACACGGATGAAGTCCAGCACGGTATTTGCCGGCACACGTCCGAGTAACTTCCCCTCGTCATCCACCACCGGAGCCGAAACCAAACCGTAATGTTCAAATATCCGGGCGGCGTGATGCGCCTTATCGTCCGGGCGCAGCGTAAGGGTGTCGGTGAGCATCAGGGCGGCAACTTCAGTCTCCGGCCGGTTGACCAGAAGCTTGCTGAGCGGTAGCACCCCTTTAAATTGGTCGTCGCGGTCAACCACGAACAATTGATCGGTGTGGTCGGGCAGGTCGTCGAAGCGGTGCAGGTAGCGCGATACCGTTGCGAGTTTCACATCCGCGCGGATGACCACCATCTTGAAGTCCATCAATGCGCCAATGCTGTCGCGCGGATACGCCATTGCGGCACGTAGCTGCTCGCGCCCCTCGATGGGGAGCGATTTGAATACGTCGCGCATCACAGACTGCGGCAGGTCGGGGGCCAGGGCGGCGATCTCGTCGGTATCGAGTTGCCCGGCGGCCAAGCGCAGTTCCTCCTGGCTCATGCCGGCGATCAGCGATCCGCGCACCGCATCCGAAATTTTGATCAGGGTTTTGCCCCCCCGATCGGTCTTGACCATATCCCAGACCAGTAAACGCTGCCCGATTGCCAGCGCTTCCAATATGAAGGCGATATCGGACGGATATAACTCGTCGAGCTTGTCTTGCAATTCGTTCAGGTGGCGTTTTTGCAACAGGATATCTACCAACTCCTGGCGTTCCGCGCCGGGGATTTCCTGTTGCGGGGGTACCGCCGTTGCCATGGCATGTTTTTCCAGCAGGCGTCGCACCTGTTGGAGGTGCTCCGGCAGGTTCCCGGTGAAGTGCGGCGCTTTAGTGACTTTATTCATCGCATCAATCTGTTGTTGGCGCGCGTATTGTAAAGAAATCGGGAGATGCGTGCGCGGCGAAAGCGGGAATTAAACGGTAAAACACGCGTTAATCGCAGAATTGATTTTGAGAAATAGCGATAAATTGCAAGCGTTGTTAATTTCGTGAGTGGTGCAGCTTGCTTGGAAAGGCTGCACCGGCAAACGGGATCGTGGCAGATGAAAATCGGGAAGGGCATTTTTTGAATGCTCTGATAACTGAACCAAGGACAGATGGCCGGTTTTGCAGCCAAAAGCAAGCCGGGAGCAATGGCGATAAGTATCGATTTACCAAGTTTTAAAGTTAAAGGAGAAATAAAATGCCTTCATATATCAATACCAACCTTGCGTCTTTGAACGCACAGCGCAACTTGAATTCGTCGCAAGGTGCTTTGCATACATCCCTGCAACGTTTGTCTTCCGGGCTGCGTGTAAACAGCGCCAAAGACGATGCGGCGGGCATGGCGATTGCCTCGCGTATGGAAAGCCAGATTCGCGGTTTGAACCAGGCGGTACGCAACGCGAACGACGGTATCTCGCTGGCGCAAACGGCCGAAGGCGCCTTGGGTGCGATTCAATCCAACATGCAGCGTATGCGCGAACTGGCGATTCAGGGCGCGAATGCCACTTCGAACGGGGACATCGCGGCCATCGACGCGGAGTTTACGCAGCTGAACGCGGAAAACGCGCGCATTGTTGCGGCCACTTCGTTCAACGGCGTTGCCTTGCTCTCGGCTGCGGTGAGCCAAACTTTCCAGGTTGGCGCCAACAGTACAGCGGGTGTTGACGACCTTACCATTACGACTGCGGCAGCATTGGCACCGACTTCGACCACGCTGGGCACATCATCGACGACAGCGCAAGCGGAAATTTCCAAGCTGGATACCGATATTGCATCTGTGGCTTCGCTGCGTTCCACTTTCGGTTCCGTACAGTCTCGCTTCGAGTCGGTTATTAACAACTTGCAAATCGCTTCGGAAAACCAGGCCGCATCGCGCAGCCGCATCATGGACGCAGACTATGCCGCAGAAACAGCCGCACTGACCCGCGCGCAAATCCTGCAACAAGCCGGTACCGCGATGTTGGCACAAGCGAACCAGTCGCCGAATACGGTTCTGACGCTGTTGCGCTAGTAGCGCGCTTTCAAAATCGCGAGCGGCAAGATCGTTATCGTGACGATTGGGGCGGAGTGATATTGAGATCGGCAGCGCTTTGAACCGGTACCGGGTTTGGGCTTTAGTCCAAAATCACAGGGACGTGGCTGGAGTGCAGACGCGAGCGGGGTAGGGCATGCCTTTGAGCTGGCGGGCAAAGGATAAATGAGGTTTTGTCGTGTGCGCTTTGCGCCACTATGTACGACGTTGCAATGGGCGGGGTGATATCGCAGCACTCGTAGCTCTTCGCGGTTGACGTTGCGTCGACTGCACTCTCTGGCAGGCCTGCGCCGCTGGAGGTAGAGGCATTTCTGTTTAAATGCACAATCAGCAGGCAGCACTTAGAGCTTATCCGCAAATAATTCAGCCCTGCGTTGCTCCGTATCCGGGATGGCTGCAAGGCGCGGGACGCGGGGAATGGTTGTTCCATTCCCAAGTTTCGCCAACCCTCAACCCAACCTTCTCCCAGAGGGAGAAGGGGCGATCGTCTCCTCCCCCT
>SCUU01000117.1 GCA_004297065.1 Gallionellaceae bacterium
GGCCGGGATGAGCCAGTCCAGCGCGACGCCTGCGGCCTGTACGCGCTGCGCGGTTTCGGCGCGCATGTTGGCGAGCAGGTTGTCCAGCCGCGAAGCGGAATGCGCCGAGCGCGAGACCACATCGCGCAAATCTTGCAGCGCGGAGCGGGCGAGATCGGCATCCCGCGTCTGATTCGCGCGTTGCGCCGAAATGGCCAAGCCCAATAACTTCGCACCCACATCGTCGTGCAGGTCGCGGTAAATCCGCTCCCGTTCGCTTTCCGCCGCGCGGCTCATTTCCAAAACGCGCAATTCGCTGTAGCTAAGCGCCAATGCCTGCTGTGCGGCAGCGACGCGCGTTTCCAGTTCGCGGTTGAGACGTTCCGTTGAATTGAGCGCCGCAATAAAGCGCTGGGTAAGATGCCAGGCAAAAAATAGCGCCAGCAGGGGAGCCATGAAAAATAATAAATGGAATTGATGGCGCCACATGGCGGTGAGCATTTCCCATGAAATCAATCCGGGCAGCGGGTTTTCCATCAGCCAGTCATGCAGCCCGGCAAACACCAATGCCGTTAGCGCGGCGGACATGGCGAGCGACTCGGCATCGACGCGACGATGCCAGTGCTGCCAGGCCAGCACCGTCATATAGCACGCCAGCCCCAGCGTAATGGCATGGGCGACATGCGTGGTGTTGTAAGCAACGGTCATCGGGAAGGCGAGAAAAATACCGGCGAGAATTCCCTGAGCGGCGAACAGTATCCGCTCGCGGCGCGGATAGGAAAGTTCCAACGTGCGGTGCATGAATCCGACCAGAAACACCATCCAGAAATCCAGCGCGATATGCGTCAGCTTCTGGTACAGTTCCGGCGGGATCGGCGTGTAGCGAATATACAGCGAGCTGTTGAAAATCGACCAGCAAAAACACGAAAGAGCAAACCAGAGATATTGCCCGTCGCCGCGACGCTTGAGCCAGAGTCCGAAAGTAAACAGACCTATGAGTGTAAGCGCCGCTGTAAAAGCGAAACTCAATTCGTTCTGCAAAAATTGCCGCCACAGATAACGCGGCTTGAGCACAACATCGTCGGCGATCTGCGGCGGAGCGATCATGCCAAAGCCGGGATAAGTTCGAAGATGAACCAGCAGTTCGTTGTTGCCGGTGCGCCACAAGCTTTGCGGCACATTGAAGTACAGCGGGCGGTTCCAGTTGCGCGCCAGCGGCTCCGCCATACGGCCGCCGTCGCCCAGCAGTTCGCCGTTGAAATACACCGCCGCATTCATGTGCAGGCGGAACAGATAGATGCCTTGCAAATGTTCGGGAATGCGCCCGGCGGGAATGTTGAAGCGATACCAGCCGCTGTCGGCAACGATACGGCGGTGCCACCACAGGTCGGGCAGGCGTAGTGCTTCCCAGTGCGGATCGTTCGCTGTCGGGGGCAGCGTTGCGCCGCTGACCATGAATTCGGCAGCATTGAATTCGCGCACATCGTCGGGCTGGTTGTTTGCCAGCGACAGCGCAAGGAACAGCAGGCAAAGACCTGCCACTGCGGCAATGAGCGTGATGAACAGGCGACCGCGCGAACGGGCGGGCGGTGTTTGCGGGTGCGGTGCGGGCGGCATGGAAAGCGGGAAGTTGGTTTGGCGCAAGCATACCGCATTAAGACCGGTGAGGCGATAAAGCAGGAGCAGCAAAGGTTCATGACCCGCCCATCCCGTTGTTGCTTAGTCGGAGAGGGCGGCTGGTGATAGAATGCGCGCCTTAATTTTCAAGGCAACATCATGCTTTCTACCGCAAACATCACCATGCAGTTCGGCGCCAAGCCGCTGTTCGAGAACGTCTCCGTCAAATTCGGCGACGGCAACCGCTACGGTCTCATCGGCGCTAACGGCTGCGGCAAATCTACCTTTATGAAAATTCTCGGGCGCGATCTGGAGCAGACCTCGGGCGAGGTGATGCTGGACAAAACCGAACGCCTCGGCAAGCTGCGCCAGGATCAGTTCGCCTACGAAGACCGCCGCGTGCTGGATGTGGTGCTGATGGGGCACAGCGAGATGTGGGAGGCCATGTCCGAGCGCGATGCGATCTACGCCAACCCCGATGCCAGCGAAGAAGACTACATGCGCGCCGCCGATCTGGAGGCGACCTTCGCCGAATACGACGGCTACACCGCCGAAGCGCGCGCGGGCGAATTGCTGCTCGGTGTGGGCATCGCCATCGAATTGCACCAGGGCACGATGAGCGCGGTCGCCCCCGGTTTCAAGCTGCGCGTGCTGCTGGCGCAGGCGCTGTTCTCCAACCCGGACATCCTGCTGCTGGACGAGCCGACCAACAACCTGGACATCAACACCATCCGCTGGCTGGAAGACATCCTCAACGCGCGCAACTGCACCATGGTTATCATCTCGCACGACCGCCACTTCCTGAACAGCGTGTGCACCCACATGGCCGACCTGGATTACGGCAAGATCACCGTGTATCCCGGCAACTACAACGATTACATGCTGGCCTCCACGCAGGCGCGCGAACAACAGTCCGCCGACAACGCCAAGGCCAAAGAAAAAGTCGCCGAGCTGAAAGCCTTCGTGGCGCGCTTCTCGGCCAACGCCTCCAAGGCCAAGCAGGCCACCTCGCGCGCGCGCCAGATCGACAAGATCAAGATCGAAGACATCAAGCCCTCCAGCCGCCAGTACCCCTTCATCCGCTTCGAGTACGACGAGCGCGAGAAGCTGCACCGCGTCGCGGTGGAAGTGGAGAAAATGTCCAAAGGTTTCGACCGCATGCTGTTCTCCAATGTGAACTTCCGCATCGACGCGGGCGAAAAAGTCGCCATCATCGGCCCCAACGGTATCGGTAAAACCACCCTGCTGCGCTGCCTCGCGGGCGACCTCGCAGCGGACACCGGCACGGTCAAATGGGCGGAAAAAGCCAAGCTCGGCTACTACGCGCAAGACCACGCCGCCGACTTCGCCGAAGACAAAGAAATGATGGAGTGGATGACCGGCTGGCGCGGTCCGCATGACGACGATCAAGTGGTGCGCGGCACGCTGGGACGTTTGTTGTTCTCCGGCGACGACGTGAAGAAGCGCGTGAAGGTGCTGTCCGGCGGCGAAAAAGGCCGCATGCTGTTCGGCAAGCTGATGCTGGCAAAAAACAACGTGCTGCTGATGGACGAACCGACCAACCACATGGACATGGAAGCCATCGAGTCGCTCAACACCGCGCTCGACCTGTTCAAAGGCACGCTGATCTTCGTCAGCCATGACCGTGAATTCGTTTCGTCATTGGCCACGCGCATCATCGAAATCTCGGCCAAGGGCGTGAACGACTACCACGGCACGTACGAAGAGTTCTTGCGCGACCAAATAGTGGATTGATTGAGTTCCCCCCTTTGCCTCGCAGAGGTTCTTGCACCCTTCGGGTGAAAAGGGGGGCCAGGGGGATTTAAGTAGTGTCGAATAACACGGAGCAAATCTCCCTCATCCCCACCCTTCTCCCCGAGGGAGAAGGGCTTTTCTTCCCTCTCCCTCGGGGAGAGGGACTGAGGGTGAGGGAGAGTTTTCCTTATGTCCGTGTCTAGTGCAATCGGCGTTTTCGATTCCGGTGTCGGCGGCCTGTCCGTGCTGCACCACATCCGCCAAACGCTGCCGCACGAACGCCTCATCTACGTGGCCGATTCCGGCCATGTGCCCTACGGCGACAAACCCCCCGCCTACATCGAGCAACGCTCGCACACCCTCACCCGCTTCCTGATCGAACAAGGCGCGGACGCCATCGTGATCGCCTGCAACACCGCCACCGCCGCCGCCGTTGCCAGCCTACGCAGCCAGTTCAACATCCCCGTAGTCGGCATGGAGCCCGCCGTCAAGCCCGCCGTCGCCGCTACAAAAAACGGTGTGGTCGGCGTGCTCGCCACTGTGGGCACACTGGAAAGCGCGCGCTTCGCCGCACTGCTGGAACGCTACGGCGAAGAAGTCGAGATCGTCACCCAGGGCTGCCCCGGTTTGGTCGAACAAGTAGAGTTGGGAGAACTGGATAGTGCCCGAACGCGCGCACTGGTCGAGCGCTACACCGCACCGCTACTGGCGCGCGGCGCGGATACGCTGATTCTGGGCTGCACCCACTACCCTTTCCTTGCCCCGCTTATACGCGCAGTGGCGGGCAACGATATTGCGCTGATAGATACGGGTGCAGCAGTTGCACGCCAGTTGCAGCGCCGCATTCAGGCGGAATTGCCGGAACGGCAAACCGGGGATGCTTCCGTGCAATTCTTCACCAGCGGCGATGCCGCGCAGGCTACGCGCATCATGTCGGTGTTGTGGGACGCGAATACCCAAGCGCGGCAGTTGCCCCGCGAATCCATGTAGTTCAGAAGCTCAATTCCAGGCCTGTGCTGTAGAGCGCATCCATTTTATGCACGGTCTGCGGCGGCTTGGAGTCATAGGCTATTTCCAAGCTGACTTTCAGATCCAGGTTCTGGACCAGTTTCACCAGCATCGAGGCCTGTTCCAGAATACGGAAATCTGCGGTGTCGGCAGTGTCCGGCTGATAGTAGGCAATATTGTTCAAGCGCACTTGCCCGTTCAACTGGCGCTTCAATACCAGATAGGAATTGGCCCGCCACCGCCCCGCCTGCGTCGGGTCGGTCGTCCCCAGTTCGCCGCTGAGCGTTTCCTGTTCATGAAATGCACCGCAGCCGAGATAGCCCGCGAATTTCCTGTCGTCCTCGAACAATCTCCAGCGCAGGCCGCCACCGGCTAAAGCTCGCTGCATCAGTCTGGCCAAGGAGTCTCTTCCCACCTGCACAAACCCTTCGACCGCCCAGCCCGCGTCAAGCGCCGTGCGATGGCGCAAATGCGCGAAAGCGCGATCCGTGTCTACCTGTCCATTACTCTTGCCGTAGGCGTATTGCATCTGCAAGAATTCGGTGTGTTCCCCGTGCTGCCACAGACTCAGAAATCCCGCCGTGTTGCTGCTCTTTTCGGTATTGCCGCTCGCACCGCTGGCCAGCCAATCCGCCGTGGTGTGCAGCCCCGCCGAAGGGGGGCCGATAATAGCCTGCTCCACGTTCACAATAGCCGGTGCCGCAGGAGAAAAAAACGCCAACGCACCCCATACCAATAATTTTCGCACCTGATATTTCAAGAGAAAACCTTTCGTTGCCATGACCGGGCGCGCAAAACCGGCATGGTCTTTCACGCGCGGCGGCATTTTACGCGACGCTTGGCGTGCTTCAAAAATTCCATTTCGCATCATCAACGCATGCAAAACCTAGGGAATGTTCCCCATATATGCCAGAATTGCGCCCGTGTGACCCCGCGTTCCAAGGAGCCGTAAACATGGCAATACAACGAAACCAAGGTTATCCAGTGCTGATTATCGGGGCAGGTCGCGGAGGCTCCGCGCTGCTTGAAATGTTCATGGAAGACAACCTGGTCAGGGTGGTAGGTATTGCAGATACCGATCCAAACGCGCACGGGATCAGATTGGCCAAAAATCTCGGCATCCCGACCTATAGCGACGCTGCCGATGCCCTGCAAGCCTGCAAAAATTACCCGGACTGCATCGTATACAACTTGTCGCACGACGATTCGATCGCCGACAAAACCAGCAAAGTTTTCGGCGACAAGAGAGTAGCGAGCGGCCTGGAGGTCAAGCTGTTCTGGCAGATGGTCACGAACCTGAAACAGATCAAGGTAGAACTCGAAAAAAGCCAGAACCAGTTGCAGGCCATTATCCACAACGCGATGGACGGCATCATCACGATCAATGAAGCGGGGGAAATCCTGGGCTTCAACCCCGCTGCCGAACAAATTTTCGGTTACAAACAACAAGACATATTGGGTAAGAACGTGAACATACTCATGCCCGAACCTACCCGCGGCGAGCATGACGGCTACATCGAGCGCTATATAAACACCGGCGAGGCAAAGATCATAGGGGTGGGCGGACGCGAAGTAGTGGCGGTGCGAAAAAACGGCGAACAATTCCCGATGGAGGTCTCCATCTCGGAAATGGTGTTGGGCGGGATGAAATATTTTGTTGGCATCGTGCGGGACATCACCGAGCGCAAACAAGCCGAACAAAAAATCGCGCATTTGGCACACTACGATTATCTGACCGACCTGCCCAACCGCGCGATGTTTTTAAACACTCTCGAACATGCGCTCCTGCTGGCCCGGCGCAACCACTATAAAGTGGCCGTGCTGTTCCTCGACCTGGATGGGTTCAAGCAGGTCAACGACACGCTGGGGCACGATGCGGGCGACTCGCTGCTGCAAGGCGTGGCAAAACGGCTCAAAGAAATCATCCGTGCCTCGGATACGGTAGCCCGCGTGGGCGGCGACGAATTCACCTTTGTGCTGAACAGCGTCGAATCGGGGGAAAGCGTTGCACTCGTAGCCGGCAAAATAATCGCCTCGCTATCCGAACCATTCGACTTGAATGGCCCGCAATGCCATGTGGGCGCGAGCATCGGCATTTCCATTTTCCCTGACGATTCCGGCGACATCGGAACGCTGGTCAAACAAGCCGACGAAGCCATGTACCTCGCAAAGCAGAGCGGCAAGAACACCTATAAATTTTATGCGGGCATGGTGCGGGCACAGGGCAATACATGATTCCAAATTGAGCGCCGGCCAAGACTGTAACTGTCGAATTTAGGGCGCTTCTAAAAATGCAGATTTCGCCCAAATGCAAGGCGCGGAAAAAATTTCGCCGCGCCGCATATTGATGATATGCGAGCAAGAAATTTTTTCCGCAACGCAGCATAACCAGCCACTTGGTTGCCGCTTTTGGCAACCTTAGTGGAATGGCTATAACCAATCACTTGGCAGCTTGCTGCCTTAGTG
>SCUU01000181.1 GCA_004297065.1 Gallionellaceae bacterium
AAAAAATTTAATACCGGTCTTTTTTTAGGTTCACTCATAATTCAGGTTTTTTATTAATAATTTCGGTTAGAGTTTGCATCTCTGTTAAGTCCAGGTAAGCACTTAAGTAAGCCGCCAAACGCTTGCCACCTGTATATTTTGCAGCGTACACAGTATTAAACACCTGAGCCATTAAACTCACAGTGGCTTTAGTTGGCAAAGAAGCAATAGCGGTATAAATTGCCGGTTCATCTTCAGAGACACCACCGGACACAGCCTTATATATCTGTTCTGCAGAAGAGGCTAACACTGAAGCAGAAACTCCTTTTTTAGTGAGATAATCAGAAACTTTTTTGAATTTTCCTTTGCGAACAACTGTTTCAATTCCAATTCGGTCATCTAACCACTTAAGCCCAGCCTGATATTCAGGTGAGAGAACAATAGCCTTTTTCTCCTCCTCAGACATAGGACCTAGTTCGCCTAGTTTACCGGTGATAGAACTAATTCCTTTCATGAATTTCCACAATAAAAAAATGACCAGGATAATAACGGCCACTAAAAAAATAACCTTCACTGCCATGATAGGATTTGCTACAGCGGCAGAACCCGCCCCTGAGGCTCCTGATTGATTAGATTCTACTAGCATCGGTGTATTTTGTTAATTGCGGATTTTTTAATATTAATTGCGCCAATCTCTCTACTCGGTATTCATAACTCTTAGGCATATAAGCAGCCAAAGCAAGGAAACATAAAAAAGGAGTGACCCCGGCTCTGATCGCATGCCAAAAAGCGAACTCATCACAAGCGCCCTCATCGGCTTTATAAATCGGGTGGCCTATTTCATGAAAGAGCATAAACACTTTACATCCTTCCATCACCTCTTTATCCTCAAAGATCCTTCGGTCAAGTGTAATCCGTCCCGATTTATTTTTTTGATCTACTTCAATTTGTGCAACCCTAGTCACCTCTCCCAACCTTGCTTTTAAATCCCATCCTTTTGGCAGATCCGGCGTAGATACCTCAAAAAAATTATCTGTGATCCCCAGTAGTTTAATCCGGCCATGAACGACAACCGCGTCCTTTGGCAGTGGAATTACAAAGACTTTTTTTTTTCACGCTGATAGATCAAATTTCCTTTTGAGTCCCTGATCTCACAGGGACACTCTACTAAGCAGATATGATCATATAAAGAACGCATACAAATTTTATTTTAAGATCTAAACTTTAAAAACAGTAAAATGGCCACAATGATGGCAATAACAATAAAGATCTTTTTCTTATTGCTACCCTCGTCTGCTTTACCAGCGTCCAGGATGCCATCTTTATCCTCAGCGCCCTCTTTTTTAATTTTCTCACTGGCAGCATCGGCCTTTGCTTCAGCACTTGCGGCAATCTCTTCAGGAGAAGCAACGCCGCCACCGCTGGCAGTAGCACCCACAGAAGTCTTAACGATCTCAGTGGCCTCTTTTGCCCCTTTGTCCTCAATCTCTTTTGCCTGCGCCTCTGAAGAGTCCAA
The DNA here is from genome assembly GCA_004297065.1 of Gallionellaceae bacterium. GTDB lineage: Bacteria > Pseudomonadota > Gammaproteobacteria > Burkholderiales > Gallionellaceae > PALSA-1006. The sequence continues at coordinate 1,496 of SCUU01000181.1, forward strand.
AACCTCTGAAGCTAATTGTTTAGCCTCAGTTAAATTCTGTTCAATCTCCGGAGCCTGATTTAAAATTTCCTGTTCATCGGCACTCAGTGCTTCGCCTTTGGCTCTTTTCGCCTTAATGGATTGAAAAATAGATTTTAGAAAACCAATAACAGCCATCACCATTCCCGGAGTTACGGGAACAATACCATAAGACTCCGCCTCATCTGCATAACCAAACTCATGAACATCTGCAGCGTATTCGAAACTATCTCCGCCCGGAACCAAACCAAAAGATTTTTTACTCATCTCGTTATGAACCTGAGTAATTATCTCATCCGGTTTTTTAGAAGGTTTAATCCCTCTGCGTTTTAAAAAGATCAAAGCCAGTGGCATGAATGGCAGAAACAAGGCAACAGTAGCCACCTTTTTCCCGGCATTAGCCACCTTTTTTGCAGCAGTACTGGCAGCAGCGCCCACCTTTTTTGCAGCATTAGCTACCTTCTCACGGTTCTTTTTATCAGCCAGTAAAGACACACCGCCCGTAGAGACAGCAGCCACACCCTTCACAATTTTTTTAAGCTTTGGATTAGAAGCCACTTTTTTCAGCTTCTCACGGCTCTTTTTATCAGCCAGTAAAGACACACCGCCCGTAGACACAGCGGTCACAGCTTTTAATGCTTTTGCTAATTTCGGTTTTTTAGCCGCAGCCGTTTTAACCTTGGTAGCTACTTTCTTTAAAGCTGTTTTTAAAATTTTCTTTTTTGCCATTGTCGTATTTGTTAGTAAAAAAGGCCAGCCGTTCGGGGCTGGCCTTTTTAATGCTTATTAATTTTATTTAAGAACTAGCAAGAGCACTCTTTCACGTCTTTCACGTACATGAACAAGTTCAATACCATTCCGTCTGTTTCGTTCACGTTAAGAACGATACCACGACGAGAAGAAATTTCGAAAGGGTTCGCATACCAGATACCGTTAGAATTGTACTGATACAAATCTTTAGGAGCGGTCAAGTCATTTGTTTTTGCCTTACCATATTGGTCTAATTCGAATGTTTTGATAGCATTACCTAACTGAGCCACGTGAGCAGCATCGGCAAGAGATAATTGCATTGCATTTACAATTGACTTACAACCACCGGTTAATTGATTTAACCAGAACGGATATTCACCCGCAGTACTTTGAGAAACGGTATACACCGACTTTTTCGCGGCCACGTCGGCAGGATCGGCATAAGTGAAAGTGATCACGTTTTTTGAATTCGTGAACGCAGCAGCAGTAGTTTGAACAGGGTTATTTACTTGAACCACCGTATAACCTTTTGAGGTAGAAGTGTACGCGTCACCACCAAATAAAAACACAGGGTTATAAGTATTGCCAGAACCGGTTCCGGTTTTTGCAACCGATACTGTTAACTGAGCAGTACTACACCCTTCGGTTAATGCTTGCAATTGTTTGTTTGCGGTGACGTTTGTAGCAAGGCCTCTTTCTCCACCCGGGGCACTTTCTGTCAAACCAAAGTTTTCAGAAAAACCGAAATTGTCGATTTGTTGCATCACCTTTCTAAGAGATTCGTTCATGACGTATAATTTTTTTTGTGAATGAATTTTTTAAATAATTTGTTTGTTCGAAAACTATCGGACTATTACTCCTCGTCACTGAAGCCGAAAGCGGCTGCGATTTGAGTTTTACCGAATTTTTTCCAAAGCGCGAATCCTACCAGGACCACTACGAGAGTTAAAAAAATGCCTTTCATGATTTATTGAATTTTAAACAATACTATGAGAGTGGAAATAAAAATGTGGAAAAGCGTGTTTTCTAATAACGCTTGTATTCCAGAAAGCGAAAGCCTTTTGAGCCTACCAGCTTAGGAGTAATTCCTTTTAAATTTTTATGATTTTTAAAAGAAGAATCGCGATAAATTTCAGAAATGTATACCGCCTTTGACTGTGCAAATACTTTTTTTATAGAGTCGTCCAAGGAATGAAAAACATAAATGTGGAACCGGTTTAAATGTCTGTGCTGATAATTCGGCCGGCGCATGGGTGAATTTTTCCGATTAAATTCGTAAGAATCCAACGTAGCGTTTGCGTCATCAATAATAATCACACAGTCCCTAACCTGTCCAAACTCTTCTAAAGTGATAGTGGGAAATTTT